>JAYTUX010000519.1:0-3277 GCA_043744315.1 Betaproteobacteria bacterium | reverse complement strand
AGAAAGATGCGTTGCCAAAGCGCTCAGACCGGCGGACCGGCGTCAAAGGTTTTGCCGCACCGCGTACCAAGACCGGCACCAAATTTGGTGCCAAAGCCGGTGTCACCAGCCGCTCACAAAGGAAGCCCCGTGAAAAAGGCGTTGCCGTGCCGACATCAAAGGGCGTGGGCAAAGGCAGCTCGGGGTTTGGCACGAAGCTTTCCACCAAGCGCAAACCACGAACCAATTAACAACCACCAGCATCGGCGAGGCTCTCCAGCCAGTTTCGCCCCGAAACCCTCGCCGAATATAGACTTTCTCAGGCGTATTTTACGTCGACGATCTCGTATTCCGTATTGCCGCCGGGTGCGCGCACTTCCACCACATCGCCCGCGCTTTTGCCGATCATGGCACGCGCAATCGGCGACGAGAAAGAAATTTTGTGGTGTTTGATATCGGCTTCGTCTTCGCCAACAATCTGGTAAGAGAGCTTTTCGCCGGACTCGATCGCCTCGAGATCAACCGTTACGCCGAACACCACGCGGCCATCGTCTTCGAGGGTGGCCGGGTCAATCACTTGCGCGCTCGATAATTTGGTTTCAATTTCATTGATGCGGCCTTCGATGAAACCCTGCTTTTCCTTGGCCGCATCGTATTCGGCGTTTTCCGATAAATCACCCTGCGCGCGCGCTTCCGAAATCGCGACGATGACTGCAGGCCGCTCGATGGTTTTCAAGCGATGCAATTCGGCCTTGAGTGCGGCGGCACCGGCGACGGTCAATGGAACTTTGGCGATGCTGCTCATGGTTTTATCCTGTGGAAAATAAGGGTGGACACGGATTTCGCATCCGTGGTCTGAAAATTTTTGCGTCATGATTCGCCTGACGATTGCGTCAGGCGGCCGCGATCAATTTATGCAACGACTGCAAATCATAGACTGTCAATTCGGCCAAATGTTGCATGCCCACGCAGGCCGCCTTGGCCCCCGAGATCGTGGTGTAGTAGGTGATGCGCCCCTGCAAGGCGGCATTGCGGATCGACCATGAATCGCGGATGGAGCGTTTGTCTTCTTCGACGGTATTGATGATGAGCGTGATTTCACGGTTCTTCACCAAGTCCACAATATGCGGGCGGCCTTCGAGCACCTTGTTGACCGGTTCGCAGGCGATGCCGCGTGCCTGCAAATAAAGGGCAGTGCCCTTGGTCGCAACAATTGCAAATCCGAGTTCCTGCAAGGTGCGGGCGATTTCTTCGACCTTCGGCTTGTCGGCATTTTTCACGCTAATGAATACTTTTCCTGCGTTGGGACCGGTCGCAGGCAACTTGATGTTCGCGCCCATTTGCGATTTCACGAATGCTTCGGCAAACGTGGTGCCCACACCCATTACTTCGCCGGTCGATTTCATTTCAGGGCCGAGAATCGTATCCACGCCGGGAAACTTGATGAACGGGAACACGGCTTCTTTCACCGAAAAGAATGGAGGGATTATTTCTCCGCCGTTTTTTCCGCTTAGGCCCTGTTGTTTGAGCGACATGCCGGCCATGCAGCGCGCCGCGATTTTCGCAAGCGGCAGCGATGTTGCCTTCGAGACAAACGGAACGGTGCGCGAGGCTCTGGGATTCACTTCCAACACGAACACTTTTTGATTGGCGCCCTCGCCCTGAATGGCGAACTGCACATTCATCAAACCCACCACTTTCAACGCGTGCGCCATCGCCACCGTCTGGCGGCGCAATTCATCCTGCAATGCGTCAGAGAGTGAAAACGGCGGCAACGAACACGCCGAATCGCCCGAATGCACGCCCGCCTGCTCGATATGTTCCATGATGCCGCCGATCAACACGTCGGTGCCATCGCAAATCGCATCGACATCGACTTCAATGGCATCATTCAGGAAACGATCCAGCAGCACCGGCGAGTCGTTGGATACTTTGACCGCCTCGCGCATGTAGCGCTCCAGATCGGACTCGATATGGATGATTTCCATCGCGCGCCCGCCCAGCACGTAGCTGGGGCGCACTACCAGCGGGTAACCGATTTCGCGCGCCTTCACGATCGCTTCTTCATTGGTGCGCGCAGTGCGGTTTGGCGGTTGTAGCAGGCCTAAATCATGAATCAATTTCTGGAATCGTTCGCGATCCTCCGCCATGTCGATCGCATCCGGCGTGGTGCCAATGATCGGCACACCGGCTGCTTCCAATGCACGTGCGAGCTTCAACGGAGTCTGTCCGCCGAACTGCACAATCACGCCAATCGGTTTTTCCTTGTCGACGACTTCCAGCACGTCTTCCAGCGTGAGTGGTTCAAAATACAGTCGATCTGAAATATCGTAGTCCGTTGAAACGGTCTCCGGATTGCAATTGACCATGATGGTCTCAAAACCATCTTCGCGCAGTGCAAGAGCGGCATGCACGCAGCAATAATCGAACTCGATGCCTTGCCCGATTCTGTTCGGCCCGCCGCCGAGGATCATGATTTTTCTGTTCGATGTGGGATTGGCCTCGCATTCCTCGTCGTAGCTCGAATACATGTATGCCGTGGACGTTGAAAATTCAGCGGCACAGGTATCGACGCGTTTATAGACGGGGCGAATGCCTGCCGCATGCCGCTTCGCACGAATGTCGCCTTCTTTCACATGCAGCAAATGTGCAAGGCGCCGATCCGAAAATCCTTTGCGTTTCAGTTCGCGCAATTCGGTCGCGTCAATTGACTCCAGCGTTTTTTTCTCAACCGCCAATTCCGTATCGACCAGCTCTTTGATGAGCGCCAAAAACCACGGATCGATCTTGGTGTAGCCATGGACTTCTTCGAGAGTCATGCCTATGCCGAATGCATCGGCCACATACCAGAGCCGCTCACCGCGCGGGTACGCTAGTTCGTCGCCAATTTTTTCCGGATCAACCGTTTTCAGGTTGAATCCATCGACACCGTTTTCCAATCCGCGCAAGGCCTTTTGCAGTGACTCCTGAAAATTGCGCCCGATCGCCATCACTTCGCCAACACTTTTCATTTGCGTCGTCAGGCGATCATCGGCTTGCGGAAATTTTTCGAAGGCGAAACGTGGCACTTTGGTAACCACGTAATCAATCGACGGCTCGAATGAGGCTGGGGTCAGCCCGCCGGTGATGTCGTTTCGCAATTCATCAAGCGTGTATCCGACTGCCAATTTGGCCGCCACTTTGGCGATGGGGAACCCGGTCGCCTTCGAGGCCAACGCGGAGGATCGCGACACACGCGGATTCATCTCGATCACCACCATACGGCCATCGTCAGGATTCACTGCGAATTGCACGTTTG
>JAYTUX010000518.1:0-11343 GCA_043744315.1 Betaproteobacteria bacterium | reverse complement strand
TTCCGCCAAATGCCCATCCAATACCTGTTGGATCCAATCGTCGGAGGGAATGCAATGCGCCGTGGTCAGCGCAACAATCTCACCGCTGCTTACTTTTATTCCCGCCGACCACATTTCGTTGATGAGTGCGTTCTTTGGCTGCGTCACCAATTGAATTTGCGGAAAGTCCGCGCGGACAATGTCGGCGCTCCCGTCGTCAGAATTGTCCACCACGATCAGCTCGATGCGCCAATCGGCCTGTCGCACCAGACAGCCGAGGCAGTCGCGGATACTGACAACCGCGTTGCAGCTCGCGACAACAATCGACAGCGCAACCGTCACGGTGAAAACGTTTGCAGATTGACGGTCTCGCCGCGCGTGGCCGACGCGTAACCGCCGAAAACGGTGCGCGCCAACGCGCGTGCATGATTCACGCCATCGAGCGACGGGTGCCCCGAACGAATATCGGCGATCAATTTTCGCAGCACGCGGGAGGTGGCCATCGGCCGCGCCTCGACTTTGTCGACCGCGAGTATCCGCGACCGACCGCCCTGCTCGACGCGCGCCTCGCCACCCTTGACAAAACTGGTGCGAAACACCGGACGCCCCACTTCTCCCGACCATTCCACCGCCGCGCGTGCGAGGCCGCCGAATGACAGTCGCAGCGACGCCTCCTCGCAGTCGATACGCATTTCAAGATAGCGCCTCGGCGCGCGACTGACCCGATTCAACAGCATGGTCGCCATGCATTCGTTGGGATAGCGCAGCGTCACCTGCACCAGCACGTCCGCGTCGGTGTCCTTGCGCACTTTGGGGGTGTGCGCGGTGATGGTGTTTGCGTGGCTATCAAAGAAATAGGCAAACAGATCCAGTGTGTGGCTGCCAAATTCATTGAGCGTGGATTGAACCAGTTTTGAGCGCCAGTTGGATTCTTTGTATGGCGGGTGGAACATCTGCTGCCATGCCTGAATCAGGTAAGGGCGACCGAATTCGCCGCGATCAATCGCCTGCTTGGTTTTCATGTAAATATCGAGATAGCGATACTCGTGATTGACCGCCACCATGCGACCGGCCAACGCGGCCGCTTTCACCACGTCGTCCGCCTCGTCGGTTCGAGTGACAAAGGGTTTTTCGCACAACACATGCGCGCCATGCTGCAGGGCCAGCAAACACATATCGCGGTGCGTGTCGGGCGGCGTTGCGATGATCACCAACTCGGGCTTCTCGCGCTCCAGCAAGCTCAACGCATCCGGATAGGTCGCAGGTACCCCTTTTTGTTCAGCCCACGTGCGGCGCTCAACGCGTGGATCGCAAGCGGCCACCAACTCCAGTTCGGGCAAGGCGGCGCAGGCGCGCAGGTGGATATCTTCCACCACCAAGCCTAATCCAAAAAGCGCCGTTCGCATTCTGCTCATCAAATGTTCTCCATGCGGCCGGCGTAAGATGCGAACCGCGCGAAAAAATTATTTGTTGTCGGGTTTTCGGGCGTGCAGTATCACAACGCCGACCGGATAGACGAGTTTGCCACCACTCGCCAGGACGCGTTGACAGGTATTCATGAAGGCTTCCTGCATCTCATCGACCTTGCTCTGGGGTGCCTCGTTGATGCGCTTTCTGGCGAGACTGGAAAAAGTGCGCTGCAACTCCCAGAATTCCTCAGCCGTGTCGATCCGGTGATTGTAACCAACCCAATCCGTGGAAATGTCGATAAAGCCTGCCTGACGCGCCAGTTCCTGCACCGGATCAAGCCGTCCGTGCCCGTGACCGGCCAATGCAGATTGTTCGTCGGCATGGCTGCGCGGCAGATATTTTTCGACCATCGCGTCCAGAAAGGCGGGGGCCGCCAGCTCCCGACCCAAGCGTCGGCGCACCAATGTTGGCAGCATTTGCACTGCATGCTTCCAACCGGTGACGGTGATCATGGAGGGGCCGCTACCCAGCGCCATGACGAGCGCATGCCCCGGCTTAAGTACCCGCCGCATCTCGCGCAATGCCGCGAACGGATTGGGAAAATGGAGCAACGCGAACAATGACAAAACAACGTCAAAGGTGTTGTCGTTAAATTCAAGCGCCTCGGCGTCCATGCTTTGAAAAGTAATCTGCGTCCCGGCGGGATCGTTCGAAGCAAGCCGTTCAGCGGTTGCCAGCATACCGGCGGAAAGGTCAATGGCGTTTACGTGACCATTTGCGCCCAGGCGACTCGCCGCCGCCAGCGCCACGATGCCGGTGCCGGTACCGACATCGAGTACGCGGGTGAATGAATTGAGAGCAGCCAGTTCAGCCATGCGCAATGCAATCGGCTGCGAAAAGCGCGTCGTGAAATGCGCGAAACTGTCACTGACCGTATCGTACGAGCCGGCGTCGCGTTGCTTGAACGCGGCGGCGGCGTGGACCGATGTATTCATCGGTTGACGCCCAATAACACCGTTGAAGTCACGGAGAGTTTACGCTGATGTGCGCGGCGATTTTTTGTCCACCACCCAGTTGTAAATGCGGGCGTATGCATAGCCTATGCCATAGCCGACGATGAAACCATAGGTCATCCCGATAAATGCGCCACGCCAGGTGACGCTGTAACCGATGAAATACTGTCCCAATAATGACAAGTGTGGCCCGACAGTGTCACCACCCTTGATCACCAGCCAGATCGTCAATGCGAATAGGCCCAAACCGACGAACATGCCGGTCGTGACGCCTTGCACGACCGCGTTCAAATAGAGTAAGCGAGTTTGAATTACGGTGTCTTCGTTATCGCTGGTCATGGATGTGTTCCTGTGTTGGTTGCTTGCTCATTATTGTTCGTTTCAAAAGTAGTCGAGCATTTGTCGAAGGACTTTACGCTCCGCCCGACGATACAGAATGGCACGGCTGGTGAACAGGGCGGCATTGCGCAGGAATGCAAACAACCAGCCACCGGCAAAGCCGGTCACCGCCCCATATGCCAAACCAATGAAACTACCCGTCACGCTCACGTGATAGCCCGGGAAATACTGGCTTAACAATCCCAGCGTTGGGCCAATGACCGTCCCCCCTTTTGCCACCAGAATCAAGGTTGCCACACACAGCAATACGCCGGCCATCACGCCCACCGCCAGCCCTGACGCCGTCCGATCCAGCTTCGCGTACACCCAGGCCCCCAAGCTCGGCATCGACGGAACGGGAATGGATGTCGTGACACCAGCATCTTCGCGCTCTTCCTCGTGATACTCCTGATCGACGTTCACGCTCCATAAATCATTCTGCTCACCGGCCAAAAGATTGCGCGTCGCCAATAGCCCCGTGAGCATGGCGTGATCCTGATTGTTATAGCGATGTAAGCCATTGCGACCCACTGTGTGGAAATTCTCCAGCGCGTCCACAAACTCCCGCACCTGACCTAGATAATCGCCGTAGTCAGCGTCATAAATCGGATACGCCTTCGCCACCCGCACCACACAACCATCCTCAACGTCGGCATAGCTCGCGAGTCCGGTTCGATCCACTTCGCGTTTAGCGAGTTCGATGAGTTCTGCGTCGGCTGTCGTCCACAACGCGTCGCCTTCGGTGCAGAAATATTCCAGCCCGAGCGAAGTCTTGGCCGGATCCGGCACCATGTCCGGACTCCAGTTCTTGAAATTCTGAATGCGCCCCACCTGCACGCTCGGGTCGTGGATGTAAATCCAGTTGTCGGGAAACAGCTCGGGTTTATTGACGATCAGGCAGACGGTCAGAAAATCCCGGTAATGCAGTTTGGCCGCCGCCTGCAATACTGACTCAGGGGCCGGCGGATCTAGCTTGCGGATAAATTCGGCGACGGGCATGCTCGAGACAAAGTGGCTGCCGGCCAGCCGCGTCTCAGATGCCCCCTTGCCGGTAACGACCGCGTCGATGCGCTGGCCGGTGCGCACAATGCGCTCGACTTCCTGATTGAGCCGCACCTCACCGCCGCGCTTCTCGATCTCGGTCTTGAAAGCGGCCCACATCATGCCGGGGCCGAGACGCGGATAGTCGAACTCTTCGATCAGGGTGGTAATTTTTGAGCCCGGTTTGACGATCATGCTCAACAACGCGGTTTTCAGCGACAGGTCTTTAATGCGTTGTGCCGCCCATTCGGCCTTCAGCTCGGAGCACGAAATCCCCCAGACCTTCTCGGTATAGGATTTGAAAAAGATCATGAACAGCCGCCGTCCGAAGCGGTTGGTGACCCATTCTTCGAAGGTCTCTTCGCGGCGATAAGGGAACAATTGCCAGCGGATATAGCTGAATCCGATCAAAATGCTTTGCACGAAACCCAGACCAGTCAGCGCGTTTATCGGCTTCAGGGGATAGTTGAAGAACTTTTGCTGATAATAGATGCGCGACAGTCGGGGACGTCGCAGAAACTCGCCCCCCATGATCTCCTTCCACAGCGCTTTGACTTCCTTGTTCTTGGTGAAGAAGCGGTGACCACCCATGTCGAAGTGGTAGCCTTTGTATTGGTCGGTGCGGGCAATGCCGCCGACTTGATGGTCTTTCTCAAGCACAAGGGGAATCGCACCGTGATTCGTCGCTTCCAGCGCCGCCGTCAAGCCTGCCGGCCCGCCGCCAATGACGATCATTCGATTGTCTTCGCTGCGCTCAGAATTCAATTCTTGTCTCCCTGGGGCTTATTGGATTCAGCCAAACCGGACTGCCGCGTATTGTTTGAGCAAGGCCTGTGGTGGGCTCCCGACCGGAAGCGCAACTACTTTTTGTCGGTTCAACTACTTGCGCAATCAAGTGCGGTCTCTTTGTCGACGCGAAAGTGATTGTAATTGAAGGGCGGATTTACGGATACCCTTGATGCCAAAATGAACCGACAGACTTTCGTCACAAACGCTATGGTGATTCAATACAATTTTTTACAGGATCGCCCGGCACCAAACCAATAACCAAACCATTCGCCGATGCCCCAGAAAACGCAAATGCCAAATAATGAAAAAACGGCAACGGGTAAAAGACGCCGATTCTCCGCGTGACGTACGTTTCGGACAAAGTGGCGGACAATAAGCAGCGGCCCAACAAACGGGGCAAATACGCGATAGAGAACTTTGTTTCCCAATGATGCCCTCTTCGCACGCACTGCGCCAAAACAGCGTCCGTAATGGAAGCGCCGCACACCGAAGTCCAACAAAGAATAGTGCGTAAGATGGTCTACGCGCATGCTTGGCCTGATGATGAGCCGCCCGCCGCAACCGCGAATACGCTCGTGAAAAAACGGCTTGTTGAAACCTTCCGATGCCAGAATATCGGCACAGGTGTCGATCAACGCGCCACGCCGATAGGCAACGTTGTTACCCGGCAGGTCAGCCATTGTTTCGCCGCTGTCAATGGGCAGATTGAATGCGCCATATTCAAACAAATACGCCGCGATGTTACCGGCAGTCTTTGGGCCCGACAGCATCACCGTGCCGCCCACTGCCGACACGCTTGCATCATCGAATGCGACAAGTATTTCGCTGATCCAGTTTGGCGCGGCGGCATCGCTGGGATCTAGCACGGCAACAAATTCACCGCGCGCCTGTCGAATCGCCTCGGCTTTCAATGCGGGAAGATTACCACCGGGCAATGAAATGTGGCGAAACCCTGGAAATCGTTGCGCGAGCGCTTCCAGCTTTCCATCATCACTTCCGTCGACAATGAGAACCTCAATTTCCGTGGCCTGAATTTGTCGGACGAGCGAAAGAAGGGCTTGTTCGGTTGTGTCGGGCGGCTCTCGTGCGGCGACCACGACCGACACGCGCGGCGTCGGCGACACGACATGAATTGTGTCCGCCGCGCCCATCGAGTTCTCGCTGCAGTTCAGGTTTCGGTTGAAACGGTCGCTGCCGCGTCTTTCGGGCTGCGTGAAAGGCGATCAATGTTTATGACCTGACTCGGTTGAGGCTTGCCGGTGAAACTCGCCGCCGAATAGCCCTCAGGTGCCTTTGGCTTTTCCCAAACGCGCCCGGCAATCATCGAACGCGCCAAATGCAGCGGCTGAAACACGATGCTTGGCCACAAGAAAACTTCGGTTGTACACCAGCACGCCTTGGCGCTGATCTGCGCGCGCAATTCCTTTGCTTTCGGTGAATTCCAGATTTCCCGGAAAGACGCTTCGCGCAAATTGCCTAGCGGCTCATGCATTTCGCAAACAGATACATCTCCGTTGGCATAGATTACACCCGCCAAAACACCCGCTTTGCACGGCACCACTTGGCGGCTCTGCAACACAGACTCGGTTTTCGCCCACTGGAGCATTGGCTCAACAATGGCCCCGAACCTGCCCTCGTCGCGATCGAGCCATACCTCGCGAACATGCTCGGAAAGGGCGCGGTACTGATCAATTGGGGGTGTCAAAAGCGCCGGATCCTTCCGGTCGCCGCGGATGATCGCCAGATTGTGGTGATCCATTTTCGGGCAGCGTTTGTGCAGGTAGTCGGTCAGTTCCCAGATTTCGCCCATATTCTGGTTGGTTGCCGTCGAGATTGAATGGATGCGCAGGCGCGGATCCTCTTTCTGCAATTCGGCCAGCATGTCGTAAGTTTCCATTGCCTTTTCAAACGACTTGTCGTTGCCGCGAAACTTGTCGTGGTACGCAGGCATGCCGTCGAGCGAAATTTCGCAGGCGAACAGCATCAGATCCTTCTCTTTCAGCACGTTGCGCAACGCTTTCTCAGTCCGATCGGTGAAGTACCCATTGGTCGGAACGTAGATCTGTTTGACGCCATTGTTTTGAATGAATGTCCGCACAATCTCGGCGAAGTCTTTGCGAATAAACGGCTCGCCGCCGGAAAGATTCAGGTTGTCGATCGGCCCAAGATTTTCGGACAACTTCTTGAGCTCATCAAACGTCAGGTCATTGCGCTGATTCAGGTCGCGCCAGTAAAAGCAGTGATCGCATGTCAGGTTGCAGATGGAGTTGATGAAGAGAACGAGAAAGGGAGGCGTGCCCTCGTCTCCCGACTCGTGCGCGGCGCGCGTAAGTCTCAGGTGCCTGCGAATGCGGCTGGTGATGCCGGGCTGTTGCATTTCCCTCCCCCAACTTCTCTCGACTGCGAATGTAAATGGCGATGCGACATTTTCATGGCGATTCGACTGATCACCGCGCCAATGGGAGGCCACCGCAACATTACGACGCTTGCACAAATGCAGATAGCCGGAACCGGGTATCCGCCGGTTGCATTCGTGCGCCGTTGAACTCTATCATGCTTCCCTCGATACGAACATGTAACTTATGGACTGCGCGATTCCACGCATACTTGAATGGTAAGCAAAATTTGAACAATTGCATTCAATCTGTGAAAACAGCAACATGAGTGAGCCCTTCATCAAAAATGTGTCAAGACCACGCGTACTCGTGCTGGCACATACCTATCCAAACTCTGCACTCCCCGGACATGGATTGTGGGTCGCTCGCTTGACGTATGCGGCACTTCCCTTCGCTGAGCCAATTGTTATCTCGATGATTCCATGGGCGCCCCGAGGCCTGCCAATACCCGAATGGCAGCGGCTTCGACGAGTGCCGCCGCGCGATTTTTCTAACGGCGTGGTTGCCTACTTTCCCCGTGTTCCCGGGGGGCTTCTCCATTTTACGCATTCGCTGGACGCCCAGTTGGCGTTACCCGTCGTTCAGAAACTTGCACGCCAACTTCATGCGGAACGGCCATTCCATCTCATCCACGCCCACTTCATTTATCCCGAAGGCGTGATCGCCGCGAAAATCGGGCGCGAACTCGGTATCCCCGTCGTAATCACCGAACACGCGAACTGGATCCCTTGGCTCGACAATGAGAGGCGGACGCGAACACAAGTCATCGATGCGTTGGCCGTAATTAGTGTTGTCACTGCCGTAAGCGAAGCCACCCGCCGGACGGTGCGCGAAGTGGTGGGCGACTCGATGCGTGTCGAGCTGCTGCCGAATGTTCTTGACGAGAGCGCGTTTGTCGCGCCCGGTTTTGAGCAACGCATCGCGGGGCTCATCTTGTTTGTCGGCGTCGTTCGCCGCGTAAAGGGGTTGGATGTTCTGATTCGCGCGCTTGCATTGCTTTTGGAGAACCAGCCGAACGCTCATCTCCGGGTGATTGGTTCGACGCTCACGCGAAGCGGCCGCCGCGACGAACTTGCGGTACGAAATCTGGCCGCGACCCTCGGCATCGCGGATCGAATCGAGTTCATCGGCCATCTTGATCCCCGTGACGTGTCACTTGAAATGCGCCGCGCCGCAGTGCTGGCCGTACCGAGCCGCCGCGAAAGTTTTTCGACGGTTACAATTGAAGCGCTTGCCTCGGGGACGCCTGTGGTGGCTACACGCTGCGGCGGACCCGAGGAATTAATCGACGACTCGGTCGGACGACTGGTTCCGGTTGACGACCCAGCGGCCATGGCTGCGGCTCTCAGTGAAGTTCTCCGCTCACCCGAACGCTTCGATCCCCAGTTGCTTCGTGCGCACGTTTTACCGCGCTTCGGGATTTCGGCAGCGACCGAACGGTTGGCGCGGCTGTACGAATCAGTGTTGCCGAAATAGGGACGCCGAATCGGTTGAACGCGACCTCCCGCGAACCGTTGATTTTTATATCTCGAGAATAGACAAACTCAAGCACCGGCGCGGTACTACGGGCTATTGCGACTGGAAAGGCGCGCCAATGCTGGGGCCTGGCAAAATCGCGCGCTCAGATTCAATTTGCGGGGCTGTCAAGGGCCTTTATGCGTCGAAGTTTCGCCAGCAAATCGTGGGCGTTTCCTCATTGTGCGACTCGGCGAAACTTCACTGAAAAGCTCGTAACACTTCGTGCGGGTAGTGTGGTGTGAATGTTCTGGTCTTCATCTGGCGGCGCTATCGTCAGCGGAAGCCAATAGCCTTCGGCAGATGATTGCTCGCCCCTTACGGCACCGCTGACACTGATACCGGCGCCCACCTTAAAACGGGCCGACACGGGTTCCCGATGATTATTGACGACGACTGTAATAATTTCCTTTCGCGTGTCGTCACGGAATGCGGTGGCTAATACAAGTGGATCATCCGATTCGCCCGCAATGCGCACGGCACCGCGTTTGATCCAGCGCGCATAGTGCCCGATCGCATAGCCGGTGCCACTGATGCTGACCGTACCACGAACACGGTTGAAATACACTAAACAGTCCTCGTCGCAGGTGCCGCGCCGGGAAAAAGTGTCCCACGCCTGGAACATCGCCCAATACGATGATGCGTTTGCGTAACGCATTTCATCGTGGATATGAATGGCGCGCCCGCGCAAGGAATCCAGCGGCCCCGCGCGGCCATTGCTCACTTCGGTCATCCACACCTGAAGGCCGTATTGTTTCGCGAGATCACGTATTTCATTGCGCACCTTGATACGACCTGCATCCGGTTTGCCCTGGCCGGACGTGGCTAGAATTCGGTTCACGTCGCTGTAAATCGAGCCATACGGATAGGTGTGGTAGGTGATTGCGCCCACATTTCGGCGCGCCTCCGGGTCGGCGAGAATGGCGCGCGCGGTGGCGAGACTGGCCTCTTCGGTCTCTTCACTCGCCACAGCCATGCGCAGGTCGCCGAAGCCTTCACGCCGAAAGCGCGCGCCGACCGATTTCACGATATCCACGACTTCCTGAACACCTCTGCCCGCGAGTTCGGCATTGCCGGTGGTGGGTTCGTTGAACAGATGGTGCCAGCGCGTCACAATGCCGAATTTGTCGCGCCAATGAATCAACGGTGCAACCACGTTTTCAGCCATTTCGTCGAGATACAGGCGATAGTTGGATTTGCGAATGTCGGCCATCCACGGATCCGACCATCGGACGTTTGTTCCGCTATGGATCGTAAAATTGTCAAATCCATAGTCGCGGGCGAGATCAACAATGCCGATCTTCTGACCCTCGGAGCGGACAAAGTTAAAGGCACGCCAATTAATGGTGAACGGATCGCCGTTGTCGTTGGCTGTAGTGTATTTCGACGGATCAAAGTTCTCATAGGGGCCGACGTCAAGGTGCCCCATGGTGATACCGATCTGGCCATAGACAGCTTCGATGACGCGCGGGCGCAATGCCCCCATCAGGTCTTCCCGCGTCACAAGATCGAAATGCTCAGTTGTTGCCGCACCGAAACCCTCGATAACCTGATGGGTGATCGACTCGTCGATGCGAACGAAGACCGTTCTGACTGGTGCCGGGGTCGGTGCGGGCGACATCGAGAGTGCGGCAGTGGGCGTAGTCGCATCGGAACCATGCGCCTGCGATATCAGTTGGGTGCCGGGCACATTTGCACAGCCGGCGAGCACCGCCATAACCGGCAAGTCTGAAGACAAGGCCAGCGATAGCCACGATGCGAAGAAGATAAAGTTCAATTGCGCGTCCGATAAGGGTGTTATTTCGTTAACGACTGATTTGCGCATTCGAGTTGGAGAGTCGCGTCATGGCGAACCAATCGCAATTTGCGCTTGGTCGCCGTGGTAAATCAGCTTATGTCGCTTGCTCTGGCGGGCCGATTATCTGGCGGATGAGACACTCATGCAGCCCATAAAGCCAGTAATAAAAAGGTGCGCCATGCATCCTCACGGCTGACGAACATTACTCGAAGCCATCGGAAGCAAGACATCAGTGTACGTAGTACATCGCTCGCAATGAGTCTTTGTGCGGTAAGGTATGGAGGAACAGTATGTCGCTGCGCAGATGCAGTCACAGGGGCCGAAGAACTGTTCACACAAGAAATGACGCGAGAATGTTTCGCCACAGAGCGTTGCGCACACACCGGCATCAGCGTTCGGTGTGATTGTCGGTGAATCAAGCGAGGCATTAGGTCTTCGGGGAGTACTTTCTGGCACCATGCCAGCGGCGGTAAAACAGATCAGCGACGACCCCAATGCGGGGCAGGCGCGTCAGGAGACGCATGAACATCAACAGCGCCGACAGGCGCCAGCTTTGTACCTGCGTTCCGCCGTGCAGTTGGTTCACTCGCACGTCTCGCAAAAGTTGCTTCGCCGCCGAAAGGTTGTCACGAATATATTCATTGATCGCCACCATGATCCGATCTTCAGCTCGATGCGCTTCGTGGTTCGTCAACGCCTGTGACGTGACCAGCGCCCGGCCGCCGTCGTCGAGATGATTGTCGAGTATGCGGAAATGGATTTCCGTTTCACCGCGAAGGCGATAGTAGTTCTGCGTAAGGTTTCCGTGTCCGTGTCGGTAGTGGTGCAGGTGCTCCGTCAATATGCCGAGCGGATAATGTTTGGCGATACGCGCCCACATCTCCAAGTCGGCGGCGATGCGAAACTCCTCTCCGCGGTAGTTACCTACCGCCTTGTACACAGCTGCAGGAACCATGCTCGTGGGCCCGACAAGGAATTGGTTCTTGTAGGTCAACAACGCATTCAGGATAACCGCGTAAGGCAG
>JAYTUX010000517.1:0-11348 GCA_043744315.1 Betaproteobacteria bacterium | reverse complement strand
ACATAAACGCGCGTGCCGGCGGGGTTGACCGCGACGCCGTACGGCTGCACCCCGACGGGAATGGTCGCGGTCACTGAGTTGGTCGCCAGATCGATCACCGAAATACTGTTGCTCGACGGATTGTTGTTCGAGATATACGCAAACGGTGCCGCGCCCGACCCGCCTGAGAAGGCGAGTGCGAGGGTAGCCAGCGCGGCATGGAAAAACCTAAACGTTGTGCGTCGAATCGTCATTTTTTACACCGTTAATTTATTGCACCGCTCAATGTTGTGTCGCTACCAACAATCATCCCGCATGACAAAGACTGGATGGTTAACCTCAAGCACTGGCGTGCCTTCCAGGCCAAAAATGGCTGGAAACGCCCGCCAGTCAACGGCCTTACCCGCCGCGCCTCACAAACGCGACCGCCCCGGAATTACCCCCCAGGTTGTACATCACACCCGCCCCGCGCCCGCTTCGGCCTGTGAAGAATCCATCCAGACTGCCCGCCGGAATCGTTGGCGTGCAATTCGGTGCGCAAGTAATCGTCAGTTGCGCCGGTCGCGGCACACCGGCGATCGTGCCGCCGCCATACGCCGAAAAATATTGATCGCGATATATAGGTACGCCGTTGGCGGCACCGTTCCAGGTCTGGCCATTGATGCCGATGTTGACGCTTGCATCCACCGTGCGCGCGCTGAAATTGGCGGCGAGCGTGGCGGAATTCATGGTGCCGGTGCGCCCTGCGCTATCGGTGGGCCGGGTGGA
Source organism: Betaproteobacteria bacterium (assembly GCA_043744315.1). Taxonomy (GTDB): domain Bacteria; phylum Pseudomonadota; class Gammaproteobacteria; order Burkholderiales; family Usitatibacteraceae; genus UKL13-2. Next base: position 10,601 of record JAYTUX010000517.1, on the reverse strand, counting down.
GCCAACGACGTCATACACCGCGTTGCCGGTCAATGGCAACGACGCCGGGCCACTTTGCACCGCGCCAAAAATATAGTGCACGCTGCTATTGGCAAGACTGGTGTTTTGGCCACCCACCGTGGCCGAACCGCCTGCCCAACGACCCCAGACGAGGCCGGTCGTGGCATCAAATCCGTTGTCGACATTTGTCGATGTGCCTTGAGCGTAATTGGTGTGGCCGACCAGTCGATTGCCGTTGACGTAGGGTGCAGTAAACGATGCAACCCTGCCCTGCTCACCCACAGCGACTTCCTCCGGGCGATTGGTGGTGGCGAAATTGCGGATGTAGCTCGCGCCGCTCAACGCGCCAGTGGCATCCGACACCAATCCATCGCGAAACGTCGCCGCCGCGTTTTGAGAAGGCCCCTGGAATGCGACGACGCCGCTCACGCTCTGAAAACCGGTTGTCGATGTCTGATCCACCAATCCGTAACCGACGATCGCGCCATTGAGCGTTGCACCAACGAATGAGCCTTCCAGCGAACCCGACAAGCGACCGTTGTTGTTGGAGTTTTGCCCGCCGCTATTGGTGACCGTAAGCCCACCGCCGCCCGTAAAGGCGACGAATGAGTTGAACGCGATTGGAATATTCGTCGCCTGCATGGTCCATGTGCCGCCATTTGAATTCCCGGCATTGGGCATCGAAATGCCAAGTGTCGCGTTCAAGGTGCGTGCCGTGAAATTGACATCGAGCACACTGCTCACCAATTGACCCAGAGTGCCGAGTTGATTGGTAGGCGTGGTCGCACCCGCGCGGGTGTACGAGGCGGTGCCCGTCAACACATCCGAAAGGTATGCCGGGAATCCCGAGCCGCCGTAGGCCCAATGCACACTCCCTGCGCCAACCGGGCTGCTGCCACCGGTAAACGCAAACGCGGTCGCGCCGGTCCAGCGCCCAAGAACAATCGTGGTTGCACCGCCGATGGTGATGGTTTGCAATTCCGCTGCCGTGCCGCCTTGCACATTCATTGAGGTGCCACTTTGTCCGCCCGCGTAACCGGTGTAGCCACGCATCGCGCCGGACGTGTCAAGCGTAATTTGTCCGGGTACTGCCTGATCGCCAAACGCGGTGCCATTGACGCCGACCACCACATTTTGCAGATTGACTGGATCAACGCCGAGGTTGCCGGTGGCATCAACAATCGGAAAACCGAGGCCGTTGCTGCCGACCACGTTCGTATTGCCGGTATTTGGGCCACCGCCTTGAGCGGGGCCCTCCCCGCCGGTTTTTCCGCCGGTGCTTTCGGTACTGCCGGTGCCGACCATGGTCTTGCCTGCATCGAGCAGATTGGGCGGCGTGGGAATTATTTTTGGCGCCTGACCGAGTACCACTTGCACCGTTTGATTCGGGTTGGTGATGATCGGCGCGAATTTACCTTCGTTGTCAGTGACGATGTGGCTGCCTTCAATGGTGTGGTTGGTGGTCGTGGTGTCGTCGTCGGATTGGTTGAGGATATTGCCGGAGCCGCGGATGCCGACTGTGGCGACTTTGGTGCGCATGGTGAATTTAGACTGGCTGGAAGTCAAAGCGCCGGTAAACGCACGCAAAGTGCCCCTAACAAGATTAAGCAATGCCCCTGTGTCGTCCTTCGGTGCGCTGGGGTAAATCTCGACGCGCAGTTGCGAATTCGATCGCAGTGAAAGGCGCGCACTGTCGATCATCGTCAGCTGGGCCATGCCGTCTGCGAAGGTCACGATACGATCGCCAGGATTGACCTCGGTGCCGGCACGCGCCTGCAACGGAATACTCGACGAGGCAGTCGTCAATTCGACTCGCCCGGTGACATAAGTGAATTGCCCACTCGCCGCCCAAGCAACCGATGTATTGAATGCGCCTGCAATCGATGCGGCAACCAACATTGCCAGCGTATTCGGACGCATTTTGAAAAAGTGAAAAGCTTGCATGTCAGACACTCCCTGGTTCGACTTAATCAGTCGCGCGGCAGAATTTTTCATTGGAAATCACAGCGAATATTCGACGACACTTCGTTGCGCGTGTAGTCGTAAATCGCGATGTTGGAATCGTTGCGCGACCCGAACCATTGCGCGCGCATGGCGCATTTCGGTTGGAAGCGCCAGTTCACGCCGAGCGTGACATCGGCGAGCCGGTCGCGACCGAATTCAATTTCGGTTGCACGTGAAAAAGCGCTTTGATCGCGGCGCGTGGTGAATCCCAGGCCGTTGAAGAGCGACAGTTTTTCCGTCAGCGAATACTGGTAATAACTGCGCAACCCGCCAACGCGTTTCGATTTATCCGAAACCCCGTCGGCCAATTTGCGCACTGCCTCGTCGCGGCTGAAATACCCGCTGATCTGTAGTATCGGTGCACCATTGCCGGCAAATGAGCGCAGCCATCCGGCGGTGACGGCGACTGCATTCACGTCTTCCAGATCGTTTTTCGGGAAACGTACGCGCGAACCGTTCACACCGACGTTCAATTGCTGCTGCTCGCTGAGGGTATAACGATAGTCCGCGCCCGCACTGGTCGTTTTGCGGTCGTTGGTCGGACGAGATTCACCCGGCGCTTCGCCGTCCTGCTTGAATTGACTGTAACCGCCGCTGAGCTTCAGACCGTGCAGGCCGTCGTTCCAGGCGAAACCGGCGCGGCCTTCGCCGTTCAGCGAATTGAAATTGCTTTCATTGCGATACGCTCGCCCGCGCGCTTCGGCACCGAGTACCGCTGACCATCTTGCGGTCAAAGGATGGATGTAGTCGACGCCTGCCGCAGCACCCAGATATCCGGCTTTGCGTTTGATTGAATTGCCAGTAGGCTCCACCCCGGGAATATTGAATGCCGACACCACGGCGGCGGTGAAATCTTTCGGCACGCCGGTAATGTTGGAGTCATATCCGAGCGACATTTCACCGTACGCGTACACCGCACGTTTGCCCTGATCGCGCTTTTGCGCAATCGCCTGCAAATAGCGTTCGATTGACGCTTGCGCCGTCGGCGGCGGGTTGCTTTGCTTTAATTGCAGGAACGTGGCCTCTGCCAAATCGATCGATCCTGCCAAAAAATAGGCGCGCCCAAGATCCATCAGTGCACCTGCGTTTTTTGGGTTCGCGGCCAACACCCGCTCAAAAGCGATGATGGCATCATCAATCTTGCCGCTATCAAGCGCGGCGACACCGAGCAGATAATCGAATTCGCGGTTGTCACCGAATTGACTCTGCTCACGCACGAGTAGCGCGAAGGCTTGTTTGGGATTGCTGTCGGCGAGCAATTTTTGCGCATCCGCCAGCACTTTTGGGTCGCCTGCGGCGAACGCCGAACAGGTCGCGACGCACATCATCGCGAGAAACACCGAAAAACGCGGACGCAAGGTACGCAATGTGAATTTTCTTATCATGGGCATTACCGTCGAGGTGCGCCACCTTCGCGATCACGCAAACGCAAGGGCGGACGTTGTTAAGCCGCGTCAAGAACTCTGCCTTTGTTTTTGATTTCAAAGGAAAAGTCATTTGTTCACTTCCCTGCGACACATAATATGCCCTTGCCCGGCGCTTGTAAACGACCCATTCTGCTATGGGAAAAGCCATGACCATTTTGATGTTACGACTGGGTATTCCAAGTGACAGTGCTAAATCGCACATTCGAGTTGATTCAGCCGTCGCCTGTCGTGGCAATTTAGCCAATCTTTCGAGTGTATCGAGAGTCGTGCGCCCCGGAAGTCGCAGGGTATGATTTGCGTTGTTGACCTTGAGGACGCAAAACCATGGACACACCCGCGACAATAGTTGAACCAACCATTGAATGCGCACAGCGGGACGGCATCGCATTTATCACGCTAAATCGAGGTCGCCAGTACAACGCGCTTTCACTCGCGATGCTCGATGCAATGCATGTCGAACTGGATCGACTCCGGGATGATTCAGACGCGCGCGTAGTGGTGATTGCGGCTCACGGCAAGGCATTTTGCGCGGGACACGATTTGAAGGAAATGAAAGCCGCGAACGATGCGGCCTTTGTTCGAAAGCTGTTTGATCGATGTAGTGCAATGATGCAAAAAATTTCCGGCCTGCGGGTACCGGTGATCGCCGAGGTGCAGGGCATGGCAACGGCCGCGGGCTGTCAATTGGTGGCGCAATGCGATTTGGCGGTGGCATCTGATCAGGCGAGATTCGCGGTGTCCGGCGTCAGTCTGGGATTGTTCTGCTTCACGCCGGCGGTACCGCTGTCGCGCGCCATTTCGCGCAAACGCGCAATGGAAATGCTCATGACCGGCGAATTCATCGATGCCGCGACCGCGCTCGAATGGGGGCTTGTCAATCGCGTGGTGCGGCCCGAGTCATTGCGGGAACAGACAATGACACTCGCGCACGCGCTGAAGGCGAACCCAAGGGAATCGCTCGCGGCAGGCAAAGCGCAGTTCTATCAGCAATTGGAACTTGGCATCACCCCGGCCTATCAAATCGCCAGCGCCGAGATTAGCCGGAACTTCATGTTGGCCGAGGCGCAACTGGGTATCTCTGCATTCCTGGAAAAACGCAAGCCGGTCTGGGAGTAGTTTCCCAGCGAAAATCGTACAAACACGAGCGTCAGAGGGGGTCTTCGAGTATTTACTCGCCGAACGCCGCGCCAGTTATGGACTTCCATTGCACGACTCACTCCATTTCAATCTTAGAAAGTGCAATGGCATCCTGAGTGTAGCGAAGGGACTTGTCATGACAAGATCCTTCGCTGCGCCAAGGATGACAGTACTAGGGGTTTGTTGAAATTCGAATTGGAATTGCCGCACGCTGAATTTTGAAGCGCTTCCCTCTTTGAAAAAGAGGGATTGAGGGAGATTTTCGGTGGTCACTGCGCCAGCACGGCCCAAAATCCTCCTCAATCCTCCTTTAAAAAGGAGGAAGTGCTTCTTATTTCGCCAGCAGTAATTTTGGAATGCGAATTTCAACAACCCCCTCAAGATTGAGAATTGGAATCAGCGATCCCGCAAAATCTCCCGTGCCGCATTGTGCCCCGGAATTCCCGTTACACCGCCGCCGGGATGCGTACCCGCGCCGCATTGGTAAAGTCCTTTGATGGGTGTGCGGTAATTGCCATATCCCAGCACCGGACGCGCGCTGAACAATTGATCGAGCGACAACGCGCCGTGAAAAATATCGCCGCTGATCAAACCGAATTTTCGCTCCAGATCGAGCGGCGAGTGGATCTGCCGCGCGATTACGCTGGCCATGAAATTTGGCGCGAATTTCGTGACAGTTGCGATCATCAGATCGGCCACTTCTTCGCGATGATCGTCCCAGTTTCTACCTTCCGAAAGTATTGGCGAAACATGCTGGCAAAACAGGCTCGCGACATGTTTTCCGGGCGGTGCCAGCGTGTCATCGACGATACTCGGAATCAGAATTTCCACAATCGGATTCTTCGACCAGCCGTGCGTTTTCGCCTCGAAAAATGCCTGCTCCATGTAGTTCAGCGTCTGGGCCATGATGATGCCCGACGACAAGTGCGGCCCTGCCCCCGGTAAGCAACTGAAACTTGGCAATTCAGACAGCGCGACGTTCATGCGAAATGTGCCCGAACCGGATTTGTAGGCGGCAATGCGCCGACTGAATTCGGCGGGCACGTCCGCTGATCGCACGAGTGATTCAAACAAAAGCTTCGGGTGCAAATTCGACACGACCCGTTTTGCGGTGAGCTGCGTGCCGTCGGCAAGCTTTACGCCATGCGCGACGCCGTCCACTACATCCACCCGTGCCACCGCAGCGTCGAGAGAAATTTCCACGCCGCGCGCGCGCGCCTCGGCCGCCATCGCCTGGGTAATCGCGCCCATGCCGCCGATGGCGTGGCCCCAGACGCCCGGCTTGCCGTTGACCTCGCCAAAAACGTGATGTAGCAACACATAGGCCGAACCCGGCGTGTAAGGCGAGGCAAAATTGCCAACGACGCTATCGAAACCAAAACACGCTTTGATCGGATCGGATTCGAAGTATTGGTCGAGAACATCGCCCGCGCTTTTGGTGAAGAGGTCGAGCACATCGCGTCGTGCGGACATGTCGAGCGCCTTGAATCGGCTTCCGGCTTTCCACGCTTGCAACATGTCGGCGATGCCGCCGCCGATATTCGGCGGGGTTTCCAGCAGCAAATCTTTCAATACCGCCGCGACCTGATCGAGCATGGCGAAATAGCGCGGCAAATTATCGGCATCGCGCTGAGAAAACCGGGCAACCTCAGCACGCGTGGCGTCAATGCCGCCGCCGACTTTCAGATATTCGCGATCGTTCAACGGCAAGAAATTCGCGAACGGGCGCTCGACAATTCTCAATCCATGCGCGGCGAGATTCAGATCGCGGATGATTTTTGGATTCAGCAAACTCACGGTGTAGCTGGCCGACGAATTGCGAAATCCGGGATGAAATTCTTCCGTCACCGCCGCGCCACCGACGACCGCGCGGCGTTCCAGTACGCGCACTTTCAGCCCCTTCGCGGCGAGATAGCAGGCGCACACCAGACCGTTGTGGCCGCCGCCGATGATGAGGGCGTCGTATTGGTTGCTTTTGATGGGCATGGTAAATTCGGGCGATGAAAATTTTGCCCGCCACTATGCGTTCAATCGTCGCTACACGCAAGTTACCCAATGCGAGCGTTTGTGTGTTGGTCGCTGTGTTGTTGGTAGGCTGTGTGGGTGGTATCGCCGAATACAACGGCCCCAATGCACCGCATTTCGACGCCTACGCCCCCACAAAGCGAGCTCGCGTGGCGCTGGTGCTGGGCGGCGGCGGTCCGCGCGGCTTCGCGCACATCGGCGTGCTGAAGGTGCTGGAGGCCAGCGGGATAGAAGCCGATCTGGTGGTCGGCACCAGTGTCGGTGCCATGATCGGTGCGCTGTATGCAGACCGCATGCCGGCTGCTGAGATCGAGAAAATTGCTCTTGATCTCGATGCGAAACGTTTCATCGGCGTCACGACATCCGGCTTTGCGGGCGACGGCGGCGCGATTGAAAAATTCATCAATGAACGCACCGGCGGCAAACCGCTGGATGGTTTCAATCGAAAACTGGCCGTGACAGCCGCGTTGCGGCGCGATAATTCCTTGGTGGTATTCAATCGCGGCGACACGGCCGCCGCGATTCGCGCATCGAGCGCGATACCGGGGCGATTTGCGCCGGTCCGCATTCGCGGCGTGGAATATCACGATGGCGATGAAGCCGAGCCGGTCCCGGTGAAGGTTGCGCGCGACTTGGGCGCGGCGGTGGTCATTGCGGTCGATGTCTCAGCCTATGTACATGCGATTCCGCCCGAAGCGCCCACCGATTGGGCCATCCGCGACCGTGCGCGTGCCGCCAAAGTCGCAAATCAGTTACCGTACGCTGATGTCATGATCCATCCTGATCTCGGTTACTACGCGAGCATCAGCGAGGCGTATCGGCGAATGTGCATTTTGCGCGGTGAAGCCGCGGCACTCGCAGCGTTACCAAAAATCCGTGAAGCGTTGACGAAACAGACCTTGGTCGCCGCGCGTTAGTCGCACAGCACGTCACGTCTTGGGTGGGATCGCAATCAGAGCGGTTTTTTCTTTCACCCGCAAATCGAATTTTGCGACGTTCACCACCACCCGTTCATGCGTTCCCTCACCGATGAGATCGCGCTCATCGCGCGCTTCAAGGCGAAACTTGATGGTGCGGCCCTCGACCGAAATCACCGTCGCTGTCGCCGTCACGCGCATGCCAACTGGCGTCGCAGCGACATGCGTAACGTCTAGGTGTGTGCCGAGACTTTGATGTCCTGATGGCAACAGATGTTCGCAGGCCGCCAATGCAGCGGCTTCAAACAAGTTGATCATCACCGGCGTCGCGAGTACGTGAATTTGCCCGGAGCCAACGCGCGAAGCGGTGTGTTCATCACCGACAGTCAGCGTCACTTTGCCGCTCGAACCCACGACGACATTCTCAAGCAGGCTCATGGGGACTGGGTATCGCGGTTCGAGCCGGGGCGCGACAGGATTGAGATATTGATCAGCCGCCGGGGAAAGTCGTCACGCCGTCAACGACCTCGGCGTTGCGCTTGTTGCCGTCCTTTTGAATCATGACACCTTTGGCGCGCTTCCAGCCGCCTTCAAATGTGCCTTCAAACAACGAACCATTGTTGTAGTAGAACTTGCCGGGCCCATTCAAGACGCCGTTGACATAGCTGCCTTCGGAGCGCTGCCCGTCGGAGTGAAAATACTCGCCCTTGCCGGTCAGCATGCCGCTCTTGATTTCACCGACGTAACGATCGCCGTTGGAAAACTCGTAGGTGCCCGGTCCATTCGCAACGCCGTCAACGAACGGGGCAGTGAACTTGTCGCCGGATTTGGTGATGTAAACACCTTTGCCCGACAATTTGCCCGCCACCATGCCGCCCTCGTAGCGATCGCCGTTTGCAAACAGGTACGTGCCCTGACCGTGGGGCTTGCTGTCGGCGAACAGCCCCTCATATTTGTCTCCGTTCTTCGCCACTAAAACACCCTTGCCGACCATTACTGCGTTCAGCACATCACCAACGTAAATATCACCGCTGGAGAATTCCCAGCGGCCCTTTCCCGAGGCTTGATCGTTGGCGAATTCGCCGTCGAACTTGTCTCCGTTCGCCCAAACGTAGACGCCCTTTCCTTGCTTCTTGCCGTCGCGAAATTCGCCGTTGTAACGAAATGTCGGTGCGATATATTCGCCCTTGCCGTGCAATATCTGATTCTTTTCCTTATCTTCTTTGTAATCGCCAACGTATCGCGCGCCGCCTGGAAATTCAAGGGTACCGGTGAGCATTTTGGGAAATACCGGTGGCGAAGGAAGTGATGTTTTTTGATCGGGCGACAAGGCCGCAACTTGATTCGCTGGCGGTGCGGTGGTCGCAGCGGGAATTGAGGCGGGCGAAGGTGCAGGCGGCGATGCGGGGGTGCGCGCGGGCATCGTCGCGGGCGTGGCAGGCGTGATGGATTTTTGTTCGAGTCCGCGCACCTCACTCGTCGGGACGGCGGCGGGTGCGGCGGCTAAGCGAATGGGCGCGTCGGTGGGCGTTGTTTTTGCCGGGATGGCCGTCAGTGGCGTAATTGTTGGCTTGGCGACGGGCTCCTGCGTTTTCTCGGCAACCAGTACAGGCGCCACTGTTGCGCCCGCGTTGGTGAGCGGTGCAACAGCCACTTGTTGCTGGGACTGCTCTGCACGCAAATCGTCGATACGACTACGTACGCGGTCCGCGAAAATCCCGTTTGGAAACTGCTTCAGGTAGCCCTGAAAATCGGCGATCTTTTTGCTGTTCTTGATATCCGTCCAATACTCGCGGTCAACCTGTGCAGCCGTCTCACTGCTGACGCCTCCTCCGGAAATGGAGGCGTTGGCGACAATCGCGCCGCGCTCGGCGAAGAAAAACGCGCCGCGCGGTGAAGCCGTGGATTGGGTCTCCGGATTTTGCCGGTTCATGCTCTCATTTGAGACGGCGGATCCGACTTTTTCAAACACACCACTCGCGGGAATGCCGGGGTTGCGAATTTCCGCAACCAGGTGTTTGGTGAACAATCCATTTTCGCCCTCGCCATCGAGCGCCACCGCGCCTGCACCGGCCGCATAGGAGATGGTGGTGCCGGTTGGTACGCGCGAACTCTTGGCGAGCCCGTTGGACAAATTCAGGTTTCTGAATGGATTGTTGCGGCAGGCATCAAGGATGATGAACTTGTGGCGGACCTTCGCGTCCTCCATGCTCGTCAGGATCTGATCCACATCGATCGTGAAATAGGCAATCTCCTGTTCGGCCGTCAACTTGGCGTCGACCGGCACCAGAAAATTCCGGTTGCTATGCTGAATTCCGTGTCCCGCGTAGTAAAACACCGCTGCCGAGGCACCATCCATTTGCTTGGCGAACTGGACGGCTGCAGCGCGCATGGTTTGAATATCCGCGTTCTGCTTGAAGACCACCTTGAAGCCGAGCTCTTGCAAAACCTGTTGCATCGCCCGAGCATCGTTGACGCCATTCTTGAGTGGCTCCGTCGGGTAGTTGTCATTGCCAATCACCAGTGCGACACGGTCATCGAATGCCAGCGCCGAGTTTGACGCAGCAAACCATATGGCAAGCAGCATGAGGCTCGCGAAAAGACGCCGGACATTGAAAACGATGTTTGAAACCAATGCGCGCATAACGACGTGAATTGCCCGTGTTGTTTTCCTCAATTATTGCCCAAATCGTCCAACAGTTTCAGGGGAATCATCAATATCGCCATGTCCGAAGCAAAAGACGGCGCACCGACCGGGTCGGAACGCCGTCTTGCTGGCCTTGCGCCGGGGACTACTTGGCGAGGGCGGTCAATTCCGGCAGATCCGGCCGGTCTTTCGCGAGCTTCGCCCATACTTCACCCGCATCCTGATCGGCACCGACTTCTTTCAGCGTCAATGCGTAAAGCAACCAATCGGAAAATCCCGCCTTATCGTCGGGTTTACGCTGTTGCGCAATATCGATGGCATGCATCGGCAGCGTCTTGAAACTGGTCATGCCGACATCCGTCGCACCGGACTTAACGCCCCAGCTATATTCGACGTCCGGAGCAAGTTTCACATTGCCGGGCAGGTTCAACGTCAGCGCATTTG
>JAYTUX010000516.1:0-11400 GCA_043744315.1 Betaproteobacteria bacterium | reverse complement strand
CCTTCGCGATGGAAGTTGTGACAGGAATTTCTCCGGGCTCACATCGAACGTACCAACGCGCCAGCGTCGGTGCAAAAAACATCAATCCCCGATCTGCGAAATTTGCGTTCAGCGCGGCGATGATGTCTGAGGTCTCAATGCTGGTAAGTTCGAGCAGGCGCGCAGGGGACAACTTTTGCCACTGCTGTTCGGGCGAATGATGAAACGGTTCGGCAAACAGCCACGCGTGATGTGACACATCGATGCCATCGTGTTCGGCCAGCAGTGCTGCAACCGGGCAGGGTGCCTCGATACCCCAACGTTCGCATAGCCACGGCACATCTTCGCTTGCGGGGTCAACCCGATGATCCGCGCGCGCCAGCATTTGCTCCAGCGCCAGAATATTCGGCGGTGGCAGCAACTTTTGCATCGGTGCGGGGAACAACAATGAAGGAATGAGTACATCGAGATTCATGCGGTGCCTAGCAGCCTGTCGGGCTTAAGAAATCGGCGGCAAAATGAACTGGCCGGTGCATATTTCGCCGCTTTTCTGCGCCAATGGAACGACCATTGGCTTGAAAATCGTCAAAATCTGCCCACGCCCATTTCATTTTTCGCTTCGATTTCTTAAGTCCGACAAGCTGCTAGTTTATCATTCGCCTACTTCCTCTCTTATTGAACTCACATTGCAACCTCTCTCGCTCTTCATCGGCCTGCGCTATACCCGCGCAAAACGCCAGAATCATTTCATTTCATTTATCTCCATGGCGTCCATGCTCGGCATCGCGATCGGCATTGCAGCGCTGATCACGGTGATGTCGGTGATGAATGGGTTCCAGAAAGAGGTGCGGGCGCGCATCCTTGGCGTTTCTTCCCACGTGCAAATCATGGGCTACGACTCCGGCCCCGCGCGCGGCCTGGCGGAATGGCCCGCCTTACTCGCGGAAGCGCGCAAAAATCCCGGCGTCGCCGAAGCGGCACCATTCGTTGATGGTCAGGGATTGCTCGCCTATTCGTCTAGCGTGCGCGGTGCGATCGTGCGCGGTATTTTGCCGGATGAAGAGGTCAAGGTTTCCACGCTTGGCAACGACATGCGCGCGGGGAAAATCGGTTCGCTGATTGCGAGCGAATACAACATCATTCTGGGTAGCGCACTCGCGCGCGCGCTGGGCGTGACGATGGGCAATAAGCTCTATCTCTATTCGCCGCAAAGCAGCGTGACGCCTGCCGGCATGGTGCCGCGGGTGCGGGCTTTTACCGTGACGGGCATTTTCAGTTCCGGGCACTTTGAATACGATGCCAATCTCGCATTGATTCACTTGAAAGATGCGCAGGTGCTGTATCAATTTGGCGATGGCGTGAGTGGTATTCGGCTCAAATTAAATGAGACCGATCTCGCGCCACGCGTGAGCCGTCAACTGGGCGACTCGCTCAAATTTGACGGCTATGTGACGGATTGGACGCGTCAAAACGCGACTTATTTCCGCGCCGTGCAAATTGAAAAACGCATGATGTTCATCATCCTCACCTTGATTATTGCGGTGGCCGCGTTCAACTTGGTGTCAACGTTGGTGATGGTGGTGACCGACAAACATCCGGACATCGCGATCCTGCGCACGCTGGGTGCATCGCCCGGAATGATCATGAAAATCTTCGTGGTGCAGGGAGCTGTGGTCGGGGTGATCGGCACCTTGATCGGCGTGGCGACCGGAATTGTGCTCGCGCTCAATATCGACGTGGTGGTACCGTTCATTGAAAACTTGATCGGCCAGAAAGTGTTGAGCCCGGAAGTGTATTTTCTCTCTGAATTGCCGTCGGACTTAAAGTGGAACGATGTCTGGTCGACTGCGGTGATCTCCCTGTTGCTGGCATTGGCGGCGACACTTTATCCGAGTTGGCGCGCCTCAAAAGTCAATCCCGCCGAGGCCCTACGCTATGAGTAACTTGCCCAGCACTGTTATCGCCTGTCGCGATCTCACCAAGACATTCCGGCAAGGCAATGTCGCGGTGGAAGTTTTGAAGCGCGTCAACTTCAACGTTGCCGCCGGCGAAACGATTGCCATCGTCGGCACGTCGGGTTCCGGCAAAAGCACGTTATTGCATTTGCTCGGCGGCCTCGATGCGCCGACGTCCGGCGAAGTCACTTTGCAGGGCGAACGCATGGATCAACTCACGCCGCTCGCTCAGGGAAAATTACGCAATCGCTCGCTCGGGTTTGTGTATCAATTTCATCATCTGCTCCCCGAGTTCACGGCGCTGGAAAATGTTGCGATGCCACTCGCGATTCGCGGCGAAACGACCGCAGTCGCGAAAGCGCGCGCGGCGGCGATGCTCGCTGAAGTCGGCCTCGCGCATCGCTTTACGCATAAGCCCGGGGAGCTTTCCGGCGGTGAGCGCCAACGCGTGGCGGTCGCGCGCGCACTAGTCACCGAGCCCGCCTGCGTGCTGGCCGATGAACCGACGGGTAACCTCGATCGCGGTACGGCCGATCAAGTCTTTGAGTTGATCCTGACGTTGAATACCAAATTCAATACCGCATTGGTAATGGTTACGCACGATGCGACGCTTGCGGCGAAGATGCGGCGCAAGTTGGTGTTGACAGATGGCGTGCTCGTTTGAATTGCGAAACACAAGCACTGGCGGGGCTCGCCGGTCTTTTATGCCTGAAGACTCCCGTCTGTGCTAGGCCTCCGCGCAAATTCGCCGCTTCGGCCCCAATATAAATAGCCACCATGGCGACCAGTCTCCTGACCCTTCTCGACGATATCGCCACCATCCTAGATGATGTCGCACTACTGACCAAAGTCGCGACGAAAAAGACGGCTGGCGTGCTCGGCGACGATCTCGCGCTGAATGCGCAGCAGGTTGCCGGCGTCAATGCCGACCGCGAATTGCCGGTAGTGTGGGCGGTGGCGAAAGGATCGTTCAAAAACAAGGCGATCCTGGTGCCAACGGCACTCATCATCAGCGCATTCGCGAAATGGGCCATCACGCCGTTGCTGATGATTGGTGGTGCCTACCTTTGCTATGAAGGGTTTGAAAAACTTGCGCACAAATTCATGCGCGGCAGAGCTGAAGTTGACGCGCATCGGCGCGAATTGCTCGCCGCACTCGCCAATCCGGCCATCGACTTGGTTGGCCTGGAAAAAGAAAAAATAAAAGGCGCCATACGCACCGATTTCATCCTGTCGGCAGAAATCATCGTGATTGCGCTCGGCACCGTTGCGACTGCCGAGTTTGTGACGCAGGTAACGGTGCTCATCGGCATCGCGATCCTGATGACCGTTGGCGTGTACGGATTGGTCGCGGGCATCGTCAAACTCGATGACGCCGGCCTGTATCTTTCAAAACGTGCGGGGGACAGTGTCGCAAGAAGATTTGAGCGCGCGTTCGGACATGGTCTGCTCCTGACGGCACCCTACTTGATGAAATTTCTGTCGATTGCCGGGACAGCCGCGATGTTTCTGGTTGGTGGCGGCATCCTCACCCACGGTATTCCTGCTTTGCAACAGGTGATTGCCGATGCGACGCTCGCTGCAGGCGCATTCGCGGGAGTATTGACAATATTTGCTGATGGCGTTTTCGGCATTGTCGCAGGCGCGTTGGTGCTGGGGCTGGTGACACTGGGCACAACATTCTTTGGAAAAACTAGCGACGCGAAGCAGTAGGTTTCCACTGAAATTTTTTCAGATCCACTTTGCCGCCCGTACCGAAAATTACCCCTTCCGCTTCCAGCAAAATTTTTTGCAGGTCATCGCTGCCGCTATCCCAGTGGCGCAAGCGAAGGCTGACGCGGCCTTGCGCATTTATTACGCGATGCCATGGGAGCTTTACGTTTTCCGGCAGCGCCGCGAGCGCATAGCCCGCCTGCCGCGCGTGCCGGGGCATGCCGGCGAGTGCGGCGATCTGCCCATAGGTGGCGACTCGACCGCGTGGAATGCGTTTGACGACCGCCCAGATGCGATCAAACATTGCCGCTGCCATCAGTATTCGACGGGTATCGGATCGAGGCTCCGCCACAGATACCAGGTGGCGACGGTATTCCACGGTGCCCAACGCTCCGCGTAGGCCAGCACTTCGGCTTTGGTTAGCCGATCGCCCTCGTGAAAATGGCGCTCGATAGCGCGAATGAGGCCGATGTCATCGACTGGAAAAACGTTCGGCCGCATCAAATAGAAAATCAAAAACATCTCTGCCGTCCAGCGGCCAATACCTTTGACCTCCACCAGTTCATCGATCACATCCTGGTCGGCCATGGTTTGCCAACGGCGCGGCTTGATACGGCCGTCTGCAAAGTGGCCGGCCAAGTCTTGCATGTAGGCGATTTTCTGGCGCGAATTGCCGGCTTCACGCAGCTCGTCCGGTGTGACCGACAACATATTTTTTGGCGTAATTTTGCCAACCACGCCAACAGTCTTATCCCACACCGATTGCGCCGCCTTCACTGAAATCTGCTGGCCGACGATGGCACGGGCGAGCGTTTGAAATGGATCGCCGCGTGTACGCAACTGCGCCTCGGGATAATTCCTGATAAGTTTCTTCATCACCTTGCAGCGCTTGGATAAATGCGCGCAGGCGTCTTGCCAGTAGTCAGGTTTCATGGTTTTTTCAAAGGGTTCGACAGCTTGTGACGACGTGAGCGCCACCGGTAGGTGACGACAATTCGCCAGACTATCAGCGTGAGGAAATAACCACAAATCGCAAACACTGTCGCCTGAATCGCGAGGCCAATCAACAGCGTGTCGCCCAGAGAAAATATCCAGCGAAACATTTCCGGCACGGCGCTCCAAATACTTGCAAAGGTAAATTCGACCTGCGGCACATCCAACGCCCCCACGCGCTCCCCGGTCACCAGCCCGCCGATTTGATAGGCGAGCATATATAGCGGAATGAAGGTGAACGGGTTGGTATAAAACGTCGCAAACGCCGCCGCCAATACATTTGCACGCAGCGGAATCGCGATGAGCACGGCCAGCAGAATTTGCACCGGGCCAGGCAGCAGGCCGGTGACCAGTCCGATGGCGATGCCGAGCGCGACCGAGCGCCTGTGCATATGCCACAGGCGTGGATGCGCAAGCCACGGACTCAAGAACCGCAGATAGCGGTTGCCGGTAATGAATTCCGGACCCGGGAGTTTATTTTTGAGAAATTTTTTCAAGTGGCTGTCGGCTGGTTTTCGGCTGGAGCGTTATTGTGCTCGTAAATCAGCATTTCCCTGACCCGGCTGGCAGCCTGTCGGATTTAAGGAATCGAAGCGAGAAATGAACTGGGCGAGGGGAGATTTTGCTGATTTTCAAGCCAATGGTTGTTCCATTGGCGTGGACAAGCGGCGAAATATGCGCCGGCCAGTTCATTTTGCAGCCGATTATCCTTAAGTCCGACTGGCTGCTTGCGCTCCGACAAGAACAATAAAATGCGTATCGCGATACTCGGATTTCTGATCGGTATTTTCTGCCTGCAACAACAGGCCAGTCTGCCTGATTTATGGTGGTGGGAGTTGCCGTTGATGATGTTGGCCATCGCCTGGCTATTCAGACACGCAAATGGCGTTGTGGTTCACAGCGCACGAGCGATACTTGTCGGCGTGACATTCATCGCGCTCGGATTTGCATGGGCCGCGTTTCGTGCCGACCTTCGCCTGGCCGATCCGTTGCCCCGCGAATGGGAGTCGCGCGATGTTGAATTGATCGGCGCGATTGCGAGCCTGCCGCAGGTTAATGAACGCGGGTCGCGTTTCGATTTCATCGTGGAAAAAATTGTCACGTCCGGTGCCGTTATTCCAAAGCGGCTATCGCTTGCGTGGTACGTTGAGACCAATCGCAAGACCAACGAAGTGTCGATTGCGCCGGTTATGGTGCCCGGCGAACGCTGGCATTTCACCGTGAGGCTGCGGCGACCGCACGGCACCATGAATCCGCATGGTTTCGATTTCGAAGCCTTTGCATTGGAGCGCGACATCCGCGCGACCGGCTATATCCGCGTCAAAGGTGTCAACGAAAAACAGACGACTCACGCAGACGGATTCATGATTCGCATCGACCGCATGCGGATGGCGATTCGCGAACAGATGCTGGCCGCATTATCGGATAGCTCGTATCGCGGTGTGCTGGTCGCACTCGCCATCGGTGAGCAGAGCGCGATACCGCCTGATCAGTGGAAAGTTTTCTGGCGCACCGGTACCGGTCATTTAATGTCGATTTCCGGGCTTCACATCACGATGGTCGCGAGCCTGATTTATTGGCTGACGTTTCGCCTGTGGGCGCGTGTGCCACCGCTCTCCTTGCGCCTGCCTGCGCAACGCGCGGCAGCACTCTCGGGCGCGATCGCGGCATTGTGCTATGCGCTCATCGCTGGATTCTCGGTGCCGACACAGCGGACATTTTTCATGCTCGCCGCCATTGCCATCGCGTTGTGGTTGGGCCGCGGCATTTCAGGTTCGAGAATTCTGGCGGGGGCGTTGCTGGCAGTGGTGCTGATGGATCCATGGGCGGTACTGGCACCGGGGTTTTGGCTCTCATTTGGCGCGGTCGCGATGATTTTCTTCGTCACCGCGAACCGCACCGGTGCGGCCAGCGCGTTTTCCGGTGCCGTGAAAACACAAATGGCTGTCACACTGGGTTTGCTGCCAATGACGCTGGTGCTGTTTCAGGAAGTCTCGATCATTTCGCCGATTGCGAACGCGTTTGCGATTCCGTTGGTGAGCTTGATCGTGGTGCCGATCACCCTGCTTGGTGCGGGGGTCGGGCAATTTTTTTCCGCCGATTGGATCTTGCATCTGGCGCATTGGATCATGCAATTTTGCTACATAGCACTTGCTTGGCTCGCGGAATTGCCGAATGCGGTTTGGCAATCGCATGCGCCGCCGCTGTGGGCCGCCTGGCTTGCACTGATGGGCATGATGTGGATGCTGGCACCGCGCGGCGCACCGCTGCGTGTCGCCGGCCTTGTTTTCACATTGCCGATGTTTTTCGTGTTGCCGCCCACGCCGAAAGAGGGCGAATTGTGGGTGCATTTGCTGGATGTTGGCCAAGGGCTCGCCACCGTTGTCCGCACGGCGCATCACAGTCTTGTGTACGACACCGGCCCGAAGTGGAATCCTGACGCCGATTCCGGCAGCCGCATCGTCGTACCATTTCTACGCGGCGAAGGCATCCGCGTACTCGATGCGTTGATTGTGACGCATGCTGATGATGATCATAGTGGTGGTGCCAAATCGATCATCGACGCGCGCAAACCAAAATGGGTGATGTCGTCGATGAAAGCCGACAGCGCTGCGCTGGCCGGCGCCGCCGAATTGATGAAATGCGAGGATGGCGACGCGTGGCGCTGGGATGGCGTGGATTTCGACATCATTCATCCGGCCAGCGACGCCTACGACAAGGAGGGCGTGAAGACAAACAATCTCGGCTGCACGCTGAAGATCACCGCGCCCGGCGGCACGATTCTGATGACGGCTGATATCGAAAAATTATCCGAGCTGCAATTACTCTCGCGCTTCGAGTATGACAATGACGTGTTGAAAGCCGATGTGATGGTGGTGCCGCATCACGGCAGCCGCACGTCATCGACCGACGCTTTCATCGATGCTGTCGCACAAAAGCTGGCGCTGGTGCCGGTCGGTTATCGCAGCCGTTTCCGGCATCCGAATGAAGCCGTGATGGCGCGCTATGCGGAGCGAAATATCCCTATTCTTCGCACCGATTTTCTGGGCGCAATCACCGTCAAGTTCGTCAAAGGCGTGGCACCTAGCGTGATCGGCTTTCGCGATCAGCAACCACGCTACTGGCTGGATCGGCCGCTGCGAACTGCAGAGGCGAGCGAACCGTGAATTCAATACTTGCTGAGGTCAAGAGTCGTGCCAAAACGTCGTGATAGCATGGCCACGAGTATCAACCTGAGGAGAGCCATATGAACAACTTTTTGCGCGCATGTTTGCTTGGAATTTCATTCATTGCGGCGTTTGATGCATCTGCACAAGCGTGGCCCAACAAACCGGTCAAAATCGTCGCCGTATTTCCGCCTGGAGGTTCGGTCGATACTGTGTCGCGCATTCTCGCTCACCAGTTGACCAAGCAAACCGGCCAGCAATTCGTGGTGGACAACAAAGGCGGCGCATCGGGATCGATCGGCACGCTCGCCGTCGCCAAATCGCCGCCGGACGGCTACACCTTTGCGGTGGTGTTCGATACCCACGGCGTGAATCCGAGCCTCATTCCCAACATCCCCTACGACACGCTGAAAGACCTGGCACCCGTGATGATCATTGGCACCTCGCCAATGGTGATCGCCAAATTTCACGGTGCCGCATACAAGGATTTCAAGGAAGTCATTGCGATCGGCAAAACCAAGGCCGATGCGGTCTCATACGGCAGCATCGGTTCGGGTAGCCTCGGCCATCTGGCGATGACGCAAATCGCGAACCTCGCCAGCACGTCTTTCAATCACATCCCCTACAAAGGCGGCGGACCGCTGGTGCAAGACGCCATTGCCGGGCATGTGCCGCTGATGATCGGCACCATCTTTCTGGCCAAACCGCAGATAGACGCGAAGTTGCTGGTGCCGCTTGCTGTCACTTCGGCAAAACGCTCCAGCAAATTGCCGAATACGCCGACCGTGGCAGAGCAGGGTGTGGCCGGTTTTGAGTCGGTCGCGTGGTGGGGGATGGTGGCACCTGCCGGTACGCCCTCCGCGATCATTGCGCAATTGAATGATGAGTTGGTGAAAGCCTTGAAGGCGCCCGATGTTGCAGAGAAATTGGCGGCGCAGGGGATGGATGTATTGGGCAGCAAGCCGGAGGTGTTGCAGAGTTTCTTGCTGGGTGAGATTTCGCGGTGGGCGAAGGTGGTAAAGGAGAATCGGATTAAGGCGGGCGAGTGAGGCCAGTTTTGGTGGGGTCGGTGTCTTTCCAAGACGGAGGACAAGTCCACGCGATTGTATTGCCAAGTGCGCCCTCGTTGTCCGCGTAGATTGCGCCATCTTTGAAAGACACTATCATTTGCACAATGGGGCGAGCCAAAGCGGGCGCCGATTTAATTTGTGCGTTTGATGCGCTTTTTGGTGCGGTTCCCGGCCTTTGGCGCAGATGCGGCCTTTGCCTTCGGCAAAATTCCAATCACGTACAATTTTCGGCATCTTTTTGATCCAATTCCAAATGAGCGATACGCTTGACTCCGTGCAGCCGATGGCTTCCGTCGTGTATTTGCTGATTCCCGGCTTCACACAAAAATCGGTTGCTGAGCAAGCGGCCGCCCGCGCCGTCGTCGAGGCCGCCATTGAAGCCGCCCTTTTGTCGATCAACGAAGTAGACCGGATGGTGCTGGATTCGCCGGAGGGTGCGGCCGTCGTTGTGCTGGGCGATCCGAGTGTGGCACTCGACGCCGCGTTGCACGCGCGTCGGGCGTGTGGCGGCGCGACAATAGGCATCGGCGTCAATCATGGCCCAGTCAAGCGGGAGCTTGACGCGCGCAAAGACTCGATCCTGGTCGGCGACGGCATCGATGCCGCCGCCTCGGTCGCCCAGGCGGCAATCGCTGCGCCGGGTATGCTCCTGATCTCGCGCGGTTTTCGCGACGCGCTCACGCAACGCACGCCCGCGCTAGCGGCTAAATTTGTCAGCGCTGGTGGATATACCGACGCAAGCGTGCGGGTTCACGAATTGTTTTTAGAAGACGCGGCGGCAGCGGCGCGCGCGCAGCGCCGCCAAATCACGTACGTTGTGTTCACATGCATAGCCATCCTTGCGCTAGGTGGCGTGGCGCGCGTCGGTCTCCAAAGTTTGGCCGCGGCGCGGCAGCCGGCGATACTGGTGTTTGATATCCGGCCGCAGGGCGAAATCTATCTTGACGGAGTGTTGAAAGGCGCAGCCCCCGCTGTGACACGCCTGCAGGTGGCACCTGGCGCGCACACCATAGAAGTACGCAACGGAAAGAGTCCGCCATTCGTCACTTCAGTTAACCTCTCTCCAGGCGAACAGATCGACGTAAAGCATTCATTTGCCGCGCCGGCCAAACACCGGCCAGCCGGCATCTTGGAAAGACTCAAGTTTTGGCAATGAACACTCTCGAAAAGACAAACCTGGGTCGCTACCGAATTATCGGTGAATTGGGTCGTGGCGCCATGGGCGTTGTTTACAAGGCGGAAGATCCGTCGCTGGGCCGGGTGGTCGCGATCAAGGCAGTCGAGCTTGCGCCGGATGCGTCGAATTCACAGGAATACGAGGCCCGTTTTTATCAAGAGGCGAAAGCGGCGGGTAGCCTCAACCATCCAGGCATCATCTCCATTTACGATAGCGGCCGCGATGGCGATTGGGCGTACATCGCGATGGAAGTGCTGGAAGGAGTGGAATTGCGCGACCTGATGGCGGCCGGCCGTCTGGCGCTGCCGCGCGTACTCGATATTGCCGAGCAAGTTGCGAACGCGCTGAATTTCGCCCACGACAGCGGTGTCGTACATAGGGATATCAAGCCCGGCAATATCATGATCATGAAAGGAGACCACGCAAAAATCATGGATTTCGGCATCGCTCGTACCCGCGTATCAACGGTGAAAACCCAGATCGGCGTGGTGCTTGGTTCACCCAAGTACATGTCGCCGGAACAGGTAGTGGGGAAACGGGTCGATCATCGTTCGGACATCTTTTCCCTCGGGGTGATGATGTTTGAAATGATTGCCGGCATTGCACCATTTTCGGGTAACGATATCGCCGAACTGATGTTTGCAGTGGTCAACACACGTGAAGCGCGTGTCAGTCAATTCAATCCCGATACGCCGGAATTGCTCGATTTAATCGTCGCGAAAGCGCTGCAAAAGGACGCCATTGCGCGATACCAGAGCGCCCGCGAACTCGCCGCGGATCTTGCGATCTGCCGTGCGAGCCTCGGTAGCGGCACAACAAAAAGCGACGCAGCCATTGGCGAGGCGACCGTGCCGCTGCGCGCTGATTCCACGGCGACTCAATCATTTCACGGCGGAATCGCAGGCACCGCGGACGCTACCGGCGCAAGCGACGTCCAGACAGTGCGAATCGATCAACGCGTGCCAGAGGCACGGGTTGATCCGGCCGCCGCACAATTCGACGCGACCACCATACCGATGTCGACAACCAATGCGACACGGACAGTACCCAATCAATTGGTGTTTTCGCGCCGATTCAGTTCTGCCGCCGCGCTCGCACGGCTTGCCGATTCAGCCCACGCTGACAAACGGGAATTTTCGCAAAAGCCGGTCGCGACCGGACGCACCTTTATGCCGCCGGCGTATTTGCGAAACCGACTCGTTGCCTTGGCGATTTTTGCATCCATACTCGGTGCCGTGGCAATCGCGTTTTACTGAATGTGAACAACTCGGCAACGCATTGGGGGCAGGCATATTTGCCTCGCGTCGGATGCCTTTCGCGCCGTCGTGAAACGCGCGGGGTCACGA
>JAYTUX010000515.1:0-11459 GCA_043744315.1 Betaproteobacteria bacterium | reverse complement strand
ATTCAACTCGGCTGAGACATCGGCAATCATTGGCTTCAATCGTTCCGCCATGATCAGCGTCGGCTCAAACACGGCATCGACCGTGACCGCCTCAACGCCCAAATACTTGGTCAGCACAAAATTGTGATAGTCGAGTACTTCAACCAATTTTTCACGAAATCGTTCGGGAAACAACAAATCATGGAGTCGGATCGCGCGCCGCGCAACCTTGTCTTCATACGCAGGTCCGATGCCGCGCCCGGTGGTGCCGATCTTTGCAAGACCCATTTTTGCTTCGCGCGCTTGATCGACGGCGACGTGATAGGGAAGGATCAGCGGGCAGGCCGGCGAGATGCGCAGCCGCCCGACCACATCAAGACCGGCGACAGTGAGCTCATCGATTTCTTGCAGGAGTGCGGTCGGTGACAGCACGACACCGTTGCCGATGAAGCAGGTCACATGCGGGTGCAGCATGCCCGACGGCAACAGTCGCAGAATTGTCTTCTTGCCATTGACCACCAGCGTGTGTCCCGCATTGTGCCCCCCCTGAAAGCGCACGACACCTGCGACTTCGTCAGTCAGCCAATCGACGATCTTTCCCTTGCCTTCATCGCCCCACTGGGTGCCGATGACGACGACGTTTCTTGCCATGTTGTGTCCTTTGAGATTGCGATGAATATCAGTTGCGTGGAATTACAGTCCAGCGACCGTCAATATTTTCAAGTTCCCGGTCACAGCTGATTTCATCTGCGTGACCTTCGTATCCCGGCAAGCAGGCGATGACAATCTCGCCGGCAGAACGCAGCCGCTCAATCTCAATCAATGCCGTCGCGTCGGTATTTTTCGGGCCGAGGATTGCGCGACGTTTCGGCAAATCCGGCGTCAAGGGCAATAGGCATCTCAAGTCCATGCTAAATCCGGTCGCGGGACGTGCTCGACCGAATGCCTTGCCAACTTCATCATAGCGGCCGCCTCGGGCGATAGCATCTGGCGCGCCGTTCGCATAGACCGAAAACGTAATGCCGCTTTCGTAATTGAAGCCACCCAGTTCACCCAAATCGATACTCACCGTAACGCGTTGGGCAGAAAAGTGCGTGTGAATTTGCGCCAGATCTTCGAGGGATTGTTTGATGCGCGCGTTATCTGGTAACACTGACGCCGCTTTGGTGAGCACATCAGCGCCACCGTACAACCCCGGCAACGCGAGCAATGCGCTCGCCGCACCGCCAAGCTCTGCCGAAATCGCACGCAAAGCCGGCACGTCCTTGGCTTCGGTTGCGATATAAACCTGCTCGGCAATCTCAGGGGAAATCCCGGCCGACGCAATCAGTGTCCGAAAAATTGACGGGTGGCCGATGTCCAATTGCAGCCCTTCAACGCCGAGCACTCGCAACACATCGATCATCAATTGCTGAACTTCAATATCGGCCTCAAGCCCAGCGTGACCGTAAATCTCAGCGCCTACCTGAAACGGTTGCCGACTCTTGCCCGTGCCGAGCGGAAGCGTATGCAACACGCTTCCGGCATAGCACAATCTCGTCACGCCCTGCCGATTCAAAAGGTGCGCGTCCATCCGCGCCACTTGCGGCGTGGTGTCGGCGCGCACGCCCATTGTGCGTCCCGAGAGTTGATCAACCAGCTTGAAGGTAGCCAAATCCATGTCGTGCCCGCTACCGGAAAGCAGCGACTCGAGATACTCCAGCAGTGGCGGCATCACCAACTCGAATCCGTACGACTCAAATCGATCGAGAACCGCGCGGCGCAGGTGCTCTAGTTTCCTCGCATCCGCGGGCAACAAGTCTTCAATGTGTTCGGGTAAGGACCAGGTTCTCAATTACTTCACCAGAAAAAATAGAACGGCACCCGCGATGATCGACGCAAGCCCCAAAAATCTCAGTTGGCCATCCTTGAGCTCTACAACTCGCAAGAACGTCTCGCGCCATGCCTTTGGCGCCAGCAACGGCATAAGCCCTTCAAAAACAAGCATCAACGCCAATCCAGTCAGCAGTGTATCCGTCACGATGGTTCGATTCGCGGGTTGAATTTCTAACGAAAAACGGCGCGCCCAAGTTTGGGACGCGCCGTTGACGAATTATACGCAAGTAGGCGGTGTCGCGCCTGAATTCGATTACTTTCCGCCTTTATTGGGATTTTTCAAATATTTGAAAAAATCCGAACTTGGTTCGAGGATCATCACGTCGCTCTTGTTGCGAAAACTGCTGCGGTAGGCTTCCATACTGCGGTAGAACGAATAAAACTCTGGGTTCTTGCTGAATGCCTGCGCATAAATCCTGGCCGCACCGGCGTCGCCCTCGCCCTTGATTTTCTGCGCTTCGCGATACGCCTCGGCCAAAATGATCTCCCGCTGGCGCTCGGCATCGGCGCGAATTTTTTCTGCCTCACCCGAGCCCGTGGAGCGAAGTTCATTCGCGACGCGTTTACGTTCAGAGTCCATCCGTTTATAAATGTCCGCACTAATTTCGGGTACCAGATCAACTCGCTTTAGCCTGACATCGAGGACCTCGATGCCAATGCTGCGTGCGTCTGCATCGGTCTTGATGCGCAAACTTTCCATGATCTTGTCACGCTCACCGGAAATCACTTCCGACAACGTCCGTTTGCTAAATTCATCGCGCAAATCGTTGTTGACCGATTGCGAAAGACGAACTTCAGCCTTGGAAATATCGCCGCCGGTCGACACAAAAAATTGCTTTACATCGATGATGCGGTATTTGACGAACGAATCCACCAACACGTTGTTCTTTTCAGTGGTTTGAATGCGTTCCGCATCTTTTGTATCGAGCGTCTGAATGCGCCTGTCATAGAGACGAATGTTTTCGATCAACGGCAGCTTGAAATACAAACCCGGCTCGGTCTGAATCGCCACAACTTCGCCCAAGCGAAATCGAATTGCCCATTGACGTTGATCGACCGTATAGGCACTGAATACCAGCACCAGCAAGACCAGTAGTCCGACAATCACGGCGGCAGGAATATTTTTTTTCATTTTTTCCGTCCTGTTATCGGTTGCGCACTTCGCGGCGAGCCTCAATCGGCGGCACGACCGTCTCCACTGTACTTGCCGGTCGCGGGGTGGCATCAGTGGTACCTTGCGGGACGGATTGAGCCGCCGCCGACTGAATCAATTTGTCGAGCGGCAGGTACAAGAGGTTATTACCACCTTTTTGGTCTACCACGATCTTGCTGGTACTTTGCAACACCTGCTGCATCATGTCCAGATACAGCCTCTCGCGCGTCACTCCGGGTGCTTTGTCATATTCGGCAAGCACCTGCGTAAACCGCGACGCGTCGCCCTGTGCGTTTGCGATGACTCGCTGTTTATGACCGTTGGCCTCTTCCATCAGTCGCGCAGCGGCACCTTTGGTTTTCGGCAGTATGTCGTTCGCATAGGCCTCCCCTTCATTCTTCAGGCGTTCGCGATCCTGTTTGGCGCGAACGGCGTCGTCGAAACTCGCTTGCACCTGTTCGGGTGGCTGCGCGTTCTGCAAATTCACGATCGAAATCTGAATACCGGTGCGGTAGCGGTCGAGAATCTGTTGCATCAGCACCTTTGCGCGCGCCGCGATATCGCCGCGGCCTTCATACAGGACGAAATCCATTTTGCTTTTACCGACAATTTCACGCATAGCCGTCTCACCGACCTGACGAACGGCTTCATCGGGGCTGCGGTTGATAAACAGGTACTCTTCGGGCGATTTCAACGTGTATTGCACGGCAAACTGCACGTCCACAATATTCTGATCTTCGGTCAACATCAGCGATTCTTCTCGAACCTTGGTTTTTTGATTGTTGCGATGGCCGATCTCGATCGCCTGCACCTGGCTCACGTTGACCACCTCGGCGGACTCAATCGGATACGGCCAATGCCAACGCGGCCCCGGCTGTGTGGTTTGCACATATCGCCCAAGCCGCAATTCCAGTCCGCGTTTACCCTCCTCGACAATGTAAAACCCGCTTGCCAACCATACCGACAACGCAAGCCCGGCCGCCAATGCAAAACTGCCGCCCATCATCGCCGCGGAAGGCCCGCCGCCACCCGCTCCCCCGTCGCCGGGTTTACCTGTTCCCTTGCCGCCAAACAGGCCGCCAAGTTTCTGATTGAATTTCCTTAGAATCTCGTCGAGATCCGGCGGACCTTCATTGCCACCACTCCGTTTGCCCCACTGCGGATCTTCCGCCATTGCCGAAATACCATCCACTTGCCTTTCATGGCGCAGGCGAACGGATAAATGATATTTCGCCAGATAAAAAGGATAGGCCGCTACGGCCAATGGGCCAGCCACGCACGCCAATAATGCTCGATCAAATGACCGCATTCAATGCACTCCGGAGGTTGTCTGATTCTTGATATGTTGGGGCACTTGACGTGACTTCAAAGTCAGACCCCGGATTGTCGAGAAGTTCACTGTTGATGCTTGGGGACTCGAGAAAGCCATTTTCTACAAACGCCCCATCACGCGTCCTTATTGCGGGATAACCACTTGCGATGGCGTACTCCTTGATCGCATCGCGTACCAGGTCAATTCCACTGCCTGTCAATGCACTTACCCGCAACTCGGCGATCTTATCATTTTCGTCGCGCAAAGACGCTGCAACCGGCACGCTTTCAAGCTTGTCGATTTTGTTGAATACGATCACCTGGGCAATCGAGGCCGCGCCGATTTCCGCCAGCACGATGTTGACATCGTCGATATGTTGTTCCCGTGCCGTACTTGCACCATCGACCACATGCAACAAAAGATCGGCTTCCATTGCCTCGGTCAGCGTTGCGTGAAACGCGGCGACGAGGCCATGGGGAAGATCGCGGATGAAGCCGACGGTGTCGGAAAGCGTGACATGGATGCCGGGTTCAATGTACAGCTTGCGGGTGGTCGTATCCAATGTGGCAAATAACTTGTCCGCCACATAACTTGTTGATCGGGTCATGCGATTGAACAAAGTTGATTTGCCCGCGTTGGTGTAACCGACAATCCCTACGTTGAAAACGCCCGCACGGCGTCGGTTTGCGCGCTGGGTACTGCGCTGACGCGCAAGCTTTTTGAGTTTTTCCTTCAGGCGCTTGATACGCTCGCCTACCAGGCGGCGATCGATCTCAAGCTGAGTTTCGCCCGGTCCGCCGCGCACGCCGATACCGCCACGCTGACGCTCAAGGTGCGTCCAGCCTTTGACCAGGCGCGTCAACAAATGCTGCATTTGCGCCAATTCAACCTGCAATTTACCTTCCGCGCTGCGAGCGCGTTGCGCGAAAATATCGATGATGAGATCAGTACGGTCAATCACGCGCACACCGACAATTTTCTCAATATTCCGAATCTGGATTGGCGACAGTTGATGATTGAATACAACCAGATTGGCGTCGTGAGTAGCCACCGACGCTGCGATTTCATCAATTTTTCCCGCGCCGGCGAACGTCGCCGCATCTGGCCGTGCGCGCCTACCGACAATGGTCTCAGCGACACCGGCACCCGCGCTGATCACGAGCTCGACCGCTTCGGCGAGCGTCTCTGTGAACTGCGGCTCGTTGAAGTCGATACCGACGACGATTGCCTGGCTGCGCGTTGGCTGATTCGAAAAATGTTGGGATTTCATGAATGATCGGTCTGGCAAATCTTTCGCCGTGAAATCGCATTGAAACGGCGCTGCCCGTAACAACAAATGGGGGCTCGCATGCAATTCACAAGCGACATGGCACTTGATAAACACGCATTACAAGGAAACGCGGCGACCAACCGCGTGTTGGATGCGGGCAGCGGTCAAGCCTCGGCGGAAGGCTCAAACGGAATCGTGACAGCGCGTGCCGGAACGACGGTCGAAATAGCGTGCTTGTAGACCATTTGCGTCACGGTATTTTTCAACAGCACGACGTATTGATCGAACGATTCAATTTGGCCCTGAAGCTTGATGCCATTGACAAGATAAATTGATACGGGGACATGTTCCTTGCGCAAAATGTTCAGGAACGGGTCTTGTAAAAGTTGCCCTTTTCCACTCATGTTCTTATTCTCCAGTTGCGTGCCAACAAACTTGCAAAGGCAATATGACCTGTATGCAAGGCAATTGACGATCTCTATGGTTTCCGAAAAACTACTTTATCGCAATCCCGCATTTGCGCCAAGGTTTACTTTTCTTATGACCTTGACCGGGGGAAAGGGTTCCGTGGCCCCCGCTACGGCGGCATTCACCTGCGCATTGTCGTAAATGACCGAATTCCAGCCCGAAATTCGGGGAACAAGCCGGAATTTCCTCAGCTGAACATCTTTTTAGAGCGAATTCGCCCCCGTCGCCGCTGGTTTTCCTGGCTGGCGGTCAATTTTTGCGGTTTTTTGTCGGCATAGGGATTGGCGGCTTGCTTCAAATCCACGCGTAGTGGCGTACCTTTCAGCTTGAATGCATCGCGAAACGCGCTTTCAAGATAACGTTTGTAGCTATCCGCGAGATTGGCGAGCCCGGTGCCGTGTACCACCACCACCGGCGGATTGTGGCCGCCCTGATGGGCGTAGCGAAGCTTCGGGCGATTCAATCCATTCATCGGCGGCTGATGGGCTGCCGTGGCGGCAATCAATGCCCGGGTCAATTTCGGCGTGGAGAGTTTTGCCATTGCGGCTGAAAATGCCTGGTCGATCGACGCAAACATCGGCATCACGCCCATACCGTCTTTCGCTGAAATCAGGTGAAAGTTGGCAAATTTAAGAAAGTGTAATTTGCGGTCGTATTCCGATTTGGTGCGCTCACGCGTGTATTCATCCAAATTGTCCCACTTGTTGATACCGACCACCAACGCGCGACCCGATTCGAGAATGAAGCCGGCGATATGCGCATCCTGATCTGAAATTTCCTGCCGGGCATCGAGCAACAGAAGTACCACATTTGCATCTTCAATCGCCTGCAGTGTCTTGATGACTGAAAATTTTTCGACCGCTTCAAATACCTTGCCCCGGCGGCGAATACCGGCTGTATCGATAATCGTGTACTGCTTGTCGTTCTTGGAAAACGAAATATAGATCGAATCGCGGGTGGTGCCGGGTTCATCAAATGCGATCACGCGCTCTTCGCCCAGCATGCGGTTGACGAGGGTGGACTTACCGACATTCGGGCGACCGACCACTGCAATCTTTGGGTGATCGGGCTCCGCCTCGTCGACCGCATCCGGAAAGTGGCCGAGCACATCTTCAATGAGTTGTCGCACGCCTTCGCCATGCGCAGCAGAAATGGCAACGGGATTACCCAACCCGAGCTCATGAAATTCCGCCGACACCACGTCTTCGGCCATGCCTTCGGCCTTGTTGACGGCCACCGTGAGCGGTATTCCTCGCGATTGCGTGTCTTTGCGCAGCCGCTCGCCGATGATCTTGTCCTGCGGCGTGAGGCCCTGCCTGCCGTCGGTAACGAAAATAATTGCGTCGGCTTCAGCGATAGCCTGCAATGTTTGCTTGGCCATCTCGTGCATAATGCCCTCGGTCACCACGGGCTCGAAGCCGCCCGTATCGACCACCAGATAGGGTTTGGATGCACCTCGGCCATGACCATAGTGTCGGTCGCGCGTTAACCCCGGCATATCGGCGACAATTGCATCCCGCGTCTTGGTAAGTCGATTGAACAGCATGGATTTGCCGACGTTGGGACGGCCGACGATAACGATGGTGGGTTTCATAGGGTCGGCTCGCCGCGATTTGATGCGGGGCCACTACTTTCGATTTTTATCTAATGGTGATGGCGAACACGCCACCCTTGTCGGTTTGCGCGATGACGCGGTCACTGCCCGCCAACAGTGACACCACGCGGCTACCATCGGTCGCCACGCGACCAATAAGATCGCCGTTTTCCGGCGACATCACATGCACCAATCCATCCTTGTCGCCAACGACGATTTTGCCTTTGATGACAACCGGCGTGCCAGGATCGCGCAATTGCAATTTCTCGAGTTTCCAAACGGTTGCGCCGTTGGTTTTGTCGAGCGCGAACAGATTGCCCGCGGTATCGGCAACATAGACATGCTTGGCGTCGATTGCGACGCCATCGGCGCTGGATATTTCGCGAGACCACAACACATTGCCATTCAGGGTTTCAACGCAACCGGTACGGCCCTGATAGACCGCCGCGCAAATGCGCGTATCGTCTAGCATCGGCAATCCGGATACGTCGGCGATTCGTTCAAGTTCCGTCGAACCCCGGGGCAGCGAAATCGCCGATTCCCAAATCGGTTTGCCGCTGTCGAGTTCCAGCGCAATCACCTTGCCGCCGGGGTAGCCGGCGTAAATAACGCCGCGATTGACGACCACACTCGCGCTCGTGCGAAGGGTCAACGCCGGTGCGGCGCGCTGAAACACCCAGTTGCGCTTGCCGTCGATGCGATTCAACGCAAAGATCCGCCCATCAGCCGTGCGCACAATGACATTGCCCGATGCCACGACAGGTGAGGCGAGAATTTCGCCCGCGATCGTCGACTTCCAGAGCACCCGTCCGGCACCGTCGAGCGCAATGACGTCGCCCTTGCCTGAGCCGACCGCCAGCGTGTTTTCGCCGAATCCGACGCCACCGGTCAGCGGTGTTTTTGCATCCAGGCGCGAAACCACTCTGCCACCCTCCTCGGCAAGCGCATGAATGCCGCCATCACGGCTAACGACGTAAACGAGGCGATCGCCAAAAGCGGGGGTAAACAAATATCCCCCGGTTTTCCCAACACTCGTCGACCAGCCCAGCGTGGCAGCATTGGTACCCGTAATCGCAGGAAGTGCTGGCGCTTTTTTGTCGCTGCCCCATCCAAACCACGCGCACCCCGAAAGTAACGCGGTTGCGACCAGCAATGCTACCGAACCACCGTTTGGCGCCACGCGTAACGAACCGTAATTTCTCGCCGCTATTTTCTTCAGGTTCACGGCTTGCTTCCTTTGCCATCTTTGGCCGCCGATTTCGTGTCGACCTTCGGCTCTTCGGGCTTGGGAGGCATACCACCAAACGCGTCGAGTTTCGCTTGCGAAATCGGCTTAAGCGGGCTGCGATCATTGGATTTTTCGACGGCAACCTGATACGCGGCGCGCGCTTCGTCTTTTTTACCTTGGGCCGCCAGGATATCGCCGCGCAAATCCGCCACAATCGACATATAGCCTTCGTCTTTGACTTGATCCAGCGTTTTCAGCGCGTCGTCGAATTTCTTGTCATCGAACAATACGGCGGCAAGCCGAATGCGCGCGATCGGCTTGTACATATCGCGCCCATTGTCCACCACCCATTGCAAATTATTTTTCGCCGCGGCGAGATCACCAGCTTCAAAGGCGGCTTTCGCGGCCAACAGCTTCGCGTCGGTCGCCTGAAAGGTACGCGGATATGCACCTGCCATCGCGGCGGCGGCCTCGGTGAGTTTTTTGCTTTCTTTGCTCGCCGCGACCTCCTGCGCCGTTTTCTCCACACTTTTGAACAAAACTTCCGCATCGGCCTGTTGCTTGGCCTCAAAAAGTCGGAAACCTTGAACGCCGGCAACGCCGATGGCAAACGCGCCAATACCGGCATAGACCCAATTACCCCACTTGTCCCACCAGTCCTTGAGTGCGTCAATGCGTTCCTGTTCTTCCAAATCGTATGCAGCCATTGCTTTCTATCCCGTTTCTTTGTGCTTGATCGTCATCGACCAGTGTTAAATTCGTGTTGTGCGATCTATTGCAAACGCACGGCTCATGTTCTTGCGCGGAAGGTGAAATCAACGCCCGGCGATACCCTCGTCACACAGTTTCCCAACCACATCGTCGAGGCCGATGAGAGTCTGTTTGCCAGCCTCACGCAAGGGTTTGATGCTGACTTTACCCGCGGCCGCCTCGTCTGCGCCCAGAATGATAGCAAAGCGAGCGCCGCTGGCATCGGCTTTCTTCATTTGCGACTTGAAACTCGCGGCCTTGCCATCGACGGTGCCATGCAATGCAATCGCCAATCCGTGGCTGCGCAGTTTCTCCGCGGTCTGAAATGCCTGCTGCAACAGCCCTTCTGAAAATACCACGTATGCGTCGAGTGTTTCTGCCATCGCGGGAGGATTTTCTTCGAGTAACATCAATACGCGCTCGACGCCAAATCCAAAGCCGCAAGCTGGTGCTGCTTTGCCGCCCAATTGCTCCATCAGCCCATCGTACCGACCGCCGCCGGCGATAGTCAGTTCCCATTCACCGCCTTTGCGGTCAATGCCGCCCTTCGCGATGAATTCAAATACGGTGCGATTGTAGTAATCAAACCCCCGCACCAAACGCGGATTTACGATGTAGGTCAACCCAGCCGCATCGAGCAATTGTGTCACGCCAGCGAAATGCGTTTTTTCGTCGTCCCCCAGATAATCCCGTAATTTCGGTGCCGCGCCGACAAGTGCCTGCATGGCCGGGTTCTTCGTGTCCAGGGTCCGCAAGGGATTGGAATGCAGCCGTCGCCGCGCGTCCTCATCAAGCTGATCGAGGTGCGCTTCAAAGTACGTCACCAGTGCGTCGCGATGCGCCTTGCGTGCAGGCGCGTCGCCGATCGAATTGATGTGCAGCGCCACATCCTTGAAACCCAGCCGCGCCCACAGGCGCGCCAACATCACAATTTGTTCTGCATCGACATCCGGCCCGGCGAAACCCATCGCCTCAACATCGAACTGGTGAAACTGACGCAGCCGCCCTTTTTGTGGCCGCTCGTGGCGAAACATCGGGCCTGAAGTCCAGATTCGCTTCGGACCTTCGTACAAAATATTATGCTCAATTGCCGCACGCACCAACCCTGCAGTGGCTTCCGGACGCAACGTCAGTTTGTCGCCGTTCATGCTGTCGGTAAAGGAATACATTTCCTTTTCGACGATATCGGTCACTTCGCCGATGGAGCGCACGAACAACGCCGTAGGTTCAACAACTGGCGCGCGCATCAGGCGATATCCATATTGCTCGAACACTTCGCGGGTCGTGTCCTCAAGAAACTGCCAGAGCGGCGCTTCGTTCGGCAAGAGATCATTCATGCCTCGAACGGCTTGCAGGGTCTTTGGGGAAGGCGGGGATTTACTCATGCACGACGGATGGAGAGATGTGACAAATGCGCAGGACAATACCCCGCACGAACGAAAACACGCTATTTTACAGGGCTTTAGGGAAAGTCGAGAGTTGAAATCTGCTTTCGCCGGTGAAGCGATGCGGTCGACAATGAAAATACGAA
Organism: Betaproteobacteria bacterium; assembly: GCA_043744315.1. Classification (GTDB taxonomy): domain Bacteria; phylum Pseudomonadota; class Gammaproteobacteria; order Burkholderiales; family Usitatibacteraceae; genus UKL13-2. The sequence goes on along the minus strand of JAYTUX010000515.1, from coordinate 299 downwards.
CCGACGTTCGCAAAACGGCAAAGTCAAGGACTGGCGAGGCGATTAGATGCGTTTTTGCTCCGAACACGCCGCCATTTCTTACCTCTCTTGCGGGATAAGGGCACACCTGACGCGAAGCGCCTATCGGTGCGCCACGACGGACGAAGGACAACGATTGCCGGATAAATCCGCACTACGGCAACATCACCCCCGCCCGCGCTTTCACCACCGACACATCCTGCGGCGTGATGGTGCCACTCGCATTCACATCAAACCGGAACGTGGTCGCACTGAGCGGCTGATTGATGCGCGCTTTGGTC
>JAYTUX010000514.1:0-11491 GCA_043744315.1 Betaproteobacteria bacterium | reverse complement strand
AAACGTGCCGGATACCTTGAACGCACGCATCACCGACCTGATTGAAAACGGCGAGCTCGAGCGCAGGGTCGGATTTCCGATCGAAGGCGAACGCTCGCGCGTGATGATTTGCGGCAATCCCGAAATGGTCGACGAGACCCGCGAGTTGCTCGTCAAACGTGGTCTGACCGTAAGCCGCCGCGGCGCGCCGGGCCATCTTGCAGTTGAAAACTACTGGTAGTTATGGAAACACCGATTAAATCCCTCGTGGGCCGCGCATCCTTTATTGGGACGGTCTGCGGCGTTGCAAATTCTCGCCATAGCGGTGCTATAGCTCCAATCCGCGCCTTGCATCCCATCCCCAATCAAGGCGCGCGCCCTCAAGGGGAATCAATCGGTATTTCCAAATGAATGCACCCATCCCCCGCAGCGAAGAAATCCTTGCCACCGCCCGTGAGCGCGCGTTTCGCGATTCGCGTCCTTACGCGGGTCAAGTCACGCCCCACGAAGCCTACGAGCTACTCACCGCCGGTCGCGCAAAAATTATCGACGTGCGTTTCGCCTTCGAGTACGAGTACATCGGTCGTGTGCCTGGATCGGTCCTGATCCCCTGGAAGAACGTGCCCGGCGGAGAAATCAACCGCGAATTTCTGCCAGAATTGCGCCGCCAATGTGCGCTCGATGAAGTCGTGCTGCTGCTATGCCGCAGCGGCATTCGTTCGCACGCGGCCGCCGCCACAGCCACCGAAGACGGCTTCACGCAAGTTTTCAATATTCAGGGCGGCTTTGAAGGCGATCTCGATGAGAAGCAACAGCGCAACCGCAATGGCGGTTGGCGCCATTTCGACTTACCCTGGATTCAGGATTAAGGGGCGTCTGACCGCTTGTCGACCGCTGAGACGACAAACAATTTGGCGAATTCGTTTGCCGGCAGCGGCCGCGAAATCAGGTAGCCCTGCGCTTCCTCGCACTGATGACTGGTCAGGAATGCCATCTGCTCCGGCGTCTCCAGGCCTTCAGCGATCACCCGCAAACCCAGGTTTTTGGCAAGGCCGATGATGGCTTGCACGATGGCGGCGTCGTCGCGATCGGACACCACGCCGCGCACGAACGAGCCATCGATTTTCAGCGCGTCGATCGGCAGGCGCTTCAATTGCGTCAAGCTCGAATAGCCCTTGCCAAAATCGTCGATCGCCGCGAGTACGCCGTGACCGCGCAACACATCCAGCGAAATCGTCGCGAGCAATGGATCGCTCACCACCGCCGTTTCGGTCACTTCCACCATCAACGCGCCTCCGGGCAGACCATGCGCGGCAAGCTCGGCGAGAATCTCACCGGCCAATTCACGGCGCTTCAGTTGCACCGCCGAAAGATTGATGGCGATTTGCGGCACCGTCTTGAATTGCCCGCGCCACGCCGCGATTTGCCGGCACACGTCGTGAATCACCCATGCGCCAAGCCGATTAATGAGCCCGGATTCTTCGGCGAGCGGAATGAATTCATCCGGCGGCACCAGCCCGCGCACCGGATGGCGCCAGCGCAACAATGCCTCCGCACCGGTCATCCGCCGAGTAAACAAATTTTGCTTCGGCTGATAGTGGAGTTCAAATTGATTCAGTTCCACCGCGCGATGCAATTCACTTTCCATCGACAAGCGCATCGGCGCATCGCGCGCAAGTATGGCCGAATAAAACTGCACGCTGTTGCGGCCGGCATCCTTGGCGCGGTACATCGCCCAATCGGCGTGCTTGATCAGATCCATTTCATTGTTCGCGTCATGCGGAAACAGCGATACGCCGATGCTCGCGGTGACAAACATGTCCTGCTCGGCCAATCGGAATGGCCGCAACAACAAGCGGCGCAATTCTTCTGCGACGCGGTCGCCGCGGGTGTCGTCGCCCTCGAGGCTGATCAACAGCATGAATTCGTCGCCACCGCTGCGGGCAATGAAATCATTGGGCCCGATCGCCTGTGAAATCCGCATCGCCACTTCCTGCAGCAACATATCGCCGATGCTGTGGCCCAGAGACTCGTTCACGTACTTGAAGCGATCCAGGTCAAACAACGCTACCGCGAGCGAATGATTCATGCGCGTTGCGCGTGCGATTTCGGATTTAAGGCGTTCCTGCAACTGGCCGCGATTGGCGAGGCCCGTCAATACGTCGTGATTGGCGACATAGTGCAAATGCCGCTCAGCCGACACGCGCGCCGAAATATCCTGCACCAGCATCAGGTACGAACTCGCGGCACCGGCTTCGCGCAACACCGAGCCAAACCAATCCGCATGCAGCAGCGCGCCATCCTTGCGGCGATTGCGCCAGCCGGCAGTAAATCGATCCGCCTGGCCTTGATCGAGGCGCTGCAATTCCTCCAATAGCCGCGCGCGTTCGTCCTCCTCGAACAAATTCAATTCATCGAGCGTTTTACCCAGCGTTTCCGCCTCGGTCCAGCCGAACGTATCTATCGCGCGGCCGGTCCACTGGATCACGCGCCTGTTCGCATCGAGTTGCACCACCGCGAGCGGCGTATTGGCCAGGTGCGAGGTCAAGGTGCCGCGCACGCGGTTGAGCGCCTCGGTTGCCTGTACGCGCTGGGTGACATCGGCGTAAACGCCGATGACGCCGCCCTTGATACTTTCGCCGTCATCGAATGGTGCAATGGTGAAGTCGATCCAGCGTGCTTGTGTGCCGAGCATCATTTTGCGGCGAACTTGTACGATCTCGCCTTTGCGCGCGCGCTCGCCGAAGGGCAGCATGTCTTTGACAATTTCACTGCTGAAAATTTCCGATACATGCCTGCCGATATACGCGTCCCGCCGCAAATTGAGCCAGTTGCGCAACGCCAGATTCGCAAACCGAACCCGGTAATCGCCATCCTGCACCGACACCGCCACCGGCAAGCTGTCCGTGATCAACTCCAATTGGCGCTCTGTCGCCTTCGCGTTCGATTGGGCGATCTTCAGCGTCTCAATATCGTAGCCAAACACAAAGGCGCCGACCCTGTTGCCGGCGATGTCCGTATGAGGAATGGCGTCTACTTGCACCCAGCGCTCGCCGCGGCCGGGATATTGCGCGCGGCGTTCGTACGACACGCGCTCGCCCTTCAGCATGCGCGGCATCACAGCGTCCCAGTATTGATCGAGATCCTTGCCAACCACTTCCAGCACCGTGCGACCGATGAATTCCTCGCGCGGCTTGCCGATCCAGGCGCAGTAGGTCCTGTTCACAAAACGGAAAGTGCGGTCGGTATTGATGTAGGCGACCGGATGTGGAATCTCGTCTGCGATCTGCTGCAATAAGCCCTCAGAATCCTTGGCGCGCAGTTCCACCGCAACCTGTTCGTCAATATCAAACGATTCAACGTGGATCACGCGCGTCTCTTCCACGGCATCGAGCACGGCGCGTGCGAACAGCATGTGCCAGCGGATTCCCTTGGGTGTCGCGATGCGGCAACGCCCGCGGAATTCGCCGACCGTGATCACGGCATCGCGGATGCGCTCGCCCTCTGTTGCGTCGGCGAACAGGTCGATAAACCGGTCGCCTTGGCGGTCAAGAATTGCGTCGAATTCCCGGACGAACGACGCATTGCGTTCAAGCAGGCGACCATCCAGCGAGTAGAGCGAGAAGAACGCCGTCGAGTGGCGCGCGGCGTCGATCATCCTCAAACCTTCTGCGCACACGGAATCGGCGATATCGCGCGCATCGAAGAACAACATTCGCCGGCCATCGGTATCGACCCAGCCGTGTATCTCGGCAATAAAGGAAATCGGCCCGGCCGACGATAGCGAGGTCCACTGCGTTTGCACACGCTGACCTGCGAAGACGCGCTGAAAATAAATGGCCAACCGCGTGCGAGAGGTCTCGGAACGCGGTGTGAAATCGCGCGCGTAAAGCGCCTCGAACGTGGGGATGCGCAACAGGCGCAGCGCGGAGGCATTTGCCCACGGTATCCGCGCGCGCTCGATATCCTGCACCCAACACGCGTTGAGTGAATCGGTGTATCGCGAAAGGTCAGCGTTGGAAAGGATCATGGCGGCCTGCGGTGAACACGCATCGCAGCGTTGGTGATCACCATCATCGGCCAGTCGCCGGTGATACGCAAGCCGGTTCCGCCCCGGCTATCGGGATATTTCGATGCCCGCCAGCAGCCACCGTAAGGCAGGCAAGGCTTCGTGCCTTAAGGCGCGCTGATCAAACGATCTTGATGCTTAAGTCCGGCAACTTATCGATATGGCATGCGATCACATCGCCCTTCACGACCGGGCCGACATTTTCCGGCGTACCGGAATAAATAATGTCGCCGGGGAACAACTCGAAGGCTTCCGACACCTTGCTGATTTGCTCGGCCACACTCCAGATCATGAAACTCAGATTGGCGTTTTGTTTGATGACGCCGTTGACTTTGAGCCAGATGGCGCCTTCCTTGAAATGTCCGATCTGCGAGGCCGGGTGCAGCGGCCCAATGGGAGCGGATTTATCGAAGCTCTTGCCGATTTCCCACGGTTTTTTCTGGTCGCCCATGGCGCGCTGCAAATCGCGGCGCGTCATATCGAGTCCTAGCGCATAGCCGTACACATGCTCCAGCGCTTTCTCGATCGGAATATCGCGCCCGCCCTTGTTGAGTGCGGCCACCAGCTCGACTTCGTAGTGGTAGTTTTTCGTCAACGACGGATAGGGATGATCGACCACCGTATTGAGCGGCACGAACTGGATCGCATCGGTCGGCTTTTGAAAAAAGAACGGCGGCTCGCGCGTCGGATCCGAGCCCATTTCACGCGCATGCGCGGCGTAATTGCGGCCGATGCAATAAATGCGCCGCACCGGAAATAAATCAGCACTGCCGACAACCGGAATCACTGTGGTTGCGACCGGAAATAACGTTTTCATATCTGCTCCCGCGCCGCCTGGCAATGCACATCCGGCCAAAGCGCCAAGCGCCGCAACGCCACCGGTTTTCAACATTTCACGACGATCATTTTGACTCATGACGATTGCTCCCAATTGATTACGGTGAACGATCACCGCCTACGCCTAGTTTATTCCTCTCGCCTTTGAAGTTGATTTGAGCGCGGTCAATAACGCAGATGGCGATATTTCCGGTCAACAGGCACCGATTTCACCGCGCCAAATATCGGCACTTGCCAAAACCATAAAACTGTACGAATATACAGTTATGGGATCTTCCTCTTCAAACGCGACGTTGACCACATCCGTGCTCTCGCACCCGCGCATTTTCCGCATGGGTGATTTTGGCCACGGTCGTATGGCGAAAAACGGTGAGGAAATTCGCAGTGGCTTCGACGCGCTCGACCAGGAATTGATCGGCGGCGGCTGGGCGCGGCCGGGCATCACAGAAATACTTTGCGATCATGTTGGTGTCGGCGAATTATCGCTGCTGATGAAAGGCCTCGGCACCACCGCCCCGCGCACCAGCGCCGATCCCGGCGATGCGACAAACCTCCTGTGGGTGCTGCCGCACAGCGAAGCCTGGATTCCCTACGCACCGGCACTCGCGCAGTGCGGGATCGATCTGCAACGCTTGGCCATCGTGCGCAGTAAAAATACCGACGACGCATTGTGGGCGGCCGAGCAGGGATTGAAAAGCGGTGCCTGCCGTGCGGTGTTATTGCGATTGAACGCAACGTGGATCAATCCGCTCTCACTCAGGCGTTTGCAGCAGGCAGCCATCGCCGGCAATAGCCTCCTGTGGCTGATGCGCCCGCGTGAGGCCGCAGAGTCGCCCTCGCCGGCGGCTACCCGCATTTCGTTGCAGCCGGAAGCCGCCGGTGCGCTGCGATTGGATTTATTAAAGCGTCACGGGCTGCCACAGGGTAAATCGATTCGACTCGCGACGCGTTCACTCGCCTGCCTCACGCGCGAGCCGCGCTGGATGCGCATCCCGGCAAAAACGCCAACGCCGGGGTGGCTCAATCGGGTGTTGGGTAGCGGTATTTCCGGCGTCGAAGAAAATCCGGCAAACGTGCGCGAACGATCTTTTTCGCGTGAGCGCGGCTGAATTGGATACAAAGCCATGCGGCTATTCATCGACGGTTTGAGCGCGGCAAGACGTCTCCTCCACACACCCTTCCCCCGCGAAGGCGGGGGCCCAAGTTGGGCCGCATCCAATCAGATGCAAACTTGGGCCCCCGCCTTCGCGGGGGAAGGACTTGAGTGATGAAGCTCTATGCTCTGGATTTCCGCCTATCTGCCCGAACTCTCCCTGCAATCCCACACGCGTGGCGGGTTGGGGCACATCCTGGGCCAACTGCTCGATGTGCCATTGGTGATCAGCGACGGCATCGCCTCGCGCCCTCACGTGCATGCCGCCAACGCCTGCGCACGCGAGGCCGGCATCACGGTGCTGATGCCGATTGCCGCCGCACAGGCGCGTGCCGCCGAATTGCTGGTGGTGCCCCGCGAACCCACCAAGGAAGCGCAAATCCTGCAAGAAACCGCCACCTGGCTCGCGCAATTCACGCCGATGGTCTCGCTGGAAAGATCCGGCATCTCGCTGGAAGTATCGACAAGCCTGCGTTTGTTCGGCGGCATCGCGGCACTTGTTCAGCGTATCCGCGCTGGATTGAAATCATTGGGGCTGCACGCCGTACTCGGGATCGCCCCCACGCCGCGCGCCGCGTATGTGCTGGCGCGCGCGACGCATTACCTCAGCGGCATTCGCATGTGCCGCGAACCGGCGCAATTGCGCGAGCGCCTCGCCGATATTCCGCTGGCGCTGTTCGATTGGCCGCACGACCTCACCGTCGCGCTCGCCGCGCTCGGCTGGGTGCGCGTGAAGGACGTGCTGAAGCAGCCGCGCGCAGGCCTGCTGCGGCGCTTCGGCAATGCCCTGCTCACCGACCTCGACCGCGCACTCGGTCAGGCCCCCGATCCGCGCGAGCCGCACCGCGTGCCGGAGGATTTTTGCTGCACCACCGATCTGCTGTTCGACATCATCGACGCCGAGCGGCTGTTCATTCCCGTCGAGATGCTGCTCCATCAAATGGAAGGTTTCCTGCGCGCGCGCGGCGCAGCGGTCAACAGGATCGCGCTGGAGCTGAAACACAACCACGAGGTGACGACGCGTCACGAATTCGGTTCGCGCCACCCACTGCGCAATGCCGGCGAGTGGTTGCGATTGGTGCGCGAACGCCTGACCGCCGAGCCGTTTCCGGAAGCAGTGACGGCGCTGAAATTATTCGCGCCGCAACTGGTGATGCATCAAGCGCAAAACGAAAGCTGGCTGCCCACCCCGGATGCGCGCCAGGAAAAATGGCAGGTCCTGATCGAACGTATCGCCTCAAAACTGGGGGATGGCAGCGTGTTCGGCGTGCGCGAAATCAGCGATCACCGCCCGGAACAGGCGTGGGAGGCGGAGAGCAACCAACATCCAGCACGCTCGCCTCGGAATACACATGTGACGCAAGACAAACCTCGTCCACTGCTGCTGCTCACCGAGCCGCGCGCGCTGGTCACCCTCGACGGCGCACCGCAACATCACGGCGCACTCGCGCTGCTCGCCGGCCCGGAGCGGATTGAAACCGGCTGGTGGGATGGCCGACCGGTGGCGCGCGATTATTTCGTCGCCAAGAATCCGGCACAGGAAATCTGCTGGATTTTTCGCGACTACCGGTTTGGCAAGAAGTGGTATTTGCATGGAGTATTTTCATGAAAGATTTTTGTGGTGGTGTTTTTTTAATGGCTAGAGGTGGATTTTTCAGCACCGCAAATCCCCCTCAATCCCCCTTTTTTAAAGGGGGATTGAGGGGGATTTGCGGTGGTTCAAGAAAACGTAAACCTTCCTCTCCCTCCCCCCCATGAAACTCTCCACCGCCCTCCTCCACTGCCTCTCCAATTTCAGCTTCCTGCGCGGCGCGTCGCACGCCGAGAATCTGGTCGCGCGCGCAGCGGAGCTCGGGTATAGCGCGATTGCAATCACCGACGAATGCTCTGTCTCGGGCGTGGTGCGCGCGCACGTGGAAGCGAAGGAGCGGAAACTAAAACTCATCATCGGCGCGGAATTTATCGTGCATGATGCGACCGCCGTCGCGCGACTGATCCTGCTCGCGAAAAATCGCGAGGGTTACGGCGATTTATCCGAACTCATTACGCTCGCGCGTTCCCGCTCGCCCAAAGGCGAATACCAATTATTCATCGACGACCTCTCGCAACTGAAAAATGGCATCGCGATCATCGTCCCGCGACCAATGCACGCGGACGCAAAGGCAAACATCTCGGCCATCGCCGCACATATCCCCGCTGCCTGCTGGCTGGGTGCCGCACTCGATTACGGGCCGGATGACGAAGGCAAACTCACGGCATTGGAAGCGCTCGCAAAAACCTGCAACCTACCGCTCACTGCGTGCGAAAAAATTCTGTTCGCCAATCGCGAAGACAAACCACTGCAAGACGTGCTGACTGCCGTGCGCCTGAAGAAACCGGTCGCAGAACTCGGCACCGAACTTCACGCCCACGCTGAAAATTATCTGAAACCGATCGCTCATCTCGCGCGCCGCTATTCAACGGAGATGCTCACGCAAACATTGATCATTGCCGCCGAGTGCACCTTCTCGCTCGATGAATTGCGCTACGAATATCCGCGCGAAGTCATCCCGCCCGATGAAAGCCCGGCCGCATATTTGCGCAGGCTCACGCACGAGAGCGGCGCGCTTCGCTATCCGCACGGCATGCCGGACAAGGTACGCGCGATCATCGAGCACGAGCTCGCCATTATTTCGGATTTGCATTACGAAGCGTATTTTTTAACCATCTTTGATCTCGTGCGTTTCGCGCGCGAACAAAAAATTCTTTGCCAGGGTCGCGGCTCGGCGGCGAATTCGGCCGTGTGCTATTGCCTCGGCATCACCGAGGTCGACCCTGAACACATGCAAGTTTTATTCGAGCGCTTCATCTCGCGCGAACGCAACGAGCCGCCGGATATCGATGTCGATTTCGAGCACGAGCGCCGCGAAGAAGTGATGCAATATCTCTACAACAAATACGGTCGCGACCGCACCGCGCTTACCGCCGCCGTTTCAACCTATCGGCCCAAGGGTGCCATTCGCGATGTCGGCAAGGCGCTCGGATTGACGCTCGGTCAAGTCGATGCGCTCTCGAAAACCATCGCGTGGTGGGATGGTCGTACCATTGCGCCCGAACGCCTCATCGAAGCCGGCTTCGACCCCGATGCCCCGCGCATGCAGATGCTCATGAAACTCACCGAAGCGCTGATCGGGTTTCCGCGCCATCTCTCGCAGCATTCCGGCGGCTTCGTGATCGCACGCGACAAACTCACGCGTCTGGTGCCGATCGAAAACGCGGCGATGGCAGATCGCACCGTGATCCAGTGGGACAAGGATGATCTCGATGCGCTCGGCTTGTTGAAGGTGGACGTGCTGGCACTCGGCATGTTGACCGCGATCCGCAAGACGCTCGATCTCATCGGCGCATGGAGAGGCACACCCATCATGATGCAGGATATCCCGCGCGAAGATCCCGCCACCTATGAAATGATCCAGCGCGCCGACACGCTGGGCGTATTCCAGATCGAATCGCGCGCGCAAATGAGCATGCTGCCCCGCCTGAAACCGAAGTGTTTTTACGACCTCGTGATTGAAGTCGCGATCGTGCGGCCCGGGCCGATTCAAGGCGGTATGGTGCATCCGTATTTGAAGCGCCGTACCGGTGAAGAGCCGGTGATTTATCCGAGCAAAGCCGTTGAAGCGGTGCTCTCACGCACCTTGGGCGTGCCGATTTTTCAGGAGCAGGTGATGCAGCTTGCGATGGTCGCCGCCGGTTTCAGCGCAGGTGAGGCCGATAAGCTGCGCCGCGCGATGGCCGCGTGGAAACGTAAAGGTGGCCTCGAAAAATTCCGCGACAAACTCGTGGGCGGCATGCTGGAGCGCGGCTATGACGAGGATTTTGCCGAGCGTTTATACAAGCAAATGCAAGGCTTCGGCGAGTACGGCTTTCCGGAATCGCACGCGGCCAGTTTCGCGCTGCTGGTCTACATTTCCTGCTGGTTGAAATGCCATCACCCGGCGGCCTTCACCTGCGGCATGCTGAATTCGCAGCCGCTGGGTTTTTATTCATCCTCGCAACTGGTGCAGGATGTGGCGCGGCATGGTGTGACAGTGTTGGCGGTGGATGTGATGGTGAGTGGGGGGGATTGTGTGCTATCCATTCCACCACCAAACAGTGTGCAGCCTGCATCCCTACAGCCCTTTCCCCGCGCAGGCGGGGACCCAATTTTTCAACCGTATCAAGATTGCAGAATTGGGCCCCCGCCTACGCGGGGGAAGGGTATTTTTGAAGATAGCGCCCCTCCCCAAATCCGCCTCGGCCTCAGAATGGTCGCCCAACTTAGCGACGACTCCATCGCGCGCATCGTCGCTGCACGCCATGACGCTTACTTCACGGACATCGCCGATCTGCAACGCCGCGCGCAACTCTCGCAACAGGACATCGACGCCCTCGCCGCCGCCGACGCGTTTCACACGTTGATCGGCCACCGTCGCGAGGCTCTGTGGGATGCGTTCGGCTTGAGTCGCGATACGAAACTTTTCGATGCACCGATCGACCCTTCCCAAGCCACACTGATTGCACCGACCGAGGCCAACAACATCGTCGCCGATTTCCGTGCGCTGGGATTGAGCCTGCGCCGCCATCCGGTCGCGTTATTGCGCGCCACGCTGACGTCCCAGCGCATCTCCACCGCCGAGGAAGTCAAGCACGCGCGCCACGGCCAATTGATCCGCGCGACCGGCCTCGTCACCTGCCGTCAGCGCCCCGGCACCGCCAAAGGCACCACCTTTGTCACGCTGGAAGACGAGACTGGTTATGTGAACGTGGTGGTGTGGTCGCATGTCGCCGCGCGTCAGCGAAACCCATTGATCCTCTCACGCCTCATGTGCGTGGCCGGCAGAGTCGAACGGCAGGGCGAAGTGGTGCATCTGATCGCGGGCCGGTTGATCGATCAAACCGCGATGCTGGGTGAACTTGATTTTCACCGCCACGAGTTCCACTAAAATTTCCGCACCAAACCATGAACACCAAACAACTCCAACATTTTTGCCGCAACCTGCCCGGCTCCCTCGAGCGCCTGCTGCCCGACCCCTACAACATCCTCGTCTACTCGCTCGACAAAACCAACTTCGCATACTTCAAAACCAGCGAGCCGGAAAAATGGCGCTTCAGCATCAAGGTTTCGCCGGATCGATTCGTCGAACTCACCGGTGTACCGGGCGTGAAACCGGCGCGCTATCGCGGGCGCTATCACTGGATCACGATCGTTGACGTGCGAAATTTTCCGGCGGCGTATTTGTGCGAGTTGGTGGTGTGGTCGCACGCATGCATTGCAAGGCCTAAGCGTGGCGCGTCGGCGCGCAATGCACTCGCTCGATGTTTCACCCGGCAATTCCCCAAAAAAACCCTAGCATCGGCGCGGTTTTTCAAGCAAACAGCGCTGGGAAGCCCCACCAACGTTAGTAGCCTCAAGTTTGGGTACTTCTATTTGC
>JAYTUX010000513.1:0-3344 GCA_043744315.1 Betaproteobacteria bacterium | reverse complement strand
GAGCCCGGACACAAACAGTCCCTGCGGACTGTTTGTGCCTTGCGAGGGGTAGCGCCTCTGGCGCTGCGCGGCCTGCAAGGCTTGCAACGCAGCAGACTTCCCAAAGCAAGGATGCGCGTCCCGCGAGGGAATAAATCGGCGCTTCCTTAGCGGCAAAAACGGTTTGCAATCACGCGAGACCGTTTGTGCGCTCCGGAAATAGCGATTCGAAACCGTAGCGCGGCTGATATCCCAACATGCGTCGCGCTTTTTCAATGACGTAAACGCGATCGACCACTGCCGGAAGCGTCCAGCCACGCCGCGCAAATTCATCATCGGCCCACGGATAAATCTGTCGAATCACGACGGCCGCATCGCGCGTCAACTCGGCCAAATTCTCTTGAACAAAAGGTGTCGCGGCAGAAATGTTGAATACCTCAAATCCGGCAAGCGGTGATTCCAACGCGAGCCGATGCGCGATGGCCGCATCGCGCGCATCGACGCCGCGATACAACCGATATATTGCCAGCAGGTTTTCCGGCTCCGGAAAGCATCGCGACATGCGTAAGCTGATGCACGGTAGCCCGGCACGCGCCGCCGCCGCACAAGCCATTTCGGCGGCAAGCTTGGTCTCGTCGTAAATGTCGCGTGGAATTGGCGTCAACGCTTCGGTCACCCACACCGCACGCGCGGCGTCCATCATTGCGTCGCCGTAAATTGACGTGGTGCTGGTAAATACAAATCGCTTCACGCCAGCGCCAAGTGCCGCATCCAGCAACGATTCGGTGGCACGGACGTTTACCGTCTTGAATTGATCGGCAGAATAGTTGCCGACGTGCGGCGCATGCAACGCGGCCGTGTGAATGATGGCATCGACCTCACGCACGGCTCTGGCAATAAGCGCGCGATCGGTGATGCTGCCGATAATGCTGGTGTACGGCGCCGGGACCCGATCCAAACCGACAACGTCGTGCGTTGCCGCGATTTCCTGCGCCACCGCATGGCCGATACGTCCGGAAGAACCGGTGATCAAGACCCGCATCGAATGGAACCTTCGTACTCAGCGACCGCTGCAATCATGTCGATTTCAATCAGCAAACCATTCTTGAATTTTCCCACCGGCACAATCGCACGCGCTGGTTTGAGCGCGCCAAACAACGCGGCGTATAGGGTGTATGGAGTGTAGAAGGTGCATAGGGCGTTGATGGCGGACCAATACGCAATAGCGGAATCATACCGTGTTGAACGCAGCACCAATTCACGATGCGAACCCGCCACAAACAACGCCGCCTCGGCATTGGCCAACGACTGGCGCGTTTGCTCTTCGATCGTTGGCAATGCAAAGTCTGCCGACCAGTTCGGCACATGTGGCAATCGACCGGAAACGTAAACGACACCATTGTGCGTGCTGGCCGCCGAATAATGCCCGGATGGTGCTGGGTCGTCGGTTGAAGTGATTGCGTTCATGTTTGCCAGGGAAGTTGGTCGAGGTCTCGGTTGACGCCAAACATATCGAACACGGCCCCTTTGAATAGACCCCTTTGATTACCCATGGCGGCGAAACGAGCGACGGGGAACGTGTTTGTGGCGCCGTAGCGCGGGCAAATTAGCATCGTGATTGGTGTCGTGGTTGAACGAGTAATCCTTACGAGATGTTTGGTCAGTGCAACGTCACCCGGAAAATGCATCAGCACGTCATTCGTTCTTGTCATCTAACGGGGCCCGTTATATGATCGCCATATGATTCGTTCATTCAAGTGCGTGGATACGCATGCGCTTTACGATGGCAAGCGCATCCGGCGGTTTGCCAATATCGAGATCGTCGCATCGCGAAAACTGCAAATGCTGGACGACGCAGCGGAGTTGCGGGATTTACGGGCACCGCCTGCCAACCGGCTTGAAACGCTGAAGGGCAACCGAAAAGGGCAGCACAGCATACGTGTCAATGACCAATGGCGAGTCTGCTTTGTATGGACGGAAAATGGCCCCGCCAATGTTGAAATTGTCGATTACCATTGAGGTGAAATCATGAACAAGATGCGCGCCATCCATCCTGGCGAAATTCTTCGCGAAGAATTCCTGTTGCCGCTGAATCTTTCAGCGCATGCGTTGGCTATTGCGCTGAGGGTCGCCGCGCCGCGGATCAACGATATTGTCCGTGAGAAGCGCGGCATTACGCCGGATACCGCACTTCGACTGGCTCGCTATTTCAATACGACTCCACAATTCTGGCTCAACCTGCAGGTTAGCTACGATCTGAAAACGGTGCAGGCTGTGTCTGGAAAAACAATTGAACGTGAAGTGCTGCCGTTGGCAGCGTAGGGCACCAATTCTAATACCAATTCTAAGGGGCCAAGCTCGCATTAATTTTCAACCCTCATTGAAAAACAATACGGGGCCGTGATTGATATGTCTTCAATCCTCGCCAAATATATCGACCACGGCCCCTTTAGCTCATCCTGATCGCCCCCTTAAGTAAGTGCCATTCGACGTTGACCCCTTTGCTTCCCCTCGCGCTAGTCAGCCTTGATATTGGCAGCGCGAATGATCTTGCCCGCCTTGGCGACTTCATCCCTGATGTGTATGGCGAACTGTTCCGGCGTGCTCGCTACGACCACCACACCGGCCTTATCCAGGGCTTCGGCAATCGAGGGGCTCTTCAGCGCGGCAACGATTTCAGCATTCAGCTTGGCCAGAATGTCCTTGGGCAAATTGGCAGGGGCAACAAAGCCGTACCAAGAGCTTGACTCAAAGCCCGGCAAACCGGATTCGGCCACCGTCGGCACATTCGGCAATTGCAGCACGCGACTCGCGGATGCCACCGCAAGCGGCAGCAGCTTGCCGCTCTTGGTATGCGGCATCGCGGTCGGCAGCACGTCAAATTCAAGCGTAACAATCCCGCTGATGAGATCGATGTACGACGCGGCTGAGCCTTTATAGGCAACGTGCGTCATCGTCAGCCCGGCGGTGGAATTGAACAACTCCATCGCGAGGTGCTGCGAAGAGCCCGATCCACCGGACGCATAGCTGATCTTGTTCGGGTTCGCTTTTGCGTAGGCCATTAGTTCCTTCACGCTCTTCACGCCCAACGACGGATGCGCAACCAGCAACAGCGGTGCCGAAACGGCCAGCGTCACTGGCGTGAAGTCCTTTACGGTGTCGTAGGTGACTTTGGCGTAAAGGGTGGCGTTGGCCGCGTGCGAACCGGGCGATGCGATGCCAATCGTATAGCCATCGGGCGCGGCCTTGGCCACGAGGTCGGCACCGATCATCCCGTTGACACCAGGTTTGTTCTCGACAATGACCGGTTGCTTCCAGTTGTCGGACAGATATTTGCCGACAAGGCGCGCGAGAAGATCTGTGGT
>JAYTUX010000512.1:0-3348 GCA_043744315.1 Betaproteobacteria bacterium | reverse complement strand
GGCTCGGAAAAAATGTCTTCCGGAAAATCGGTCATGCGCGGGATTCCAAACGTCAGGTCTTGTAACGCAGCTCAGTCACTACCACTGTCATCCTCACCCCGGACTTGATCCGGGGCAAGGATGACGCTGCATTTATAAATTGGGAATGAAATTACTTAACGCAAAGTCTATCGCACCAACTTGTGAGGACAAATGCTTGAGAACGCGCAACTCATTTTTGCTAGTGTAGTGCTTCACTCTTGATGCGACTCATAAAAACGATGGTTTTTTCGTCGAATCAAGGCCGGGTTTGCCAACTGAGGCACAGCAATAGCACCGCTATTGCGCGCATTTTCAACGCAGAGTCGGCGGAAAAGACGCGTTTTAAGTCGCATATGGGGTGAAGGACTAAACTAGGCGAAAGGGATCGCCTTCAAAATGAAAACAGGGCGAAGGTCTTGCGACATTCGCCCTGCCGGAAAAACGAATTGCGAATTGCTGCGTTATCTGCCGCTGGCCGAACCGCCGCCAGAACCACTTGAACTCGTGCCGCTGGTGGTTGAAGGTGTGGCTAACGGTCGGGCCTTAAGATCGTCTTGTCCGGCCTGCTTGATAATCCGCGCAAGAATGATCCTGTCAAATGCGGAAAATATGTTCTTCATTTCCGGCGACAAGCTGCTTACCAACGCGTCCAGCGCCGCTTCCCTAATGGTACCGTCGGTTCGTGCGTCCAATCCGCGGCCTGCTCTTACAGTCGTTCTCTTACCTTGAAACAGGAAGGAAATCCGGCCCTTTACCACGGTGATAACCAAATTGCCGCTAACTGTACCTACAGTGATGTCCGTACCCTCAATCTCTATGGTGGCTTCACCGGCGCGGTAGGTCACGGCGGAGGGATTGGCCTCGCCGATGGAACCTGTTACCGCCCTCATGCCACCCTCCAACAGTGTTATCAGGACTTTGCCGGCACCAGGATTCGCTTGGTTGTAACTATAAGTGGTGATCGCGGCTCGCGAGTTGCTTGGCAAGGCAAGCATTTGCCCGTCAGCGAACTCTACGACGGCGGAAGAATCGGCCCCGGTGAAAATCGTATCGCCCTGATTCACGCTATCACCCATACGCAAGGTGCGCGGCACACCGGCATTGGGGATGGCCTGCACGGTTCCACCCACAGTAGACACGGTCGCTGCTTGCGCGAATGCCATTTCGGCCATGCACGAAAGCGCGGCCCCAAGTAGAAAAGTCAATAGTTTTGCAATCTTCATGATCACTCCCTGAATTTCAGAAATATGTGCGGTCCGCGATGCGGAAATTGATTGTTCACGACCTGCTGCCAAAAATCGTACCCACACATTCTAGCCAATAATTGCCATTGCATCACGCCAATCGCGCGCCGGGCAATATTCGCAGTGCCCAGCGCCTCATATTCACGTTGCAGCGGCACCCTCACCCTTGTCCTTGCGTCGCCTGCCCAACACGCCCGCGGTGACCAAGGTAAACACCAGCCCCACCGGCAGCGGCTCAAGAAACGTGACTGCAATGTTCACGAGCGGATTCTTGTACATGTCCATGAATTCGGTCATTTCTTTTTTCGTCGCCGCAATTTGCACCTCGGTTGCACCTGACTTTTTCACTTTCTCCAATGCATATGCCGTGTATTTTTCGCCAAAGTCCGGCGCAAGTTTGTAGTAGACCAATTGCCAGGTGGCCACGTAACAAACGCTGGCAACTGCCGTAATCATCAGGCCCACCACGAACGCACGACCGAAGGTCACGCTTCCTCCCGCGACATTGTCTCGGTACGACTTGACGCCGAAAAACACCATCAGGAAGGCGAGCACCATCGTGCTGTAGCCGATGACTTCGCCCTTGTCGAAGCCGATTTTGTCGGTGAACGGCAATGTGAAAAGCATCATCGCCGACAGCACGGCACCGGCAATCAGCCCGAAGGTCAGGACAATTTTTCGCATGAGAATTCCCTTTTTTGGTTGAGGAGACGCAAATCTACCGGCCAGCGCCGGCATCACGCATCACCCGAAAGGATGATTTTGGGTGCTTTTGCGTAAAATCATACGAAAGTTGGCAATTGGGAAGGGATCACATTGCCGGCGTCCGGCAACATCCACTTACGGGATCAACCGATATTCCTTGCCCATCTGCACGGCCTGCGTCCGCCGCCGGGCACCCAGCTTCTCAAACACCCGGCTTGAATGGGTCTTGACGGTGTTTTCACTGACAAACACGCGCGCGGCAATTTCCTTGTTGCTCAAGCCTCGCGCAATCAGTTCGAGAATTTCCAGTTCGCGCGGCGTGATGCCGAGCGACTCCAACTTGGTCTGGTCGCGCACAAATTTGGCGGGCATGGCCAACATCACTTCGCGCACCACCACGGTCTCTCGCCGCCGCGTGATCCGCAGCCCCAGCCAGATACCGACTGCTGCAAACACGGCGGCAACAAGCCCGCCATAAATCTCCACCGAGTGCTCCACCACCAGCCAGCGGTATTCGATGAATTTCAGGCCCGCGATAAGTACGCCACCGACCAGACCATAAAGAAGGACATGTTTGCGCATGGCCAATTCTACAATCCAAGCCCTATACGAGTCTTATCAACGGGTGCTTGCTGCGTTGCCAGCGTGTTGCATTCCAAGGCGTGCGCGGGCAGACTAATCGGCATCATCGTTTGGGAGTCAACATGGCCCGCAATGTTGTGTTCTTCTTCGGCGCATTTCTTCTCTCCGCCTTCGTCGCATTCTGGCCGACCTATTTCACGCGGATTGAGACGATGCCGTCGTGGCGCGTGCATGCGCACGGCGCGCTGTTGTTGTCGTGGTTGCTGCTGCTGATCGCACAGGCCTGGTTGATTCGCGACCGACGAGCGTCGATTCATCGCAAACTTGGCAAAGCATCATTTCTGCTGGTACCGCTGATTGTCATTTCTTCGGTCCTCGTCGAGCACGGATCACTGGTTCGTGCCGCGGGAAAATACGATCTGGAGGCGCTGTTTTTCGCGTTCATGATCGTGGCGTTACTGTTTATTTTTCTGCTCGCATTTGCCCTGGCCATGGTTCACCGCCGCAACATGGCACTGCACATGCGCTACATGATTTGCACGCCGCTTTCGATGTTCGATCCGGTATTTGCACGGATTATCGATGTCCGATTCGGCGTTGGTTATCCCGTCACCCAGATGATCACGTTTGCCATGATCGATGCGATCCTGCTGTGGCTATGCTGGCTTGATCGTCATACCGCGTACCGCGCTTTTCATCAAATGCTCGCCGCCTTTGTCGCGGTGCAAATTCCCGCATTGCTGGTTTACAAGACGGCATGGTGGCCGGGCGTCGTCGCCTGGTTTGCGAGTTTGCC
>JAYTUX010000511.1:0-11609 GCA_043744315.1 Betaproteobacteria bacterium | reverse complement strand
GGCACCAAAGATATTGATCGGCGGATTGATCGCCGGGATGGTGTACGCGGTGCTGATGGTCAGCATCGTGCAATTCCGGCGTGGCCAGCTGTTGCGTCGCAATCAGCAACTGGAGCGCCAGGCGCAACAGGAACGCATGGGCCGGCAAGTGGCGGATGCGCGGTTGAAATTGTTGCAAGCGCAGGTCGAGCCGCATTTCCTGTTCAACACGCTGGCTTCGGTCCAGCAACTCGCCGAAGGCAAGGCGCCGGAAGCGGCCGAATTGACGGCGCAACTCATCACATTCTTGCGTGGCGGCCTTAAAAGTTTGCGCGAAGACACCACTACGCTGGGGCGCGAATTCAAAGTCATGCAGGCGTACCTCGCGATCATGCAAACGCGCATGCATGATCGGCTGAACTTTTCGCTGGAATTGCCAGACGATCTGCGTGACCTCTCCGTGCCGCCTGCGATGTTGATTTCGCTGGTGGAAAACGCGATCAAGCATGGCCTCGAGCCGAGCCTGGAGGGCGGCGAGATTCTTGTCCGCGCCGCGCGCGAACATGATCGGCTGCGCATTACGGTCACGGATACCGGCCAGGGCCTGAACGTGGCACAGTCGGGTGGTGGCGTGGGGCTAGACAATATTCGGCAGCGGCTGCGCGTGCTGTTTTCAGACGCCGCGCATTTGATCGTTTCGCGGAATGTTCCGCATGGGTTCAAGGCGGTGATCGATTTACCGCTGCCGAACCCGAATCAAGACAATTCCATTGCAAGAGACTCGAAAGGAAAACTGCCATGACCACCGCGTTTATCGCCGAAGACGAACCTCTGATGCGCGATCGATTGCTGGCCGCACTGAAAGAAGTCTGGCCCGAACTCGTGATCGCCGGAGTGGCCAAAAACGGTGTCGAGGCCATCGAGCTTTGGAAAACGCATCGCCCGGATATCGCGTTTCTCGATATTCGCATGCCCGGCAAAACCGGCCTGGAAGTTGCCGCCGAAATTGGCGATGCGGGACATATCGTATTTATCACCGCCTACGATGAGTATGCAGTGCGTGCCTTCGAGAACGGTGCGGTGGATTACCTGATGAAACCGGTCGAAATCGATCGTCTGGTTGCCGCCGTTGCACGGCTGAAGAAGCGACTCAGCGCCGCCCCCGCCGATTTGTCCGGGCTGCTCGGGCAACTATTAAATCAGAGTACAAAATCGGGTGCGGCCAAACTGAAATGGATACGCGCCTCACTCGGCAATCACACCAAATTGATCAATGTCGAAGACGTGTTGTTCTTTCAGTCCGACACCAAATACACGCGTATCGTGTTGAAAGATTCCGAAGCGTTGGTGCGCACGCCACTGAAGGAATTAATCGAGGGACTGGACGACGAAATATTCTGGCAAGTGCATCGCGGCACCATCATCAATGCCCATGCAATCGACCGCGCGGTGCGCGAAGGCCCCGAGAAACTGGTGGTGCATATCAAAGGCCACAAAGAAAAACTGCCGGTGTCGCGGCAGTATTTTCACTTGTTCAAACAGAGTTAAAAGTCTATAACTGGTGCGGCGTTTGGGGCGAAAGTGTCCCGAGAGGCGCGCGCATTATAGAGATTTAACAAAAAAACTTTAATAACCTGTCATGCTGAGCAACGCGAAGGATCTCGACATTGCAGCGAGATCCTTCACGTTGCTCAGGATGACACGTCTTGAAACAGAAAGAATCCTAAGCCGAACGGCGACACGCGCCGATCAAAACTTCTTCCACAACCGCAAAAAGTATGACGCCCCATTCAACCCAAACTGGACGCTGTCGTAAATAAATCCATTGTCGGTTTCATTCGCATCCTGCTTGCTCGGTTTCACGTTGAAAATATTTGCGCCGCCGATCGTGAGCTTCATGTCTTTGTTGAAGCTGTAGGTGAAACTCAAATCGGCCGAGGTTTTCGGCGCATAACGCGCGTTGGGCACACCGTTCGCGGTGCCGGAGAAGGTGCCTAGCGTTTGCGCGCCGAAATGAATGATTTTCAAATCGGTTTCAAGCGCGCCCGTTAAGTAGTCGAATCCCAGCGTTACCTTGGATCGCGGCCCACCTTGCTCGATGAACAAGCGCTCGCGCTCGGACAGCAGCACGTCCTCAAATCCGGCCAATGACTTCGGCGTTTTGATGCCCGTGACTTCAGTCTTGCTGTAATTCATCGCAAGGAATGTGGACAATTTCCCGCCGCCGATGTCGGACTTGTTCGATATTGTCAGATCGATGCCCTGCGTTTTGGTGTTGACCGAATTGACGAAGAACTGTGCTTGCCCAACGCCGAGGCCACGCAAAATCGTGGCCAGCGCCGGGAAATTGTTTTCGTCGAAGCGCCCTGACAGCACAATACGGTCGTCGATATTGATGCGATAAAAGTCCGCCGTGACCGATGTCGCTTTGGATGGTGTCCAGGTCGCGCCGAACGTGCCGCTGGTGGATTTTTCTTCCTTCAGTTTCGGAATGCCGGCCGCATTGGCGACCCTGCTGCCATTCGGGGCCAGCACCACGTCGAGCGGCACGCCGCTGATGAAATCGGTGAAGGTCGATGAAAAATATACTTGCTGCAATGATGGTGCGCGAAAGCCAGTGCTGCCAGAGCCGCGCAGCAAAATCTGTTCATCGACCTTGAAACTGCCGGCCACTTTGCCCGTGACCGTGGAGCCGAAATCGCTGAATTTTTCGGCGCGCAGCGCGGTCTGGAGCTTGAACTGCGAACTCAAATCAGTCTCGATATCGATGTACGCAGCCACGCTGGTGCGGCTGCGATCGGTGTTGTCGCCTGGCTGAAAACCCGGGAAACCCTGGCTGCCAGGATTGCCGCCGATACCGACGCCGTCGGCATCGATATACGAGCCGCGCTCGCCGGCGAAGATCTGATAATTCTCGCGCCGGTACTCGGCACCGAATGCCAGATTCATGCCTTGTGCAATATCGGAATAGAAACGGCTCATGTCGAAATTGGTCGTGAGCTGTTCGAACGAAAAGCCGCCTGCGTCGAATGAACTGGGGCTGATGCCTTTGCCGCCGCTCAGCAAATCCTTGTTGGCAATTGACGCATTCAGCGTATTGTTGATGTTGTACTTCAATTTGTTGTAGCCGTACGTCTGCGACAAGTCGGCATTCCAGTCGCCATACTGTGCGCGATGACCAACGGTCATATAGCGGTCGGTCACATCGCCATCAATGAACGGCACAAAGCCGTTGGGATACATCGCCGCCGAATTGCGCGAGGGAATATCGCCGGAACCGATGCCGCCACGCGCGAACGCGCCCGACGAGGCATCGCGCGTCTGGGTGCCTAGCGTGAAATAGAATTTTCCCGTCGGGCTGGTCGGCGCATCACCATTCACATACACGCTGGCGTTTTTCGATTGTGTGTCACCGATGATGCGCGGGTTGCCGGGTTCGGCGCGATTCGACCGACCGCGATCCAGATATTCGGCGGTGATGCCGAGCGCGCCTTTGTCGCCGAGTCGCAATCCGCAGTATCCCGAGGCGAGATAATTCTTGCCGTCGCCTTCCGAGTATTGGCTATAGCCAAATACCGCCTCACAGCCGAGGCGTTTCTTGAGTGTAATGTCGATTACGCCGGCAATCGCGTCCGATCCATACTGTGCCGCTGCGCCATCGCGCAGCACTTGCACGTTGTCGATGGCGAGCAACGGAATCGCATTCATGTCGGTACCGGTATTGCCGCGGTTGCGCGCACCAAAAATATTCACCAGCGACACCGTATGGCGGCGTTTGCCATTCACCAGTACCAGCGTTTGATCCGAGCCCAATCCGCGCAGTGCCGCGGAATCGATCAGGTCGGCGCCATCGGCACCGGTCTGGCGGGTGGAATTGAACGACGGTGAAATGTATTGCAGCGCTTGCGCGAGATCGAATTGCCCGCCCTGTTCGGCGACCTTGGTCATCGAAATGAAATCGACCGGCACGGGGGTATCGGTGGAGGATGCATTAACGCGTCGCGAGCCAACGACATTGATGGTGTCGATGACCGTGGTTGTGGTGGTAGAGGCAGCAGGCGTTTGGGTCGATTGAGCGAATACCGCTGGTGCTGCCATTGCGCCGTAAATGGCAACCAGGATTGCGGCATTCAGGCAGGTGCGAACTGACGGCCCATCATGTTCTGAGTGGGGTTTTGAATTCGACATTATTTTTATCCTTTGGCAGTTGGCGGTAATGTGTCGCAGGTCAACAAACGGCACGAATTTGACTCCATCCGCAAATGGCCGACCCGAAATCAGTGAAAGGATTTTCGGATATTCGCGGTCAATGCTCAAGGCGAAAGTTTATTTTTGTTGTAATTATGCCAATGCCTACTGACTCGACGCGTGGCCCGTTGCGCCTGATGGTGCTTGTTTTTACCTAAGATCCGGTCGCGCGCGATTTTCAGACACACGATGAAAACGCACAGATCGCACTAACCAGAGGCGCGCGTTGAAGTGTTGACAAGCAACGTAATACCGTTTTTTGGCGGAGGAATTGATCGAGTAGCGGGACGACGAATTCTTCTTGCAAGTGTATTACGGCGGATTGATCAACGCGCATGAGATTGACCGCGCGGTGCGTGAAGGCGTCGTTAAAGTGGCTGTAGCGATCAAGCGCTAGAAAGAAAAACTGCCGGTATCGCAGCGGAACTTCTACGTCTTAAAGCGAAATCTTATGTCCAGCACTGGCGTGGCGTTCGGACATAAAAATCGTCGAACGCCGCGTCGATACTAGACTTTCAATTGTCGATCTTGATATTTGAGTCCTTGACGACCTTGCCCCACTTGGCGATTTCCGAAGAGATGAATCCGGCGAATTCCTTCGGCGATTGACCGCCTGCCGTGGCGCCGGCCTGATCCCATATTTTCTTGATGTCCGGGTCGTTGAGTACTTTCACGGTTTCGGCGTGCATTTTGTCAAGGATCAGCTGCGGCGTGCCTTTGATGCCCCAGACCGCATACCAGGTGGTCATCGTGAAGTCTTTGTAACCGAGTTCGTACATCGTCGGCACATCGGGCAACAACGCATTACGCTGTGCCGAAGTGACCGCGAGTGCCACCAATTTGCCGGCCTTGATTTGCGAGCTGGCGGAGGCGAGACCATCGAAGGAAAGATCGATCACACCGCCGAGCAAATCTGTCATCATCGGGCGAATGCCTTTGTAGGGCACATGAACCATGTCGATGCCCGCGAGACGCTTGAACAATTCGCCCGCGAGGTGATGCGAGGCACCCGAACCGGCAGAACCAAAATTCAGCTTTCCGGGATTGGCTTTGGCGTACTTGACCAACTCATCGACCGTTTTGAACGGGTGTTTCGGATTGATCACTAGCACGTTTGGCACATAGCCCAACACAGTTATCGGCTCAAACGATTGCTCAAGCTTGTAGGTTTTCTTGGTATACAGCGCTTCGGCGATGGTGTGATGAATGGCACCGATGAAAAACGTATAGCCATCGGGTACCGCCTGGGACGCCGTCTGCGCGCCAATGGTGCCGCCCGCGCCACCGAGATTTTCGATGTAGAAGCTCTGCCCGATGTTATTGCTCAGTTTGCCGGCATAGGGCCGCGCGAACACGTCCGTGCCGCCACCGGCCGGGAACGGGTTGATGAGTTTGACGGGCTTGGTGGGCCAGGTTTGGGCTGTAGCCGAGAATGCCAGCGGCAGCGTGAGTACGGCGGCGGCAAGCGAGGCGAGTAAGGTACGACGATTCATGTTTCCTCCAAAGTTGTTAGGTTTTTGATTGCTTTGCGGCGTGTCTAACCTGCGCAGTTCGCCCTGAGGTATCGAAGGGTTACCTGCATCCAAGCCCTTCGATACCTCAGGGCGAACGGTATTTAGGCGAGCAGTGTGGATAAAATTTCGGAACGAATACGTGTCATTCAAAGGGCATTTTAAGCGGCCATTCTAGCCGCGGACGCACTGGCCGCACACGCGGCAAGATATTTCATTGCTGCATCGACGCCACCTTTTTGATGCGGCACGCCGGCCAATTCCAACCCCATCTCGACGCCGGCCAGGGTGCCCATCAGTGTGAGATCGTTGAAATCGCCCAAGTGGCCGATACGAAATACTTTGCCATTGAGTTTGTTGAGCCCCATGCCAAGCGACATATCGAATGCATTCAGAATCACGCCGCGCAGATTATCCGCATCGTGCCCGGCGGGCATCATCACGGCGGTGAGTACCGGCGAATGCAGGTTCGCGTCGGCGCACAGGATTTCAAGCCCCCACGCACTCACGGCGCGGCGCGTCGCTTCGGCGTGGCGCAGGTGTCGTGCAAACACGTTGGCGTGACCTTCTTCCTTCAGCATCGCGAGCGCTTCGCGCAATCCGAACAGCATGTTGGTCGCCGGTGTGTAGGGGAAAAAGCCAGTCTTGTTGGCTTCCAGCATTTCATCCCAGGCCCAAAATGACTTCGACATGGTTGAGGTCTGGGCCGCCGCCAGCGCTTTTGGCGAGAGCGCATTGAAGCTCAATCCCGGCGGCAGCATCAGGCCCTTTTGCGATCCACCGATGGTCACGTCCACGCCCCATTCGTCGTGCCGATATTCGACCGAGCCGAGTGACGAAATAGTATCGACCATGAATAGCGCCGGATGCGCGGCTTTGTCGATGGCTTTGCGCACGGCGGCGATATTGGAGGTGACGCCGGTGGACGTTTCGTTATGTACCACACAGACCGCGCGAATCGAATGCGACTTGTCGCCTGCGAGGATGGCGTGAATGGTGTCAGCGTCGACGCCATGCCGCCAGTCGGTTGAAATCAGCTCCGGCTTCAAACCCAGCTTGGTTGCCATTTTGTGCCACAGAAAAGCGAAGTGCCCGGTCTCAACCATTAATACGCGGTCACCGGGAGCAAGCGTATTGACCAGCGCCGCTTCCCACGCGCCGGTGCCGGAGGCCGGGTAAATAATCACTGGATGGCGTGTCTGAAATACGTCTTTAATCCCGGCTAAGACCGCTTTGCCCAAGGCCTGAAATTCCGGGCCGCGATGATCGATCACCTGATGATCGATTGCACGCAGAATGCGATCCGGGACCGCGGTCGGGCCGGGGATTTGGAGAAAATGGCGACCTGCGCGGTGCGGTGTGGCTGCGTTTGCTTGAGCCATGTCGGTTACTCCTGTATGCATTTTTCGTACACTATGACAATTCGTCAGGCGAAACATTACCACCGGTCAATAACCCTATGTCTGTCAGCCAGTCAATTCGATTCATACCGGGCGCTTCCCCATCTGCATCGCATCCACTGCGGGAGCGGCTTGAGCGCGAAATCGACGGCGAGGTCATGTTCGATATCGCTTCGCGCGGCCGCTATGCAACCGATGCCTCGATCTACCAAATCATGCCGGTGGGCGTGGTGGTACCGCGCACTATGGATGCGGCCATTGCGGCGATGCAAATCGCGATGGATGTGGGCGTGCCGATTTTGCCGCGGGGCAGCGGCACCTCTCAATGCGGCCAGACCGTCGGCGCGGCACTGGTGATCGATAGCAGCAAATATTTGAACGAGGTGTTGTCGATCGACGCGGAGAGTCAACGCGCAATCGTTGAGCCGGGTATGGTGCTCGATCGATTGAATGCGAAACTGAAATCGACTGGCCTCTGGTTCCCGGTCGATGTGTCCACGTCGGCGCAGGCGACCATCGGTGGCATGGCGGGAAATAACTCCTGCGGTTCGCGTTCGATTTTCTACGGCAACATGGTTCACAATGTGGCGGCAATCGACGCCGTGCTCGCAGATGGGTCGGTCGAAAAGTTTGCGATGCTCGACGACAACGTGGCCGGTCGTTCCCAGCGCTTTCGCGACATCGTCGGCGGCGTACGTGCGATTTGCAAGCGCGAAAAGGATGAAATCGCCGCGCGTTTTCCGCCGTTGCTGCGGCGTGTTGCAGGTTACAACCTCGATATTTTTGCGCCGCGCGATCCGCTCAACTACAACACCCCGTTCCCCAATCTGGCGCACTTGCTGGTCGGCTCCGAAGGCACGCTCGCGTATTTCAAATCGATCGAGCTGAAACTCTCACCGCTACCGAAACACAAAGCATTGGGCGTGGTGAATTTCCCGACGTTTCATCAATCGATGGAACTGACGCAGCATATCGTCACGCTCGGCCCGACGGCAGTTGAATTGGTGGATCGCACCATGATCGATTTGTCGCGCGGCAATCCGGCGTTTCGACCGGTGATCGATGCCGCACTGATTGGCGAGCCGCAGGCGGTGCTGCTGGTGGAATTCGCCGGCGACGAGCAAGCGCCGTTGCTCAAAAAGCTCGACGATCTTGTGCAACTGTTGGGTGATCTCGGCTTGCCGAATTCGGTCGTGAAGATGAACAACGCCAATGCACAAAAGGCCTTGTGGGACGTCCGCAAGGCGGGCCTCAATATCATGATGTCGATGAAGGGTGACGGAAAGCCAGTGAGTTTCATCGAGGATTGTTGTGTGCCGCTGGAGCACCTCGCCGATTACACCCGCAGGCTCACCGCGGTGTTTGAGAAGCATGGCACCAAGGGCACCTGGTACGCGCATGCATCCGTCGGTACGCTGCACGTGCGGCCGATACTCGACATGCGCCGCGACGGTGCCGTGAAGATGCGCACGATCGCCGAAGAGGCGGCGCAATTGGTGCGCGAATACAAAGGAACCTATTCCGGCGAACATGGCGACGGCTTGGTGCGCAGTGAATGGATCGCGCCTTTTTTCGGCCCGCGATTGACGGCGGCGCTGGGCGAAATCAAAACATTGTTCGATCCGAAAGGATTGATGAATCCCGGCAAGATCGTCAATCCGACCAAGCAGGATGATCGTTCGTTATTTCGTTTTCAGCCGGGATACGAGGCGAAGAAATTCGCCACCGCGCTGGATTGGTCGGAGTGGGGCGGATTCGGTGGCGCGGTGGAAATGTGCAACAACAACGGCCATTGCCGCAAATTCGATGTCGGCACCATGTGCCCCAGCTATCGCGCCACCGGCGATGAGCAACATCTCACGCGCGGCCGCGCCAATACCCTGCGTCTCGCTGTTTCCGGGCAACTCGGCCTGGATGCGTTTACCTCCGGCATCGTCAAAGACTCGATGGATTTATGCGTCAGTTGCAAAGGCTGCAAGCGCGAATGCCCGACCGGTGTCGACATGGCGAAGATGAAAATTGAATTTCTGCACCACTACAAGGTGCGCCATGGGCACACGCTTCGCGACAAGCTGGTTGCCTACCTGCCTCGCTTCGCACCGCATGCATGGGCGTTTGGCTGGCTGCTGAACCTGCGCAATGTCATCCCTGGTGCCGCTTGGCTGGACGAGAAGTTTGTGGGGTTTTCGGCAAAACGGAAATTGCCGCTGTGGAGGCGGCCATTGCTGTCTTCGATTGGTGCCGCGCGCTGGCAAAAAGCGATGCGTCGAGCCAAGGCGGAGAAATCCGACACCTACTTTGGCCCGGAACGCGATGTGGTGCTGTGGGTCGATACCTTCACCAACTATTTCGAAGGGCCGAGCAATATTTTTCCCGGCATCAGCGCCGAGGCGGCCTCGATCGTGTTGCACAAGGCGGGCTACAACGTCGATTTGATCGGCGGGGCGACGGGCGAGCGGCCACTCTGCTGCGGTCGAACTTTTCTCGCCACCGGTATGGTCGATGAGGCCAAAAAAGAAGCGCGCCGCACGATGGCCGCCCTGAAACCCTACCTGGATCGGGGAGTGCCGATCATCGGTCTCGAACCCTCGTGTTTGTTGACGCTGCGCGACGAATTCATGTCGATGTTGCCCGGCGAAGAAAGCGAGCGGCTCGCGGCGCAGTCGTTCCTGTTCGAGGAGTTTCTGGTGCGTGAAAAGACGGCGGGGCGCTTCGACCCCGCAACGCTGGGATTGCAGCCGATCGCTGCGAAACAAGCGTTGCTGCACGGACACTGTCACCAAAAAGCGTTCGGCCAAATGAGCGCGGTGGAAAAAGTGCTGTCATGGATTCCGGAGCTCAACACCACGCCGATTGAATCGAGCTGCTGCGGCATGGCCGGCGCATTCGGTTATGAAGCGGCGCACTACGATGTCTCATTGAAAATGGCCGAACTCTCGCTGTTGCCCGCCGTGCGTGGCGCGCCGGCAGAGTCGATCATCATCGCCGACGGAACCAGTTGCCGCCACCAGATCGCCGACGGTGCCGCGCGCGAGGCGGTGCATGTGGCGGTGGTGATGGCGGCGGCGCTGGTGCAGATCGGCTAGGGACCGGTCAGGAGCCGACAACTGCTGGAAGATAGGGGACGAGGGAAGGATGGGGTCAAATACGAGGACCTGCAAATTTGCAACTTAAGAAAGTTTCGATATTGCAAGACCGACAGCCCAAGCTCGTCGCGACAATTCGTAAGTTTTACGAGGTTTTCACAACGAGAGTGGTTTCTGAATTTGATCAGATTCTCGCCAATGATTGGCAACCACTACCAATCGTACCCGTGAATCCAGGTGGACGCGACGGCCAGAAGGGCACCGAAGCGTATCTGCGGTCTGTGCTGTCAGGACTTGTCTATTCAGTCGAAGAAATCCGTGAGTGCGGGCCGGAAGTGGTGTTGTGTCGTTGAGCGCTTCGGGGAAGTCAGACGGGGCGGTTCCTTGGCCTTTCAGTCATAGGAGCATCCGTCGAACTTATGACCACGGAGTTTCACTACTACCAGAATGACCAGGTAGTTCGCACGCGGCACATCGAGTATTTTTTTGGAGTATCCCAACATCTGCTTGCATCGGCTGCCAAGCTACGTAACGTGGCAGTATCGTCCTGCCGTCGTCGCCCGCCTGGCTCAAATATTACGCCGCGCATGCAGCCTCTTTTTCGACCACGAGCACCCCAACCAACGGTGTGTCGCAAGTTTCAGCAAAAAAACACTAGACCAAGACACTCCAATCTTTCAGCCGGTTAAGACCGACATCTCACCGATTGTTTTGGTGACGGTCTTCCACGTCGCAGCGGAAGATCTGCCGACCCGGTTGAAATTGTGGGAAGCAAACGCGAACCGGATGAAGCAGCCGCCAGTCTGGACATCGGCTCGTGCCTCGACGTGAAGAACATCGGAAAGTCGTACGCGGGAAAAAATGCCAGCACGGCTTGACGAGGGAGGGCAGGTGGGCGACTGTGTTCTGCACGTCCCTCACCGCGTGAAGCTGGCAACCAAGAGGCAAGTTACCGCCACAGCGGTTAAAAGGTAGCGGACAGGCATCAGCCATGTAGGCGCAGCGGACTTGGCGGCGAACGCGCGATCAACCACGATGCTCAAGATCAGCGTGCCAGCCTGTAACCGCAACCCGGACCAAACAGAAAACTGTAGCGACAGGCATCCAATGAGGGCGGGAAGTACGCTCCACCCGTAGCGGATCCACGCCTGTTTGCCTGTAGCCTGACCCGTGACCGCGTAGCCCCATTGCAAGGCGCCGACGAAGGCAAGGATAACGGCTCCGTAATGTGTCAGCGTCGTAAGCCAGAAAAGGTGCAAAGTTCCTGGCACGAATATACCCAAGGCGGTAAGTGCGACGAAGGGTATGAGTCCGCCGAGTCCAAATGCAAGGACGGGGGCGGGCGCAGAAAAAATCGGAGCCACGACTGTTCTCACTGGTTCGCC
>JAYTUX010000510.1:0-11633 GCA_043744315.1 Betaproteobacteria bacterium | reverse complement strand
TGACGCTTTCGCGCAGCTATCGTGATAGCGAAATGCCGGTATGGTTTTCGTCCGGACTATCGATTGCCGCATGGATTCGACCGGTGATTACCTTCGGTCTGCCGATCGTTTTTTTGATCGCGCTGCTGAGCTTGTTTCTCACGCCGTGGGCATTGACCGAAAGTGCCGAGTATCAACGCATTTTGCGTAGCAAGGATGATGTCGCCCGCCTGTCGCCCGGCAGCTTTATCGAATCGCGTGGCTCGAATAGTGTATTTTTTGTCGACAAAACCTCGAATACCGACGATATCGTCAGAAATGTTTTCGTGCAGTACAACCAAGGCACACGTTCCGGGGTGGTGGTTGCGGAACGGGGCTATCAGCAAATTGATGCCAACGGCGACAAATTCTTGGTTCTCGAAAATGGTCGCCAGTATGAAGGCACGCCTGGCGCACTCGATTTTCGCATTATCGATTTCGAGCGGCAAAAGCGGTTGATTGTTGCCAAGGAAGTGAAAGCCAATGATCCCGCGTCCAAGGCGCTTTCGACAATGGCGCTGATTGGCTCCCCTGTCCCCGAACATCTGGCCGAACTACATTGGCGTGTCGCACTGCCGATTGCGGCAATGCTGCTCGCGTTGCTGGCGATCCCGTTATCGTTCGTCAACCCACGCTCGGGTGCTTCATGGAATTTGTTCCTGGCGGTGTTGATTTTCAATCTTTACTACAGCCTATTGAACACCTTTCAGGGATTGACGGCATTGGGAAGAATCTCACCCTGGCTGGGGCTATGGCCGGTGCATCTGGTCATGATCGCTACCTTGACGATCCTGTTTTCGCGGCAGTTGTTTTCATTTCGCTGGATTATTTTTGCCCGGCGATAACCATTCCGATATTTGCCTAAACCCTCGTACTCGGCTATGATCGCGGCCTCCGACAGTCATGCAAGCCAAAGCATGCGTTCGTCGGAAAAAGTAGTGTTCGGAGAGGTGGATGAGCGGTTTAAGTCACACGCCTGGAAAGCGTGCGTAGGTTAATAGCCTACCGCGGGTTCGAATCCCGCCCTCTCCGCCAATAAAAAAACCCCGTTTTCATATGCGAAATCGGGGTTTTCTTTTTGTGGAAATGTCATCAACCCACAATCCAGGGTGTAAGGATTTTTGTATAGATTGAAAATTGTTAGGCTTCCGCCTAGACCAAGGAGCCAGCATGACCGAAAGCAAAGAAGCGAAACCATTGCGCCGCCAATCCTGATCGCAATTTGAACGACCGCTTCTTTCACCCGCGAACGGCTGCTAACGACCGTCGTCGAATTGTTTCATTTCTTTGGCGCAACGTTTGTTTTCCCAGCAGCCGAAGCGGGCAATTTTGATCCCGCAATATCACTCGCCTTCACCCCCACATCCGCCTTCGCTTGGGCAATCAATTCATGACAGTTGCTGTCATTTTTCTTGCCGAAATCCAGTAGCGGTATCAGTGCGCCAATGCCGGCCGTTGCCGCGCCGATCGCCACCGCAAGGCCGCCGCGTGCGATGACGCCACCGAGCTCGGGGCGCGCCACCGGCGCATCGAATGTGCCGGCAATGCCGATCGGGCCGCGCAGTGAAGCCAGGCTGAAGCCTTTCGATTTCGCCACCAATCGCAGATGAAGCGATTCGTCGTTGAAATTCACGCTGCCGCTGCCGGTGATGTTGACTTTCTCCGTATCGAGCACCAGATCTTGCACATTGAAGTTGCCGCCCACGGCATTGAAATTTGCCACCATGCAGCGAATCGGCGTTTGTTTGTCCCCACCCAGCATGAGCAACAGCGAATTCGCGACATCGAGGTTGGCGAGCCGCAGCGTCAATTCACCAACCGAACCACCATCCATAATTAATGCCGCTTCGCCATTCGCCGTCGCCAGCAATTGCGCGACTGAGTTACCGTTGCCGACCAGTTTGGCGCGGCCACCCATGGTGCCGGTATTGCCCGACGCCAGTTTGGAATTCGGAAACATCTTCTCCAATTGCAAACCTTTCGCGATGACATCAACGCGCGTGGCAATGGGTGCGCGACGCCCATCCATTTCCACTTCCGCCAGCAGGTGTCCGCCCGCCGTGCCGAAATCGATCGGTGTGAGTTTCAGCACGCCGTTGTTGACGACCAGATGTGCGGTCATTTTTTCCAGCGGCATTTTTTCCGTGATGACCTGCGCGCCGCGAAAATGTACATCCGCGTCGGCGGCCTTTAATTTATCCGGGCTGAACGGCTCGGTGGGCAAGATCCGGCCACCGCGCGGTGCATGGCCGGACTGCGTGCCATTCGGCGCACCAATGAAGCCACCGAGATCGCGCAACACCAGTTTTTGCGAGCCCAGTGTGGCGGTAATCATCTGCGGTGTACGGCCGCGATCCACCGCGAATTCACCTGCGACATCGCTTTCGCCGACGACGCCCTTGAGGCCACGAATCGTCCATAGCATTCCAGCGTGATCAAGAAACCCGGCGAGCTTGTAAGCGGGTGTTGGCGGAATCGGCACGCCAAAGATCGGATACAACAACGCGAGGTCGCTGCCGGTCAGTGTGAAATTCAATTGTTGCGCCGTCACGTGCATCGGATCCAGTAAGGTGCCATTGATGGTCGCCTTGGTGCTGCCAAATGCGGCGCCGGCTTCGATCGGGTACGGACTCTCGCCAGCAACGCGCGCACTCAATAACGCGCCTCCAATGGCGTGCAGTGTGGTCGGTAGTCCTTTGAACGAACCCTTGCCGGCAATCTCGACGCGGGGCTCGGCATGGTCCTTGTCGATGGGCAGCGTGTGTACTTCAAGGGCCAGATCGGTTTTCAATTTGGCATCGCGATAGGTTGCAGTGCCACGCTCAATGCTGACCTGGCCGATGGTGGGAAATTCGAATGGTTTATTTCTATCGCGCTCGGCGAACAGCCAATTGGGAGCGCCGTCCGGATTCATTTCCAACAGCAGGCGCGGCTCGGTCAAGGCGATATCAGGTAATACGATCTGACCGGTCAACAGCTTCAGCACATCAATCCTGACATCCAGGCGCTTGAGACTGGCCATGCGCGGCTCTGTGCTGCCCGCCGCATTACCGAGCACCAAATCATTCGCGATGATTTGTGGGTGCAATGAGAGATGAACGTCCAAGTCGCCATTGATTTCAAACGTTCTGCCGGTCGCGGCAGTCACGCGGTGGGCGATCGGGCCGCGCAACCAATTCCAATCCATGAACGCAATGACGAGCGCCAGCAGCACGATTATCGTGAGCAAAATTCCGGCAATCCATTTGAGCGGGCGGGGCAGGGTCATGACGTGAGTTGAATTTGTTTCGTTAAGGCGAATCGCGACTGATCGTCGTCACGATTGTCTGCTTGTGGAGCTCATGCGACCGTGCGCTCGGTCACATAGGGCAAATTCCACGATCGGCAACTTGAATCGAAGAACGCCATTTGGCGGGCGTCTCGAGACGAAAAACCTCCGAACGCCGCGCCATTATTGAATACTTGGATCCCCGACTTTGCCGGAACAGGAATTTCAGGTTGCGATCAAGATCAGATCGTTGCCGTCCCCGCGCGATCAACGCGATTCCAGGCCGCCTCGGCTGCCGGTCTCACGTCAGCCCAGGAAGGGTCGATTTCGGACTTGGTGCGAAGGTATGCGACGGCGAGTTCGGGTTCCGCCTGGGCAAAT
Source organism: Betaproteobacteria bacterium (assembly GCA_043744315.1). Taxonomy (GTDB): domain Bacteria; phylum Pseudomonadota; class Gammaproteobacteria; order Burkholderiales; family Usitatibacteraceae; genus UKL13-2. Next base: position 7,966 of record JAYTUX010000510.1, on the reverse strand, counting down.
GTGCGCCCGTCGAAACGAACACGCCCCTCCCAACCGGCGCGAAATGCCGGTGCATAGTATTCATACGGTTTGCCCGGCAGGTAGTAGGGTTCGCGAATGTAGGTTTCGCGCCAGTAGGTTTCTTCGGCCGTGGGATTGACCGCTTCGGCCAGGCTTTTGCCCGACAGCCCGCCGGCAATCGCACCGACGGCCGCACCGATGACACTACCCACCGGGCCGCCCACGGCCATACCCACCGCCGCGCCCGCGACCCCGCCTGATGCTGCACCGGCACCGGTACCCAATGGATGCGCGCCCGGTGTGCCGCTGAGCGGATCGCGATTCAGGTCTTCTTCGTTGGCGAAAATTGTTTTGGTAATGGTCTGTGTCATGTCAAATCTCCTTGGCCGATAGTCGGCGCGCAAATTGGATGGTGGTGGGACTAAGTATTTTGAAGCGTTGAATTAAGGCGCAGTGTCGTTACGCAGCCTTTGAGATTTTCGAGAGCGCCTTGCCCGCGACATCGATATCGGCGCTGACCACGGCGAAGTCACCTAACGCCACAATGCCCACCAGTCGTTTATCGGCATTCACCACCGGCAAGCGGCGAATTTGGTGATCGCTCATGCGTTTTGCCGCGTCGGCAACCGAGTCATTCTCAAAGGCCCAGATGATTCCCTTTGACATGACATCGCGTACCTTGGCATCTGCATGCTTGCCAGCGGCGACAGCGCGAATGGCGATATCGCGATCCGAAATTGCGCCGATCATGCGATCGTTTTCTTCGACCGGCAACATGCCGAAGTTGCCTTTCAACATCTGCTGCGCGGCATCCTTGATGCTGCTGTCGGGGCCGGTAACTTGTACGTCACGGCTCATCACGTCCTTCACTTTTTGCATGGTCTTCACCCGGATTGAGAAAAATTGATAGGTGGAAGTTTCAACCAAACGAAGGGTCGCAATCGACAGTCTTTCCCTCATTTCTTTGTAGGCGAAATGGTGAAACTGGTTCGCGCAATTGAGAAGCCTGCGAATGCAATCAGACGATGAAGCGCCAGGCATTGGCGCGCGTTGCAGAGACGAAAAAAATTGGAGTATCGCGCGGGCGATGAAATATCGCGGCCTATCTCTAAAGGCGTTACCTGAGTAACCGCTATTTCATCGTCTGGCTCGTCGCAAAGACGGCCAGAAATATCTCGCGCAGAAACACGATTAGCGATGCAATAAACGACAACATCGCGAACACAAACAGCATGCCGACCATGCGCGCGAGGTTGATCGTAAACAACGCGTCGATGAACGCGACGATGATGAGCAGCCCGACAAACAGCGCGCAAAATACGGCGCAGGCGACGGCCAGATAAATCAGTTTCAAGCGGCGGGCAAGCGACGCCAATTCAATTTTTTCTTTTGCGAGTTCTTCCGCATTGGCGAAGCGCAGCATTTCTTCCAGTACCCTGATACGATCCACGACACGCCCAAGGCGATTGACCAGCGCGCCAATAATGGTGCCGACGGCGGTCAATAGGAACACCGGTGCAATGGCGAGTTGAATGACGTGGGTGATTTCGTTGATATTGGTTTGCGGGAACATGGGTAGGGTGGAATGGTTAATGGTCGGGAGGCCGATGCCAACAATACACGGTTCGCCTCAGGGTATTGAAAGGTATCGATGCATCAATGCCCTTGGTACCTCATGGCGAACCGATACGCTGTCAGACGCGAACCGTGTTGCTCCATTTGCGGATGGCCATACTCGTCATTCTAGTCGCCACGCGCAAAGACGACACTGGCAGCGCGCGTTTTTACGCCAGGATTGAGAAGGCGACTGGCGTCCGAAGAGCGGCGCGGCAACGAGGCAGACCGCGGGTGTAGGCGGACGCAAAACAGGTCGAGCCTGCCCCCTTTCGATGACCTGACGCGTTTCGTTCTCAGTTGATCGATCTGGGCGGCCGCAAGATCGGGCGCGAGAGCGGGCAGACGATGTTGATGGGGCGTGCCGCGTTTGCCGCCGTCGCGACGAATTCGTAATTTTTGAACGGCGAAGCTGTGCGACAATTTGTTTGCCCGTTGTTCTACCGCTCATTGCTGCTGTCCGTTTTTGAGTCAATTCCGCCACGACATGACTGAACTTGCGCAAGCGTTTGAAAAGATCGAGCAGGCGCACAGTTCCGCTCTGGATGAAGCATTCAGTGCGTGGTATCCCGAACTAAGGAAGATTGCGCACGCGCGATTGAGCCGCAGTGGCCTCAATGGCTCGATGCAGACCACCGCACTTATTAACGACGGCTATCTCAAGCTCGCGGAGGGCGCGGAGCTTCATTTTGCCACCCGCCTGCAATTTCTTGCCTACGCCTCGCGCACTTTGCGCAGCATTGTGATCGACATCGTTCGCGAACAGCGCGCGCTGCGGCGGGGCGGCGAATTCGACCTCGTCACACTGGATACGGCCGCGCAGGATGGCATGGCAGGAGACGTCGATGTGGAAGCCGTCAACAGTGCCCTCGACGACCTGGCCAAGCTCGACCCGGCGCTCGCCAGGTTGGTGGAAATGCGTTTCTTCGGCGGCATGACGGCTTCGGAAATTGCCGAGGTACTGGGAATTTCGGAACGCTCCGTTCAGCGCGAATGGAGCAAGGCGAGGGCGTTGTTGCTGACATTGATCAGTTGAGGTGCGGGATCGGTCAGTCTCAGCCCAAGCCTCGCATTGGCATCGGAATCCCTCCAGCGCTGCGGTGTCGCTGGCAGCAAACGCGCGGCAATTTCGTTTGACTCAATGGCATCCTGCACGCGCGTTCCCAAACCATCCATCCCCTGCCCATGAAAATTTCTCCCGAGACATGGCAATCGCTTGAGCCTCTGCTTGAAACCGCGCTGGAGATGGATCAGGCCGCTCGCGACGCCTGGCTGTTTTCGCTCGAAGCCACCGATGCCGAGTTGTTGCCGCTGCTGCGGCAGTTGCTGGCCACGCACGACCGCGCGGAGCAATCCGGCGCACTGGAAACCGTGCCACAACTGGCGTCGGCACCGCGCGCCACCAGCCAATTCCCGGAGGGTGCACAAGTCGGGCCATTTCGCCTGCTGCGCAGCATTGGTCGTGGCGGCATGGGCGAAGTGTGGCTGGCGCAGCAGTTAGATGGCCGCGTCGAGCGGCAGGTGGCGCTGAAGCTGCCAACCGTTTATCAACTCACCGATGTCACGCGCGAGCGATTCCGTCGCGAGCGCGACATCCTCGCCAAACTCAATCACCCGAACATCGCCAAGCTCCACGATGCCGGCGTCAGCGATGTCGAGGGTAGCCGTGACCAGCCATACCTGGCCTTGGAGTTCGTCGAAGGCGAATCGCTTCTTGAGCATGCGGACAAGCGCCGTCTGACGATCGCGCAACGCCTGGCGCTGTTCCGGCAGATACTCGCGGCCGTCGCGCATGCGCACCGGCACCTGGTGGTGCATCGCGACCTCAAGCCGGCCAATATTCTCATCGATGGCGCGGGCCAGGTGAAGCTGCTCGATTTTGGCATCGCCAAGCTGATCGACGATGAAACACAGGCGGGCGCGGCAGCGGCATTGACGCAAATGGGTGGACGGATCATGACCCTGCGCTATGCCGCGCCGGAACAAGTGGCCGCCGGCACCATCAGCACCTCCACCGACGTCTATGCGCTGGGCGTGACCCTGCATGAACTGGTCAGCGGGTGTTCACCGTATCGAGCGGTACGCGAAGGCAAGCCACTGACGGAGTCTGTCTTGCTGGCCGAACAAATCGAGGTTCCCTCATCCTTGGGCCTGGCTGAGACGGCCGCCGCTGTGCGCGGCCTGGCAAACGGCAAGCAACTCACGCACGCGCTGACCGGCGACCTCGATGCGATCATCCTCAAGGCGTTGCGCCGAAATCCGGTTGACCGCTATGCCACCATCGAGCAACTCGACGCAGACATCCTGCGACATCTCGAGCATCGCCCGGTAGAGGCGCGGCAAGGCACCTGGCGCTATCTCGCCGGCCGATTCGCCGCACGCCACAAATTGCCGATCGCGGCTGCCGCCGTGGTATTGCTGACCACGAGCCTGGGGCTGGTCATGGTCGAGCAACAGCGCCGCGTGGCAGTGGCCGAGAAAGCTCGGGCGGAGAAGCACTTTGCCAGCGTGCGCAAGCTGGCCAATTCGTTCATGTTCGACCTGCAGGGTGAATTGGAATCGGTGCCCGGTGCGCTCAAGGCTCGGCAGAAACTGGTGGCAACGTCGCGGGAGTACCTCGACAATCTGTCGGCGGAAGCCGGCGATGACGCCGGATTGGCGCTGGAATTGTCCACCGCTTATCGAAAGCTGGCGCAACTTCAGGGCGCAAACAGCAGCGAAAACGCCGGCCAGGATAGGGCAGCGATGGACAATGCGAAGAAAGCGCGCGCACTCCTGCAACCCATCGTGGTCGCACAGCCGTATCGACTGGATGCCTTGCGCGAGTTGATCGCGGTCGAGCGCAGTCTGAGCCTGTCGTTGTGGAAGCTGGGGGACAAGGCGGCGTTGCCCGAGGCGGAAATGCTGATCGAACTGGCGCATCGCGCATTAACCCTCCGCGATGCGACCAACGACGACAAACGTCTTTTGGGAGTCGGCTATCTCGACCTGGGCAGGGTGCATGCGTATCTGTTCAATGACTTCCCTACCGCCCTGACGAAAATTGCGACCGGTCTGGATATTCTGGAGGTGCTCGCTCGCGAAGCGCCAACGGATTTTCAGAACAGGATTGCGTTGGCTTCGGGCTATGCCGCGGAAGCTTTTCTGCTCGGCCTGCACGAGCCGGGCAAGGAGCAATTAACGCGCTCGATGGCGCGCTACCAACAGGCACAAGCCCTGTTTACCTCCGTGCTGGCCGACCAGCCTGACAATTCCCGGGCAAAGCTCGCCACCTGCATAGTGTTGTCGCAAACTGCGCTCGTTCACGAAGGTTTAGGGGATCCAACGGCGGCAATCGGCGCCCTGCGTGGAGGCATCACGTGCGCAAGTGAATTCGCATCGCGAGATGCGGCGAGCTTCGCCGGTTTGGAAGTCTTGGCTGAAGCCCAATCCAAGCTTGCATTGCTGCTTGAGCGTCTGGCGCGACCGGCTGAATCGTTGGCCATGGCAAACGACGCCCTGGCAACGATTTCCCGACTGCCCCCGGATGTACAAACCGGGTTCAACGGCACGAACTACAAAGTATTTGCCAACGAAGCCATCGGCCGGGTGAAATGTTTCGCGCCTTCCAGCAACGTCGCCACGCGGCGCGAAGGCCGCATGCTGATCGTTGAGCGACTCGCGCGGGCGCAGGAAGTTGTCGACAGGAAATTGGGTTCGCTGGAAGCGAATCCGGTGCAAAAAATGCAGAAGGTACTGGCTGACTGCGACGCCGCGATCGCCCGTGCATCGAAATGAGCGCCACATCAGGGATGCCGGGTAGACAAGACCCGCCTACCTCCGAATCGGGCGCAGCGAAGCCCAACGCCAGAGAGCGTCGTCATTTTTGTCACGGACGCCGCGTGACCTGAGCAAAGCGGGCCGCGCCGGCCAGGGCATAAATCGACGCTGAACGGTAGTGCTGTAATCGCCGCTTGCCCGATGTCAGGTCCGCCAACTTGGCGGCACGCCTTTCCGCTTAGCCGTTGGCCGGATTTTTGCCTGCATTCCGTTCGGTGGGGTGAAGGGTACCTTTTGTGCCCGATATCGCCATCACTGAATGAGGCCACGCGTGAAAAAACTCATCCTGCTTGCCATTATTGTTGGTGCGTTTTCGCTCAATTTCCACGCCGACTACGATCCGCTGGACGACCCGAACTCGCTGCAATTCAAGAAAGCAGCGGCGGCCGAGCAGGCACGCGCGGCAAAGAAGAAAGCCGAAACCGACGAGAAGATTCGCGTTACGCGTGTAGCAGCCCTGCGCAAGGACATGGGCAAGCAGGCCGTTGGCAAGTCCGACGCCGAGGTCGAGGCGATTTACAGCGCCGGTATCAACGATGCCAAGCGGCAAGCCGCTGCGGTCAATGCGGCCACCGCGCGGCAGACGAAAAAAAGTGGCACCAGCGAGCAGCAGCAGGCCGAGGCGATGATGAAAGCCCTGACCGGCAGCAATAGCGCCGATGTTGCCAATATGTCGTCGAAGGAACGCGACGCCTTCGCCAGGGAAATGGAAAAGAAATACGCCGGCAAGCAGTAACCGCGCGCAATCGTTGCCGTCCTCACGAAAGCTGGCGGGATTGCATAGCCGATTCCGTTCATAAGGGTGATGCCGCATGTCTTTGGTTTTTTGTCTTGAGACGCTTCGTGCGCAATGGTGCGGGCGACACAGCAGTAAAGACCGGAAAGCCGCGCCAGCGCTGGTGTTTGGCAATGTGCACCGACGCATTTTGCGGTCGCGGCATCAATAACAATGACGACGACGAAGGAAACAATCATGCCGAGCCGCCAGTTGAATTTGGTACTGTCACTAATGTTGGCCGCCATGCTCGGCCTTGCTGCCGATGTTGCGCTCGCCACGCCTCCGCAGACGATCAACTACCAAGGATATCTCACCAGCCCGACCGGCACACCGGTCAATACGCCGGTGGTAATGACGTTCCGACTCTATAACGCGGTCAGCGGTGGTGTGGCGCTCTATACCGAGACGCAACTATCGGTGAGCGTGACCAACGGCGGCTTCAACGCCGTCATCGGTGCGGTGACGCCGATTCCGCTGCCGTTCGATGTGCCGTATTGGCTGACGGTGCAGATTAACGCCGACGGCGAGATGAGCCCACGCCAGCGGCTGGCCAGCAGCGCGTACGCGTTTCGCGCGGCGACGCTGGATAGCAGTGCGACGATAGACGGCGCGCAGGTCACCGGCAGCGTTGCCTCGGCTGGTTCGGCCAACATCGCGACATTCGCGATGTTGGCTGGCGGATTGCAGGGCAGTCTTCCGGGCGCGCAAGTCTTCGGTGCGCTGACAGCGGCAACGATTCCCGCCGCGCAGATCACCGGCACCCTCTCCGGAAGCCAGTTGTCCGTAACGCAATTGCTCCCGACCACGGCCTGTGCCACCAACCAGATTCCGCAATGGAATGGGGCCGTGTGGGTTTGTGCGACAGCACCAGGCAGCAGTGGCGGCAATCTAGATCTGACGGGAAATCTTACGCTTCCTGCATCGACCGCACTTGCCGGTAATATTTTCAAAGGAACATCGCTGTTTCTGCACAGCATCGGCAACAACAATACTTTTCTCGGCGTCAATGGCGGCAATCTGTCCTTGACTGGCGCATTCAATACCAGCGTTGGCAGAAACAGCCTCGCCGCGTTGACCAGTGGCAATTCCAACACGGCGGTCGGTGCCGACGCACTAAAGAGCCACACCAGCGGTTTAGGCAACACAGCGGTGGGCACGTTCGCGCTGGAAGGCAACACATCCGGATTCAACAATACGGCGATCGGTAACGCGGCCTTGTCGGCGAACGTTTCGGGCGGCAACAATACCGCGCTCGGTGTGAGTGCGATGGGCTTGGGTGCCAATGGCGCGCGTAACACAGCAGTCGGCGTGTCCGCGCTCAACCAAGGCACCGGTAGCGACAATATCGCGCTTGGCAATCAGGCAGGCGGTTCGATTTTCGCGGGTAGCAACAACATCGCCATCGGCAATCCGGGCGATCCGATGGATTTCAATACCATCCGGCTGGGATACACGAACCAGACACGCACCTTTATTTCCGGCATTCGCGGGGTCACGCCGGGAATCGCAGACGGACAACCGGTGATCATCGACAGCAACGGACAATTGGGCACCGGTTCCGTTGTTAGTAGCGGTGTCACCAGTGTGGCGACCGGTGTGGGGCTCACGGGTGGGCCGATCACCACAACCGGCACGATAGGACTGGCTGGCACACAGCTGTTGCCGACGGTGGCGTGTGCCACCAACCAGGTCACAAAATGGAATGGCAGCGCGTGGGCGTGCGCGTCGGACAGTGTTGGGGGCATCGGCACGTTG
>JAYTUX010000509.1:0-3375 GCA_043744315.1 Betaproteobacteria bacterium | reverse complement strand
TCATCTTGATGAATTGGCGACGGTCGTCATGGAGGTTGGCGATTTTCATTTTTGTTGGTGCCTACTTTTGTATCGAGTATTCGGGTGAATTCAATATCAGCCACAGCACGGTCTTGAAACGTTCCGTGTTCTGTGTTGCGACCACGCTGTCGGTAAGTTTGGTGGCGATATCGATCAACTGCGTGCGGAACTGCAAACTCATGCCGCCGGAGAGCAGTAACACGTTCAATGCATCGACCATCGCAGCAGGAGTGGGTGCCAGCGCGATATACGGTGCGTAGTTGGGATTGAGCCAATCGCCCGCATTCGCGGCACCGGAATTGAAACCACCGACGATGCCGTATTTGGAGAAATCCATAAACCCGGAAATCGTCGCGCTGTTGGTAATGCCGAATTCCGGGCCGACCAAACCGGCGGCGGACATCGGCCCCGAAGGCGAATATTCGGGTGAGTAGTAATTGAATACGCTGGGCGCGCGCAACGGGCTTTGGCCGAGCGCATCCGAGCCTCCTAAATCGTAAATGCTGCGATAGCCGTTGGTCATCACTGCACCGAACGCGCGATGCAAATGCGTGAAGCGCATGATTGGCTCGCGCAACTTGCCGAAATAGTTTGGCTGACTCGCTCGCGGGGTGCGCGCTTCCGGGTCAAGCAGAATCGCGCGGATCACGGCTTTCATGTCGCCACGCACGCCCGATCCATTGTTGTTGAATACGTTTGCAATCCGCGTCACGTAGGCACCACTCGGATTACTGGTGACCAGCCGCTGAATCAATTGCTCGCCGATGAATGGACCGACATTCGGGTGATTGAACAAATTGTCGACCACTGCATCGATATCCTGCATCGGTGTTTGGCCTGCCGGCACAGTTTGAAAATGCGCCGCCGAACCCGGATACACGAGCAGCGTTTTGGCACCGGCATCATGCGCACCGCCGGTGATGTCGCGGGTGTCATCACTGGACCGATAGGTCGCCGTCCATGGTGCCATCGGTGTCGACCACGCTGTGCAGGCTTTGGCCGCACTCGCCGCATCCGACGGGAACGGCACGTCGGGATACAACCAACGCCACGATTTGGTTTGATCCTGCCCCGCAAATGTCCAGCCCGTCAGCGCGCGTGCAACTGATTGCGCATCGGCTTCCGAATAAGTGTTGATCGCTTTGCCATTGGCAAATTGCACCGAGCCATCAAGATTTAGCATCACCGTGCCGATGGTAAATAGCTGCATCACTTCGCGCGCGTAGTTTTCGTTCGGGATGATGTTCAGTACCGCGTCGGCTTTGGCGCTGCCTTTCATATCCAGGTATTCGCCCATGGCCGGGCTCAGGGTCACGTCCTTGATCAAATTCTTGAAATTGCCGAACGCGTTCGCGCCGAGCGTATCCAGATATGCAGCCGACGCGCAGGCCTGATCGCCGATGGTGTTGTTCTGCATCGAGATCACCATAATTTGCGACAGTGCGTTTGCCACCCGCTGGCGCAATTGGTCGGGTGCCTCAAAATATTTCTTCCAGATGGATGGCCCCATAACGGACCACGGCTCGGTGGGGTAGAACGGATCGGCGCTCACCGTCGGCAGGTGTAGCGTTTGCGGTAGCGCGAATTGCTCATCGAGATAGGCGGCGGGCGTGAGCGCGGCTACGCGCGTGATCTCGGCTTGCGTCGCGCCGAAAGTGGTTTGCGCGAGCAGGCGCGCCGGGTCGGCCTGCGGATGCGCAGCAACGTTTACACTGACTTGCGTTGACACCACCGAGACACCGTTACTATCGATCGCTTTCGCGGTCACTTGGCGCGGGCCTTCGGTGGGCGGTGTCCAACTGAGGGAGTAGGGCGCATTGGCGTCTTCGCCGATCTTGTTGACGCCATCGAAAAATTCCACTCGCACGATCGTCCCACCGGTGACCGACGCGCTGGCATCAAGCGTCAATGCCGTGCCCATTTGTGCGGCACCGATTGGTGACAGTGAGACCATCGGCGGCGCGCTGGTGCCGAGTGTCAGGCCGTTGCGCGCCTTGACGGCAGCGATGTCCTTGGCGCTGACTTGTCCGGTGGTGCTGATGTCGTAGCGAAAATTATTGGCGTCGGTGATCTGCCCTGCGCGTGCTTTAACGGCGCTGGTATCTTGCGCATTGACGGAAGCCGAATTGTTGGTGTCGCCGATTAAGAAACCGATTGAAGCGGATGCATTCATCATGCCGCTCGCGGCAGTGACACCCGTTAGTGTGATCGTGACGCGCCGGCGGTCTGGAACGCCTGTGAGGCTGACTCGCACTTCGCTGCCGAAAACGCTCGGTGTGGCGTTACCAATCGGTGCGCCGCCTGCGTCAATCGCCGTCGCGCTTCCCGGCGCAGTGATGGTTTCGTTGAATTTGAAAACGATTAAATGCCCGGGATTCGCGCCGCGAGATTCAATCGAGATATTACCGTTGATGGTCGGCTGTGATGCGATTGGCAGATCAAATTGCCCCGCGCTGCCGTGTGTTTTACGTGAGACGACGCCATCCAGACTGACTGCGACCGCCGTTGAAGCGCAAAGCATTGCACCGAGAAGCGCGATGGCGGCCCATCGGTGGATGGGGTGCTGCGCGGTGGGCCTTTTCTGTGAAATTGACGCGGGTTTGGCCGCCTGCCTGATTTGGATTTCTTTTCGCATTCGCTGAAAAAGCAGCTTTCATGCCAATGCCTCGAGAACAGGCAACTGCCGGGAAAGTCTTGCAAAAACGGCGTTTTTTTGTCGCCAATTGGCGACAAGGGTGACGCGATTGGGCAGACGTGCGGTACTTATGCAAATGCGCAAGGATTGCCCTGTTGCGCCGAGCGGTGGCAATCGAACCAGAGCTGCCAACGGGACGATGAGACCTTCAATGCGAAGATGGAGAAGTTGACCGTCGCGCGGCGAGAATTTTCGATTTCTTTCAACGCCATATTTCGTCTCGCAGATCGCCATTCGACGCGCCTTTCCGACCCGAAATGCCTCGAACTCCGCACCAGTCCTTGTGTTCAATTTCCACGTCAACGAGGATGCGTTGGTCGAGCAATAGTTGCCGTGCTAGGATTTGATTCACCTCCTCCGCCATGGCGACGCCCTTCTTGTCACTTCCACCGTTCAGTCGAATCTTCTACGCCGACCTCGCGACAGCGTTCGCGTTTCTGCCGGAAGATGGGTCGGTTGTCCTTGCGCGCATTGATTCGTTCATATGACGCCGCTTCGTGACGCAGCGACGATCAAGAACATTGCATCACTCGTTGTCATTGCGCTTCTGGCGGCGATGGTGGTGTTCACGAGTCTGCCGAAATCCACGGAATTCATGCTGGTGTTGCACAAAACCGGGCATCCGCTGGTGTTTGGACTCACTGCATTGCTGGTATTGC
>JAYTUX010000508.1:0-3385 GCA_043744315.1 Betaproteobacteria bacterium | reverse complement strand
TCGAGCAATTTCTATTGCGGCGGCTTGCAGGATCGCGCATCGCAACCGACGCTGCGATTGCGGCGTGCGTCGCCGCCTTGCGCGCCAGCGACGGCAGCATCCCGGTGGATGCGCTGGCCCGTCTTGGCAATCTTTCCGCGCGCCAACTGGAACGGAGGTTTCTCACTGAAGTCGGCATTCCGCCTCGCCTGCTCGCGAGCATTCTGCGTTTCCGGCGGGTGTTCGATTTGTTCGAGCAACCGCAGGCAGGCAGTTGGGTCGAGACGGCATTGTCGGCGGGCTATTTCGATCAGGCACACATGATTCGCGATTTCAAACGCTTTGCCGGTATCCAGCCGCGCGCGTTTTATCGCGAGCTGGGTGGTCTTACCGCGGCGATGGTCGGTGCCGGATGATGTCGCGTTTGTACAATATCGCGTGCTGATTTTTTCCTACGCTTGGGTTGTTTCTTGCATTCAACTCAATCCGTAAATAGAAAATAGCCATGGGACAGCCCGTCGTTCATTTTGAAATCGGCGCACGCAATGCCGACAGCGCAAAAAATTTTTATCGAAGCCTGTTTGGCTGGAGCATCGAATCGCACGGCCCCGCCAACATGATCGACACCGGCAGCGCCGAAGGCATACAGGGCAACATTGCGATTGCCGAAGGCGAGCCACGTGCTTATGTGACGTTTTATGTGCAGGTCGACGATATCGGCAAATCGCTTAATCGCGCGCAGGAATTGGGCGGCAAGGTCATCGTGCCCGCAAGCGAGGTACCCGGCATGGGTCAATTCGCGTGGTTCGCGGATCCGGATGGCAACGCGATTGGTTTGTGGAAAGCACAGTGACATGTCAACTCAAAACAGGATCAGCGCGATGACATTCACCCGGTTCGCCCTTGGCGCGATGTGGCTCATCGCATCCAGCGTGAGCGCGCAGGAGATCGACAAACTTGCCTGGATGGCCGGCACCTGGACGCAGAACAAGGACGGCGAAATCGTTCAGGAAGCGTGGCTCGGCCCGCGCGGAAAAATGATGACGGCGGTAAATCTGACGACCTCTACAAAACGCGGTGCAACGTTTGAGTTTCTGCGCATTGTCGAGGGCGCTTCGGGCCTTTCCTACCTCGCGAGTCCCGGCGGCAAGGCGCCGGTTGAATTCAAATTAAAAACGCTTGGCGAAAAGAGAGTCGTGTTTGAAAATTTGGCCCACGATTTTCCGCAGCGGGTCATTTACTGGATGGAAGCCGATGGCGCGATGAAGGCGCGTATTGAAGGCGAGATTCAAGGCAAGGCGCGGGTGATGGAGTGGCGATTTGAGACGGGAAAATAGTTCTACTTCCATTTCAACAGTGCAGTGTCTTCCTGACCGACGCAAAGGAACTTGTCATGACGAGATCCTTCGCGTCGCTCAGGATGACAATCTTCCCCGACGCAGCTACGCCCTATTAATAACTCAAGCACTGGTGCGGCGTTCGGCGGCTTTTTGCCCGAAGACGCCCGCCAATGCTTGAGTTTGCCGTTCGCCAACAGGTCTACGGCATCACCTCAACATTCACGTCGCGACTATCCGCCTGCCCTGCCTCGTCCACCGCACGCAACACAAAGCGCCCCGCGCGCGGCGGCTGCCATGCGAGCCCTTCACCGGCATTGGCTTGGCCTAGAAATGCGCCATCGGCAAACCAGAAAAGTTTGCCGCGCGGCGCTTCGGCGCGCAATGCAATGGGCACGGGATTCGAGATGCGCGTGGTATATGTCACGGCGCGTAGCGGCGATACAATTTGCGGGTCGGCGGTCCGATTGCCAGCCTGGCCTGCACCACAATCCGGCATCAAAGGTGCCTCGCGGCGCGGCATGCCGGCATCGCGAAACAGGCGTTGCATATCCGAGGGCCAGTGTTCGATCGTCTGCCACTCGGTGTCGGGCCCCTCACTGCAAACCGCATTGCTGTTGCGCCGGTCAATCAATACGCGCCGATGCAAATTGGACAGGCGAATAGGCGATTTGCCGGGCATGTACCAAGTGGCAACGCGTTGCGGGCAAGCGGCATTCGGCAAGTCGCCCGACGCCGCGCAGACCTCCACGCGCGTCAGTTTTGGCGGCGGCAGACGCGGTGCATCTTGCGTGATAAGGCCTTCGCCTTGAAGTGCGTCGACGATATTAAAAAACAAGGGCGCGGCGGCAGAAATGCCGATGAAGGCGGGATTGCTGCTGCTGTCGAAATTGCCGACCCACACGACCAACACATATCGGCCAAAAATGCCGGCGGTCCATGCATCGCGGAAACCCCATGAGGTGCCGGTCTTCCATGCGACTGGCGGTTGCGCGGGCAGGCCGGTATCGGGGCGCGGATTGGTGTTGAGCATGTCAAGCGTGACGAAGGCGGCCTCGGGGGAGAAGATGCGGGTGGCAAGACGTGGCTCGTCAATAGTTCCGATTTTCCCTCTCCAGCCCGCACTGGATCTTTCCCCGCGCAGGCGGGGATCCAACTGTGTTTGGGGAAACCCGCGAAAATAGATTGGGTCCCCGCCTTCGCGGGGAAAAGACAAGTATGAGATCGACTTGAGTTCCCCACCATTGGCCAACATCGCATACATGCGCGCCAGTTCCTCCATCGTCACTTCTCCACCGCCGAGCGTCAGCGCCAGCCCGTAATGTTTTTCACTGGCGAGATTGGCAACCCCTGAAATTTTCATCACGTCGTACAAACTCGGCCGCGTGAGTTTTGAAGCCACGAGCACGGCGGGCACATTGCGGCTGCGCGTAAGTGCATCCTGCGCGGTGATCGGGCCGATGAAGCGGCCATCGAAATTTTCCGGACTGAACGGGCCGAACGCGGTTGGGGCATCTTTCAATATCGTCATCGGATGCAGCACGCCTTGATCAAACGCGAGCGCATAGATGAACGGCTTCAACGTAGAGCCGGGCGAACGTTTTGCCAGGACACCATTGACCTGACCATCGATGTCGTCGTCGTAAAAATTAGCGGAACCGACCAATGCCTTGACTTGCATGCTGTCGGTATCGATCAATATTGCGCTCGCATTGCGGATGCCGGTTTCGCTGTGTTGCTCAATGCGCTGTCCGATCGCGCGCTCCAGAGTGGCTTGCATTTTTACGTCAACGCTCGAAAATATTTCGCCGGTATTTTCTTTCAGCAATTGATTGGCGAGATGCGGCGCACGAAACGGCAACGCGGCGGCTGGCCTCATGGCGGGCGCATGGGTGGCGCCGAATCGCTCGTCGTCGGGATGCTTCTCAAGCCAGATCGATGCCATGCGCGCGCGCGCCGCATTGAGTGCAGGTGAGGCGGCCCTGGCACCACCGCGTGCGGCGGGGTTTTGCGGGATCACGGCGAGTGTGAATGCCTCGGGCAATGTGAGATCGATGGCACGCTTGTGA
>JAYTUX010000507.1:0-3389 GCA_043744315.1 Betaproteobacteria bacterium | reverse complement strand
AAGTGATCGACAATGCGGACCCAAGCGCCAATGGACGATTCTTTGATTACACCGGGAAAGAACTCACATGGTAACGACACGATTTTTAGCGGCAATGTTGATTGCGCTGATGGTAGCCGCATGCGGTAAGGCGGCGGAGACACCCGTCAAAACCGGCGCGCAGCAGAAAGCCGAAAAAGACGCCGCCACAAAGGCGGTGCGCGACAATCCTGTTTACGGCGAGCAGTTCAAATCGCTCGACAAAGCCAAAGCCTCGGCCGCCGCCGCGGAAGACGCCGCAAAGAAAACCGAAGACGCCATTAAAAAAATGGATGAAGCAAAATAGCCCAATCCCACACCCGCTGCATCTCCGCCCATGAAACCATCGCACGATTTCCTTACCGACGAACAACGCATGATCCGCGACATGGCTCGCGATTTTGCGCGCGAACAATTGGCACCCAACGCCGCACAATGGGAAAAAGACAAATGGATTCCCGATGCCGTGGTCGCGCAAATGGGCGAACTCGGTTTGCTTGGAATGGTGGTGCCAGAAGATTGGGGCGGTAGCTTTTCCGACTACACCGCGTATGCGGCGGCGATCGAAGAAATCGCGGCGGGTGATGCGTCGACGTCCACGCTGATGAGCGTACACAATTCGGTTGGCTGCGGGCCGATTCTCGCCTGGGGCAATGAGGCGCAAAAGGAAATGTATCTGCGCGATCTCGCTCAGGGCAAGAAGATCGGTTGCTTTTGTTTGACCGAACCGCAAGCGGGATCGGAAGCGAACAATCTCAAGACTACCGCCAAGTTAGTCGATGGCAAATGGGTGCTTAATGGCACTAAGCAATTCATCACCAACGGCAAACGCGCGCATGTCGCCATCGTCTTCGCCGTCACCGATCCCGACTTGGGCAAGAAGGGATTGTCGGCGTTCATTGTGCCGACCGATACGAAAGGCTTCAACGTGCAACGCCCCGAACACAAGCTGGGCATTCGCGCCTCCGACACTTGCGCGATCCTGTTCGAAAATTGCGCAATCCCGGAAGACCATTTGCTCGGCCCGCGTGGCAAAGGTCTGGCGATTGCACTATCAAATCTCGAAGGCGGACGTATCGGCATCGCCGCACAGGCGCTAGGCATCGCCCGCGCCGCATTCGAAGCGGCCCTCGCCTACGCCAATGACCGTACCCAGTTCGGCAAGAAAATCGCCGAGCATCAGTCCATCGCCAACATGCTGGCAGACATGCATACCCGCATCAACGCAGCGCGGCTGATGATTCATCACGCTGCGCGCATGCGCACCGAGGGCATTGCATGCTTGAGCGAAGCCTCGCAAGCGAAATTGTATGCGTCGGAATTGGCCGAGTGGGTGTGCTCGAAAGCGATCCAGATTCACGGTGGCTATGGATATCTCGAAGACTACCCGGTTGAGCGATACTATCGCGATGCGCGGATCACGCAGATTTACGAGGGGACGAGCGAGATTCAGCGGATGTTGATTGCGCGGAATCTCGTCGACTGAACCCACCGGACGGTATATTTTTCTACCCTCATTCCCATGCCCACCATAAAATCCCGCCTCGACACCAACTCCCCCGCCTTCGCCGCCAACGCCGAACAAATGCGTACAGTCGTCGCGGAATTGCATTCGCACACTGCTCGCGTTTCCGAAGGCGGCGGCAAGGAGTCCAATGCCAGGCATGTCGCGCGTGGAAAGTTGCTGCCGCGCGACCGCGTGAAAGCGCTGCTCGATGCCGGTTCGCCATTTCTCGAATTCTCTCCCCTCGCCGCCTGGGCCATGTACGGCAAAGACGGCCATGATGCACCGGCCGCCGGCGTGATCACCGGCATTGGCCGCATCGAGGGTACCGAGTGCGTGATCGTCGCCAATGACGCGACCGTCAAGGGCGGCACCTACTACCCAATGACGGTGAAAAAGCATTTGCGCGCGCAGGAAATCGCGTTGCAGAACAATTTGCCCTGCGTTTATCTGGTCGATTCCGGCGGCGCGTTTTTGCCCTTGCAGGACGAAGTCTTCCCGGATAAAGAACACTTCGGCCGCATCTTCTACAACCAGGCCAACCTGAGCGCAAAAGGCATTCCACAAGTTGCCTGCGTGATGGGCTCCTGCACAGCAGGTGGCGCGTACGTACCGGCGATGTGCGATGAATCGATCATCGTCAAAAATCAGGGAACGATTTTTCTCGGCGGCCCGCCGCTGGTGAAAGCCGCCACCGGTGAAGTCGTCACGGCGGAAGAACTCGGCGGCGGCGATGTGCATTCACGCACCTCGGGTGTCACCGATCATCTCGCCGAAAACGACAAGCACGCGCTGGGTATCGCACGCGAAATCGTCAAGCACATGAATCGCAAAAAGTCGGTGCCAGTGACAACACAGCCCGTACAAGAGCCACGCTATGCCGCCGAAGAACTCTACGGCGTGATTCCGAAAGACACGCGCCAACCATTTGACATTCGCGAGGTGATTGCGCGCATCGTCGACGATTCCGATTTTCACGAATTCAAAGCGCTGTACGGCACCACGCTGGTGACCGGCTTCGCGCACATCTGGGGATTTCCGGTCGGCATCATCGCCAACAACGGCATCCTGTTTTCAGAGTCCGCCTTGAAGGGCGCGCATTTTATCGAGCTTTGCAACCAGCGCGGCATTCCATTGATCTTCCTGCAAAACATCACCGGCTTCATGGTCGGCAAGAAATATGAAACCGGTGGCATTGCGAAAGATGGCGCCAAGATGGTCACCGCCGTTTCCTGCGCGAAAGTACCAAAGTTCACGGTGGTGATCGGCGGCAGTTTCGGCGCGGGCAACTACGGCATGTGCGGGCGCGCGTTCAACCCGCGTTTCCTGTGGATGTGGCCTAACGCGCGCATTTCGGTAATGGGTGGTGAACAGGCCGCCTCGGTGTTGGCGACAGTCAAGCGCGACGGCATCGAATTAAAGGGTGGCACATGGAGCGCCGAGGAAGAAGAGGCCTTCAAATCGCCGATCCGGAAACAATATGAAGATCAGGGCAACCCCTACTACGCCACCGCGCGACTGTGGGATGACGGCGTGATCGATCCAAAAGACACCCGCATGGTGCTCGGTCTCGGCCTCTCGGCGGCGATGAACGCGCCGATCGAGAAGACCGATTACGGCGTGTTCAGGATGTAAGGGAAAATGGCGCGATGAGCAAAATAATTGTTGAAATCGACGGCCCGCTCGGCATCGTCACGCTCAATCATCCGGAAAAACACAACGCCTTCGACGATGCGTTGATCGCCGCATTGACGGCTGCGTTTCAATCGCTGGACGCAAACCCGGCGGTGCGCGTCGTGATTCTGTCGGCGGCCGGGAAATCGTTTTCCGCCGGCGCAGATTTGAATTGGATGAAGCGCATGGCGGA
>JAYTUX010000506.1:0-3396 GCA_043744315.1 Betaproteobacteria bacterium | reverse complement strand
CCGGAAAGCATCGGGTGGAAATCAGCTACATCGGACTATCGCTGTCTGATCCGGAGAAAATTCGCTATCGCTATCGTCTTGAGGGGTTCGATCCTGATTGGGTCGAAGCGGGGCGCGAAGCCAAGGCGGTGTACACCAATATTCATCCGGGCAAGTACCAATTTCGCGTGCTCTCGGCGCGCGAAGGCGGTGCGTGGAGCGAACCCGGCGCCAGCCTGACACTTGAGCAGCAGCCGCGATTCCATGAGACGGCGGTGTTTCGCGCGATCGCCGTTGCGGCAACGCTGATGCTGATGTTTGTCGCCTACCGTGTGCGCGTCGCACAATTGCGGGTGCGGCAACAGACGTTGCAACGCATGGTTGACGAACGCACCGCCGATCTTGAGCGTGAAAAGAAAAAGCTCGAATCGACCAACAATGAAAAGGCGCAGTTACTGGTGCAAGTGGCTGATGCCGCTAAAGCCTACGAGCGTCTCTCCAATGAGGATAGCCTCACCGGGCTCGCCAACCGCCGCGAACTGGATCGCGTGCTCGCGCGTGAGTTTGATCGCGCGGTGCGCACCGGCAGGCAGCTTTCGGTCGCACTTGCGGATCTCGATTACTTCAAGACCATCAATGATCGGTATTCGCATGCCATCGGCGATCAGGTGCTGCGCGAAGTGGCGAGGATTCTTCAAGTCGGCTGCCGCAGCATCGACGTTGTTGGTCGTTATGGCGGCGAGGAGTTCGTGCTGGTGTTTCCCGAAGCGGGACTCGATACCGCGCGGCAAATTTGTGAACGTTTGCGGTTGGCCATCGATGGTCACGATTGGCAAGGTATCAAATCCGGCATTACCTTGACGATGAGTTTTGGACTGGTCGAATTTTCCGGCGAGACCAATGCCGAGGAACTGCTTGCGCGCGCCGACAAACGCTTGTACGAAGCGAAAGAAGGCGGGCGCAATCGCGTTGGTGCATAACGGCGCGCAACGATTCGGCGTTATTGCGACACAAAAAACAAAGGGCGCATCAACGATGCGCCCTTTGCCTTCCCGCTACTGCCTCACTTGCTCAGGCATGCTTTCTGCGCTTGTTTGTATTCGTCGCCTTTTAGTCCTTTGTTTTCTTTCGAACAGGCGGCCATCTTATTTTTCTGGCTGACGGGCTTGTCGGTTTTCTCGGCGGATTTTGCGGGTGCCGAATCTTTCGAGAGGCATTCTTTTTGTGCGTTCTTGAATTCGTCGCCTTTCAAGCCCTTGTTTGCTTTCGAGCATGCGGCCATTTTGCTTTGCTGTTTTGGTGGTGTGTCGGCGGCAAATGCGGAATGGGAAATCAACGGCAATGCGACGATGATTGCAGCGAAAAGTAGCTTCATAATGTGTGCTTTCGTGGGTGGATGGACACCACTGTGGAGTCCGGTCGCGAATTAACGCGTTTACGTTTGGTCGCGTTGACGCGCCATGCAGAAAATGTTCCCCACAACTGAAAAATGTCGGTGCAGGTCAATGTTGTGCTGTGACTCTCCGCCTAAAATCTGCTGCACAACGGTCCGTCGGTTTGTCGCCCCGACACATGTTGCCATTTCCCTATGAGGTCACCATGGACGCATTGAAATCCAGCGCTGATGTTTTGTTTATCTTGCTTGGCGCAATCATGGTGCTTGCCATGCACGCGGGCTTCGCGTTTCTCGAGCTCGGCACTGTGCGTCAAAAAAATCAGGTCAACGCACTGATGAAAATCATGGTTGATTTCGCGATCTCGAGCATCGCCTATTTTTTCATTGGCTATTCGATCGCCTATGGCGTGAATTTTTTTGCGGGTGCCGAACAGTTGGCCGCGAAAAGCGGCTACGAGCTCGTCAAGTTTTTCTTCCTGCTTACGTTTGCAGCGGCGATCCCGGCAATCGTTTCCGGCGGAATCGCCGAGCGCGCAAAATTCAATCCGCAACTGGTCGCGACATTTTTGCTGGTTGGCTTTGTCTATCCGTTCTTCGAAGGCATTGCGTGGAACCAGGCCTATGGGTTTCAGGCGTATCTGAAGGGCGCGTTCGGCGAGGAGTTCCATGATTTCGCCGGCTCGGTCGTGGTTCACGCGGTAGGTGGGTGGATTGGTCTGGCGGCGGTGTTGATGCTGGGGCCGCGGATGGGCCGCTATACCAAAGATGGCAACATCGCTGCGCACCCGCCGTCGAACATTCCATTTTTGGCACTCGGCGCATGGATTTTGTGCGTCGGCTGGTTCGGCTTCAACGTGATGAGTGCGCAAACCATCGACAAAATCACCGGTCTCGTCGCCGTAAATTCATTGATGGCAATGGTTGGCGGCACAATCGCCGCGCTCGTGGCCGGCAAGAACGATCCCGGCTTCGTCCATAACGGGCCTCTCGCGGGTCTGGTGGCGGTGTGCGCGGGTTCGGACGTGATGCATCCGATCGGCGCGTTGCTCACTGGAAGTATTGCGGGCGCTCTGTTCGTGTTCATGTTCACACAAGCGCAAAATCGCTGGAAGATCGATGATGTGCTCGGCGTGTGGCCGTTGCATGGTCTGTGCGGTGCCTGGGGTGGTATTGCGGCAGGCATCTTTGGCGCGAAGGCGCTGGGTGGAATGGGTGGCGTCAGTCTTGTAAGTCAACTGGCTGGTACAACGCTCGGAATTGCGGTGGCGCTGGTTGGAGGTCTTGCTGTGTACGGTGGGTTGAAAGCCACGGTCGGCATTAGGCTTGATCAGGAACAGGAGTATGAAGGTACCGATCTTGCCATTCACAAGATCAGTTCCACGCCGCAGCGCGATTGATTGCGCGCAAGGCAACACTGCAACGCCGGTTCGTTAAACTACCTGCAGTCTGTACTCGTATTGCAGCGCAGGTTGAACATTCCTGTGAATCCGGACTCCAAGTGCAGGTCGCAATGACCTGAACGCAAGGAGCGGAAAACATGCATGTAACATATTTGCACGCAATATTTGGCAGGGTTAGGATGACCAAGGCCGCCATGATTGCGTCGCTATGGTGGCTGCTGGCGGGATCATTGCATGCAGAAGCCCAGACATTCACCATTGACACGTCCGCCGCATCGCTGTTGACCGGTCTCTGGTGGAATGCCAACGAGTCAGGATGGGGCGCCACCATTACGCAGCAATCATCAATCATGTTCGTCACCATGTTTGTCTACGGTTCTGCGGGCAATCCGGTGTGGTACACCGTTTCCTGCACGATTACGGAGGCAAGTTGCAGTGGTGACATGTTGCGGGTAACTGGCGGAACGCCGCCCGCATCAACATGGAATGGCAACGGCATTGCGGTGACCAAAGTCGGCACGATGACCCTCAATTTCGCCAGCAACGATAGCGCATCGATGAGCTATTCACTTGATGGCGGCGTGATCGCAAAGCAGATTTCCCGGCAGGTTTTTGGCCCCT
>JAYTUX010000505.1:0-3398 GCA_043744315.1 Betaproteobacteria bacterium | reverse complement strand
ATGCCAGCCAAGAATGCCAAATCGCAGGCCCGCAAAGTGCCGGTCGAGAAATTCAGTCAAAGTCTGACTGATCGCGCCTATGGCGAACTCGAAGAGTTGATCGTCACCTTGCGTCTGGCGCCCGGCACGGCGGTGTCGGAAGCCGAGCTTTCACAACGTCTGGGCATCGGGCGCACGCCGATCCGCGAAGCGCTGCAGCGGCTGGCGCGTGAGCGGCTCGTCACCATCCTGCCGCGGCGCGGCATTATCGTTTCGGAAATCAATGTCAAAAGCCAATTGCGCCTGCTTGAAGTGCGGCGCGAGGTCGAACGCCTGGTGGCGCGCAGCGCCGCGCGGCGCGCGACAGAGGAAGAACGCAAACGCTTCGCCGGCATCGCGCGCGAGTTTGAGAAGAGCGCGCGCAGCAATGACGCCGTCACTTTCATGCGCGTCGACCGCGAGTTCAATGAATTGTCGGTGAGTGTGGCGCGCAACGAATTCGCCGCCGGTGCGATGGGGTTGATGCACGCGCTGTCGCGGCGCTTCTGGTTTCTGCACTACCGGCAGGCGGCGGATATGCCGTTGACCGCAAAACTGCACGCCGACATTGCGCGGGCGATCGCTGCGGCGGACGAGGCGGGCGCGGGCCGAGCCATGGACCGGTTGCTCGACACCATCGAAACGTTTACCCGGGCTACCGTGAGTACGGATTTTTAGCCGGCGCAGACGAAAAAACAGGCGTCTTGCAAGTTGCTTGACAAATATACTGGTGATATATCACAATCGTATTCAAATTTTGAGCCGAGGCGAATCCGCCCGCCGGCATTGACCGGAGAACCCAGCATGCTGGAGCGTCAACGTAAATTTCGCGAGCAGTATCTCGCGCAGGTGAGCCCGTTTTACAACGGCATCGTGCATATCGCCGTGATGTACGGCGTCGGTATCGGCGCGATCTGGTGGTCGGTGGGCCAGTTGCAAAACGCGATCTGGGAATGGCTGCTGGTGATCCCGGTGTTTCTGGCCGGCAACATGGTCGAGTGGCTGATGCACCGCTATGTGATGCACCGCTTGGTCGATGTGTTTGCCTTGCGTTCGATCTACGACCGGCATACACGGCAGCATCATCAATACTTCACCGACAGTGATGTCACGATCGACACAATCCGCGAGTTTCGCATCGTGTTTTTTCCGTGGCGCGTGCTTGCGGTATTTGCCACCTCCGGCCTGTTGTTCGGCTCGATTGCTGCGGTGCTGGTGAATCCGAACGCGGGCTACATCCTGTTCATCACCATGGTCGGGCAGTATTTGACCTATGAGACGTTTCACTTCTGCTGCCACTGCCATGACAACGGGTTTGTGCGCAACATGCCCTTTATCAATACCATCCGCCGCCACCACACTGCACACCACAATCAAGGGATCATGATGAAGTACAACATGAACCTGACGTTCCCGATTGCCGACTGGTTCATGGGGAGCAGCGATGTCAAGCGCAGCCTGTTGGGCACCTTGTTCAATGGCTACAGCGACAAGTACGTACGTGAAGAGTTGAAGCCGGTAATCACGCGTTTTCGCAAGGAATCCGCGCCGGTTACGCTCGATGGTCCGATCCTCACGCCGGAAGAAGAGCAGCAACTGGCGCGTGCCTGAAGTATTTTTTCATCACGAAGTTAATATCAAGAAAACAAGCATGGAGCGCAGAAAAATTTTGATCAGGTGGTAATGGGCGTCAACGCGATAATGTGAAGAACGTTGTCCACCAACGGTTTCAGGGACATTTTTTATTACGTAAAAATAGCAAAGCGGATAGTATGAATTCATCGGGAGACAAAAGTCGGCCCTGCGCCGTGTGGTGATTCAGTTCACTCTATATTTCCCGATCGCCTCTTCCAGCACCCGCTCGATTCGCAAGATTCAGCGGGTGTTTTTCATTGAAGGTCGTGCCGAGTTTTGTCCTATGGAGAAAGTCGAATCGGTTGCTTGCAGCAAAAGTTCAATTGAGAATAACTTGGATCAAAAATGGCCATTCCCAGTAGACTACGCAGAGCAAAATATGAGGGCGGCAACTGGTACGAATTAGTTGCAGGTTCGCCAAGAAGGCGCGGTAGCACTCAAACTATGGAGTAAGGCCCCAACAATTTTGTATTGACTGTCACGATTTTCATGCCGCCAACCTCCTCAACGATCGCTTACTACGTCGCAGACGTAACTACGTTCTATGGTATGCGTTCCGACGAAATTCTGGGCGGGATTGCAGCAAGTAGTGGCTTCGCTATCGAAACGACGCAACGTGATGCATGGCTCGTTCAGATCGAAGTGCTGAAATCAGCGTTTGCTGATATCAAAGGACGACTTTTTCTCGAATTCGTTGTCCCTCGAATTGGCAGCCGCATAGATGCTGTCTTCGTCTCTGGGTCAACGGTATTCGTAATTGAGTTCAAGGTTGGCGAAGCGACTTTTAATCGAGGGGATAGAAACCAAGTTTGGGACTATGCGTTGGACCTGAAGAATTTCCATCGAGCCAGTCATAACGCAGCAATTGTTCCGATCCTGGTTGCGACGCACGCTGAACAGTCGGACTCAGTCCTGCCTGATCCTGCCCCGGACAACGTTTTCCCTCCAACCCAATGCAACTCATCCGGACTACGCCAACTTATTTTGGAAGGACTTAAACGCACCACAGGTAGTGACATTGATCCGCAACTTTGGGGTGATTCATGCTCGTGGCTCTGAGCGCTTTGGCTTGGTTGCGTCATCCAGCGCACAACGCCTTAAGCCCCATGCGATTGACGTCCGTGTCGCAATCGATCCCGTGCATTGGTTTCTCAATGATTCTGATGACACGAGGTCAAGCTACTACATGGAGGATGCCGCCACCGAATTCCAAGTCCAGGGTCTTGAACTCGATTGGGTATGCGTGACCTGGGATGCCGATCTTCGATTTGCCGAGTCTGAATGGAATTACCACTCTTTCGTCGGGAGCAAGTGGAACTCCGTGAATAAGCTGGAGCGGAGAAATTACCTGCGCAATGCGTATCGCGTGCTACTCACGCGTGCGCGGCAAGGCATGGTGATATTCGTACCAACTGGCGATAGTGCAGATCCGACACGCGCCCCGGCCTATTACGATTCCACCTTTGAATATCTCGCGAGTATCGGAATCCCTGTTCTTTAGTGCAGGGAAAATTTTGCAGGCAATGACTCCGAGCGAATTTGAGGCAATGAACCGAGCCTGAACGCAAACATCCCGGCTCCACCCTCTGCGAAATGCGCAATACCATGCCGCCTGAAAGCCTTGGTGGTCAAAGGTCTCCAGCCGTAGTGGTCTATTTAAGTACGAGAGCCGAAT
The DNA here is from genome assembly GCA_043744315.1 of Betaproteobacteria bacterium. Taxonomy (GTDB): domain Bacteria; phylum Pseudomonadota; class Gammaproteobacteria; order Burkholderiales; family Usitatibacteraceae; genus UKL13-2. The sequence continues at coordinate 70 of JAYTUX010000505.1, read as the reverse complement.
CTAAAGCGTAGGAGGGAGATGCGAGCAGGTGTACCTTCTTGATTGTCGAAGTCGAGGAGGAAGCACCATG
>JAYTUX010000504.1:0-3404 GCA_043744315.1 Betaproteobacteria bacterium | reverse complement strand
GATTGCACCCAATATGCGCGAGTTGCGATATCGCGCCGCCGCGGCACATGCCGCCGCGCATTTGCAATTCTCCCCGCCAGCGAGGGTGGCGGGCAACCGGCCACCGATGTTGCTCGAGATGATGGCACTGCTCGAAGATGCCCGTGTAGAGCGGCTCCTGGCGCAGCGCTACCCCGGCCTCAGCGCTTTGTGGGGGCTATTCCACGTCGCTACCCGGGCCAGCGCTGGTTTTGATTTCGCCGGCCTAGCCGCGCGCCTTGCGCATGCGTTACACGATCCCACCTACGTCGACAGCAATCCTTGGGTGATCAAGGGTCGCCAGTTGTTCGAACAGGCGGCGCGCGATTTGCACGACATCGCCGCGTTCGACAAGGCGGCGCGTTTATTGGCGATCGGTATCGAGAAAATGCGCTTGCCATTCAAAGCGAGCGCCTATCGGGTTGAGCCACTCTACCGAGATGACAACTCAGTGCTGTGGAATTTTAATCCTCCCATGACGGTCGACGAGACGGAAACAGTGGTGCGTGAGAAATTCGAACTCAAGCCACTGGAGTTGAATGAGCAGCAAATGCAAAACCTGCGCTGCGTCGAAGTCGATCAACGTCGGCGCACTCATCATCCGGAATGGGATTGCAAGCTCGAAGCCGTACGGGAAGACTGGGCTACCGTTATCGAAACGGAGTCCGAAACGAAATCGGGTATATCTCGTAAATCTTCGCGCGCCATTTCCCGCGCCGGTATTCGCTTCAAAGGACTGGAACGTATTCCGGATCGATCGTTGCGTCTGAACCGCCTAGAGGAGGGCGACGAGCTCGACTTGAATGCGGCCGTGGACAGCATGGTATCGCGCCGGAGCGGCGCTGTGCCGGATTCGCGAATCTTCCGGCGCCATGGCCGGCGCCGCCGTTCCACCGCAATCGTGTTATTGATGGACTTGTCGGCCTCCACCCAGCGCTTTGTGCCCGGCACTTTCACTAGCGTGCTCGATGTCGAAAAGCGGGCCGCGACTTTAGTGGCTGAATCTTTGGATCCATCGCGCGACCGAATCGCCGTGCATGGGTTTTCGTCCAATGGCCGGCAAGAAGTGAATTACGTTTGTATTAAAGATTTCGATGAACCATTTGGATCCGAACAAAAAGCACTCCTGCACCGGCAGGAAGGGCATCTGTCGACGCGGATGGGCGCGGCGCTGCGGCACGCCAGCCGATCCCTTAATGGCGAAGAGGTGGATCACAAAGTGATCTTGCTGCTCACCGATGGTGAACCTTCCGACGTCGATGTCTTCGAAGAAGATTATTTGATCGAAGACGCGCGCCATGCCGTGGTCTCAGCTAACGGACAAGGAATTAAAACATTTTGTTTGACGCTTGACCGACACGCCGATGTTTATGTACGCCGCATATTTGGAATGCGAAACTATTTAATCGCTGACAAGGCGGACGGTTTCGCCGGCCGCACCGGCCAAGCCCTAGTCAAACTCATTGCAAATTAACCAACTTATTATGCGAGGAACCTGAAATGCCTATCAAACCCGGAGATCTAGTCCCCACCGCAACGTTTAAGCAGCTCACCGCAAGCGGCATCGCGAATATCGACACCGCTAAACTTTTGAAGGGGCGCAAAGTCATAATTTTCGGTCTGCCCGGCGCCTACACACCGGTCTGCTCCGCCAGTCATTTGCCGGGATTTGTAGCGAAAGCAGCCGAACTCAAATCCCAGGGCGTTGACGAAATCGCTTGTATTTCCGTCAACGATCCATTCGTGATGCAGGCCTGGGGCAAAGAGCATGATGTCGACGGCAAAGTAACCATGTTGTCGGATGATGGCGCCTTTACTAAAGCAATCGGACTCAGCCTCGACCTGCCGGATTTCGGCCTGAGCGGGCGTTCGGAACGCTACTCGATGGTGGTCGACAATGGCGTGGTGAAATCCATCAATGTTGAAAAAAGCGTGCTCGAGCATGGCGTAAGCAGCGCCGCTTCTTGTATGATTAGTTAATGGCAACGCAAAGGAATTTTTGATGGCCGAGCAACCGAAACGCGACGCACGAATTCCGGTGACGGTGATCACTGGTTTTCTCGGCTCGGGTAAAACGACGCTGCTGAATCATATTTTGAGTCAGCAGCACGGCCGCAGAATTGCCGTCATCGTCAATGAATTCGGCGAGGTCGGGATCGACGGCCAACTCATTGTTAAAGATGACGACGAACAGTTAGTCGAATTTAACAATGGCTGTTTGTGCTGTACCGTGCGCGGCGATTTGATCGAGACGATCGATAAGCTGCGTTCCCGTGCGGGGCAGCTCGATGCGATCCTAATCGAGACCACCGGCTTGGCGGATCCCGCGCCGGTCGCATCGGTGTTTTTTGTCTCGGATAAAGTCAGGGCGGGTGTCAGGCTCGATTCGTTTGTCACGGTGGTGGATGCGGTTAATCTGGAACAGAATCTCACCCAAAATCACGAAGCCTACGAGCAAGTTACCTTTGCCGATATCACGCTGATCAACAAAACCGACTTGGTTTCCAAAGAGGATTTGCTGCGCGTCGAGCAGCGTATCCGCGCCCTCAATCCGCTGACTCGAATCTACTACACAGCGCACGGCGTCGTCGATCTCGCCAACATTCTCGATGTTGGCGCGTTTGAGCTCGAAGCTAAACTGGAAGTCGATCCTAAATTCTTGGAAGATTTGGAGCACGAACATGATCCTGAAATTGGGTCCATCGTGCTGCGCGAAGATCGGCCGATCGACGTCAATCGCTTCATGACCTGGATGACGTCGATCTTGCAAGAGCAGGGCGAAGATTTGTTCCGTAGCAAGGGCGTTTTTTACGCGCAAGGATTTCGCGAGCGGGTTATTTTTCAAAGCGTACGCATGTTGACGTCGATGCGTCCATTCAAGCTCTGGCAAGACAATGAAATAAAGCGAACCGAGTTTGTCATGATAGGGCGAAAGCTGAATCGTGAAAAACTCGCCGAAGGTTTAGCAAGCTGTGTCGCACGGACTCATTGAGGGGTTCGTGCGAAGTGGTCTGAAAGATGTTTCTAGCTTAGCCGTTGAACTGTCATTCACTTAACAAAAGGAGATTTTTACCATGACAACGCAAATCACCAACAACACCATCGCAACCTCCACTTTGGCTGGCGGCGATCTTCTCGCTCATGGCGCGGCTATTGGAAGTAAATGGCCGGCGCTGTTTGCCGCCTTGCTTGGCGCGGTGATGATCTTCGGCGTTGGCTTTGCCAACATAAGTGTGGCCCATAACGCGGCACATGACACCCGCCATACCATGGTCTTTCCATGCCACTAAGTGGGCAGCGATCGTTCCGGCACATCGTGTTGTCAGCGGTGATTGCCGGATTGATCACCGGGGTGTTGATCACACTGGTGCAGATGTTCACCACGG
>JAYTUX010000503.1:0-3408 GCA_043744315.1 Betaproteobacteria bacterium | reverse complement strand
ACGCGATGGCATTTTTTGGCATGGAAAGCTGGGCGCGCCATATCGCGCAGGAGTCTTATTTGCCGTTCTGGGCGGGCAGCCATTTGTTCCTCGCCGATCGCTATGCGGGCGACTTCAACCGGCGTTCGGAATTGTTGCAGGGTTTCCTGCTTGATCCACTCGTCTTCGGGGCCTCGAACCGCTATCAGAAACTTGTGGATACACTGGGCCATTACGCGACGCTGTCAGCTCGATACAACTTCAGCGACGACCTGAAATTGGTGGAACCGGTAGTAACAGCGAATGGCACAGTGCTCGCGCCCACGCCGATGGCGTACTTCGCCGAGGCTATCGACACGCGCATCACGCCGGGAAACACCGCCTTGCGGGCAAACGCGAAAACCGTCACCGCTGCGCTGGGCATGCGGCCGCGCTGGGATACGACACTTTTCATTTACGCCAACCGGCTTTCAGCCGACTTTGACATCGGTACACGCGATGCCACCGGCGTGTTCCAACGCGTGAACGGCAGCAATACGCGCGTTGATGCCGGCGGTAAATACGCCCTTGATGCGCGCTCGCAAATCTGGTTCAAGGCGGGATATGGACGCGAGCAATCAAGTGTCGATGAGACATCCGGCATATTTATTCCCGGATTGACGCTGTTGCGCCAGACTGATTTCACGACCCGGCCCACCGCGTCGGATGGACAACTTCGCCACACGATGCAGCGCGGCGACGACCGCGAATTCACGTGGGGATTGGAGGCCTCGCGACTCAAGACCGGCAATTCGGTGTTGCAGGACACGAGCTTGCATGCGCCTGCAAGTGCCGTTGCGCGTAGTACGCTTGGCTCAACTGATAGCGACCGCTCTGCCATTGCATATGGATCGATGCGGTTTACGCTCGCACAATGGACGATTGAAGCGATGCTCGGCTGGAGCGAGTATGAAAAGAATCGTGATTTTGTAATTATGTCGCGCGGCACGACCGCCAACATAGCCGAGGAATATCGACGCAACCGCGCCAATGGCGCCGTGGGTGTGGTTTACCGCGCGCGCCCCGGGCAGGCAAGCCGCCTGGCCTGTCAGGAATGGACGCGTTCCGCATCGCTCGGCACCCTGGCACCGGTGGCGGTGGCCGGGATTGTCGGCGACGATCAATTGGTGTTTCCCGGCGGAAAACTCACGCGCTGCCGTGGGCAATTCGAAATGGAGGCCGGTGAAAATACATTCATTGCTCTTTCTGCCGAGCATCAGAAAATCCGCAATCTCTTTTCCACCCTCGACGGCGTGCTGAATGCGCGCGCCGATGTCACCAATCTCGATCGCCTGCGCAGCCGAATTTTGCCATTGCCGCCAAAGCCTGACGCGCTTGAAGACACGCCCGTGTTCTCCCTCGGCAAATTATCGCGCGCGAGTCTCGCGCTGGAACACATCGTCACGCCGACACTGGCGGCGCACTTCAACTATGCGTTCACCGATAGCACCACGGAATACGCGGTGTTTCGCGGCAACATGATTCCGTATTTGCCGCGCCATCAGACCAGCATCGGCGGCACATGGACGTATGCCGCGAGGAGTTATGTGAGTGCGCGGGCCGCGCATCGATCATTGCGGTTTTCCGATGAAGGCAATCAGACCAAACTCGAGCCGGGTTGGGATATGCAAGTGCGCGGCTATGTGGAATTTGATCGCAAGCACTGGTCGCTGGAAGCATATGCGCTCAATTTGCTGAAGAAAAATGCGTCGGATGTGTTGGGGGTGATTGTCAATTACCGGTTTTGAAGGCGTGTTTTCCTGACGCATTATGTAAACTCGCATACATGCTGATCCGCCTCCGCACGTTTCTGCGCTCCGCACCCGTCATCGTCAGCATGGCAACGCTGCTGTTGTTCGCCGCGCTCAGCGCATGGGATGGCTGGCGCTTGCTGGAATTCAAAAGTTACGACTATTTGATGGCGAACACCGCGCCGGGACGATCGGCGTTGCCGATCACCATCGTCGGTGTTGACGAGCCTTCGTTCGCGCAGATCGGCAAGCAATGGCCTTGGCCCAGGAGTATTCACGCGGAGTTGCTCGAGCAACTTACTCGAGCCGGTGCGATGGTTGTCGCTTTCGATTTGGTTTTTTCCGAGCCGCAGAGCGATGCAGAGGACAAACGCTTTGCGGAGGCAATTGAAAAATCCGGCAACGTGGTCTTGTCGGCGCATATGGCTTTTCAGGAAACCCAGTACGCGCGTCAGTGGACGCGCGTCGAACCGCTGGAAATATTCAAAAATGCCGGTGCGGCGAATGGTCTCGCAGATATTCCGAAAGATATCGACGGCGTACTGCGGCGAACCCCCGAAGGACAGGATGTTTTCTGGCGTGAAATTGTCCGCCGTGCTAACAGGCTGCGTCCCGAGTTGCTTGCGGAACCGCCTTCGCTCGACGGCAAAATGATAGGCTATCTCGGGTCGGATCGCCCCGAGCGCACTTACCCATACGTTCACTACTATCAAGCGCTGCACGCCGACACGGATCTGCCGCCCGACGCGTTTCGCGATCAAATCGTTATCGTCGGGCGCTATGTGCAGGCTGCGATGGAGACGGGCGGTGGCGAAGACAGCCACGCGACGCCGTTCACCGCCGGGACAGGTTTTGTCACGCCGGGTGTGGAGATTCACGCCAACGCATTGGAAAGCGCGCTCTCGGGCCGCAGCATCACGCCACTCGCCTGGCACTGGAATTTTGCACTATTGATCACGGCGATTATCACCAGTGCCACGCTGATGCGGCGCTGGCGGCCCTTCGTCAGCGCGGGGCTCGGCATCGCGCTGCTATCAGTGATCGCCGTCGGCGACTGGTGGTTGTTTACCCATCACAATTTGTGGCTCCCCGTGCTCGCGGCCATGGCGAGCGTTGTAACCATCTATGCCGGCCTTGGCGGTCACGCCTATTTTTCCGAGCAACGCCAGCGCCGCGAAACCCGTCGCGCGTTTTCGCTATATCTTGCGCCGGAAGTGGTCGATGAAATCATGGCGCATCCAGAGAAACTTAAGCTTGGCGGCGAGCGGCGCGAGATCACGTTGCTTTTCACCGATTTGAAAGGCTTCACCAATATTTCCGAGCAGCTTGGCCCCGAGCAGGTGGCGCAATTGCTGAACGAACACTTTTCGCGCGCCACCGCCATCATCAAGCGCCATGGCGGCACGGTGAATCGCTTCATCGGCGACGCGATTATGGCGATCTGGGGTGCGCCGTTGGCCGATGAAAAGCACGCGTTGAAAGCCTGCCTCGCTGCGCGCGAGATGCAACTCGATATGAAGGCGCTGCGCGAAGAGTTTACGGCGCGCGGACTACCGCCGATATTCATGCGGGTCGGCATTCACACCGGGCCCGCCATCGTCGGCAATCTTGGCGCGGCCGATCGATTCGATTACACCGC
>JAYTUX010000502.1:0-11797 GCA_043744315.1 Betaproteobacteria bacterium | reverse complement strand
TGAAGGCCTGACGGTTGTTTCGCCGAATTACCAGCATTTCACTTTGGCCGACAACCCTGCACCGACTGCGGCGGTGACGATGATTGAACCCGCACGCGCGAAGCCGGTGTGGTTTCGTGTGCCGGACGGATTGATTGCGGGCTATTACGTCGAGCTGCAAATAAATGACCTTGAAGCGCGTAGCCAGGATTACTACAGCTACGTGATCGCCGCCGACGATGGGCGGATTTTGTTTCGCAATAATCAGTCCGCCGATGCCGCATTCACGTACAAAGTCTGGGCCGATTCGACGGGTATCAATCAACCGCAAACCGGTCCGCAAGGCCGCAATGACACGCCGCATCCGACCGGATTGAATGATGGTTATCAGGCTCCGTTTGTCGCGCAGACACTCGTCACGTTGCAAAATGGTCCCATCTCAACAGCCGATCCGTGGCTTGCACTCGGTGCGACCAAAACCATCGGCAACAATGTCGAAGCCTGGGCGAATCATGTTGCCCCGCCAGCAGGCACGGACGGCTTCGATGCGGATCCAGACGAATGCAATGTATCGGCCCCCTTCATCGGCGATTTCCACGCTTGCACGTCCAGCGCCGGCACCTTCGCCTACACCTACGATCCCAACGCCGCGCCGAAAGTGTCTCGCTCGCAATCGATGGCGGCGGTGGTGAATCTGTTCTACACCACTAACTGGTTGCACGATTGGTACTACGACGCGGGCTTCAAGGAAATCGACGGCAACGCGCAGACCAGTAACTTCGGTCGCGGCGGGCTCGGCAATGACTCGATGAAGGCGCAAGCGCAAGATAATTCCGGCGTCAACAATGCCAACATGTTTACACCGGCCGACGGTGCGCGGCCGCGCATGCGCATGTATTTATTCACCGGCAACGAAGCGGCTGCCGTGACGGTGACGCCGCCGGGCACCAACCTGCCGGTGGGGCTGAATCAGTTCGGGCCGACAACCTTCGACGTGTCTGCCCCGCTGGCGCTCGCGAGTGACAGTGTTGCGCCGCTGACAGACGGGTGCCAGCCCCTCGCCAACAACGTCGCTGGAAAAATCGTGTTGGTCGATCGCGGCACCTGCAGTTTCAAAACCAAGGTATTTAATGCGCAGACTGCCGGTGCGCTGGGAGTCATCGTTGCCAACAACGTCGCGGGCGGAGCGGTTTCCGTCTTGGGTGACGATCTGAGTATTCCGACCGCGATTTTGATTCCCGCGTTGATGGTGTCGTTTGAAAATGGGGCCGCCATCAAGACCTCACTGCAGGCAGGCCCGGTGACGGCACGACTGCAACGATTTATCGGCCCCGACCGCGACGGCGCGCTGGACAATTCCATCATTGCCCACGAGTTTGGGCACTACATCAGTAACCGGCTGGTCGGCAATGCCAACGGATTGGCGACGACGCAATCGCGCGGGCTCGGCGAAGGCTGGTCGGATTTTCATGCGCTCCTGTTTATGGCACGCGCCGAAGATGCGCTGGCACCCGGCAATGCGAATTTTGCCGGTGTGTATGCGGTCGGAGCATACGCCGAGGACGGCCCGTTGATTCCAGGTGCCACGCAAGGCTACGCGAGTTACTCGGGACTTCGTCGCTATCCATACTCCAGCAATCTCGCCAGGAATCCGCTCACGTTCAAGCACATCCAGACCGGACAAAGCCTGCCGACCAATCCGCCACCACGGTTCGCAACCGACAACGCCGAAACGCACGCCACGGGAGAAATCTGGGCGTCGATGCTATGGGGCTGCTACTCCAACTTGTTGCGCGATACTGTGCGGCTCAGCTTCGCGCAAGCGCAGGATCGCATGAAACGCTACATCGTCGCCGCCTACAAACTCACACCGATGAACCCGACGCTGGTGGAAGCACGCGATGCACTGTTCGCTGCGATCGGTGTCAACGACCCGGCCGATTTATCGCTTTGCATGGCCGCTTTCGCGCAGCGCGGCGCGGGCATCGGCGCACAATCGGGCGATCGTTACAGCGAAACCAACGCCGGTATCGTGGAGAGTTTTTCGGTCGGCAACGATATTGCCATCGCGGACATTTCATTTGCCGTGCAGGCCGCCGCGAGTTGCGACAATGATGCGTACCTGGACATGGGAGAAACCGGTGTCGTCAGTGTCACGGTCAAAAACACCGGCAACGCAACACTGACGGGTGCCACGCTCGCGTTGTCCGGCGCGGGGCTGGCGTTTCCGGCAGGCCCATCGCTCACGCTGCCGGTGATCGCGCCTGCCGCGTCAGCGACCGTCAGCAAGACCGTACGGCTCGCGCAACAGGACACGATCGGTGTCCGAAACCTCACCGTCAGCGTCGATCATGCATCTCTCACCGTCCCCGGTGCTCGCGTGGCGACACTGCCGATCCTCACTGGCAGGGATGGTCAGGCAGCGACGTCCAATGTTGATGATGTCGAAGCGGTCACGTCGCTGTGGACGCCGAGTTTGCAAAACACCAGCAACGCCGCGCTTAACTGGGCACGGATGGCGCTCACCAGCACCAACCATGTCTGGCACGGGCCCAGCGGCGATGCGCCGGGACTCGCGTGGCTCACGTCGCCACCGATTGCGTTGACGGCCAGTGGTGCCTTGTCGATTTCGTTCGATCACCGCTACGCGTTCGAGCATGACACATCGACGTACTTTGATGGTGGCGTGATAGAGGTCAGCGAAGACGGCGGTGCAACCTGGGTCGATGTGGGTGCGGGCATTTACTCTGGTGTGCTTGACAATCCATTCGGCGCATCAAACCCGCTGGCCGGACGCTTGGCAGTCGTCGGGGTGAGCAACAACTATCCGAATTTCGCCCAGGCAAATATCGCGCTGTCGCCAAGCTATTTGGGCAAAACGATTCGCGTGCGCTTCGGCATTGGCACTGACTCTAGTGCCCAGTTCGGTGGCTGGGATCTCGATAATATCGCCATTGTCGGTGCGTCGTCGCCACCGTTTGGCGGTTACCAGCCAGATGCGTTTGGTTGCGTGTCGCTCTTGCCGTCGGCGGGCAATATGCAGTCGGCAATCGTCGCGACCAACTTTGCGACACCGCTGAAAATACTTGCAATGGGTGGCGATGGCTTGCCAATCCCCGGCGCGACGATCAGCTTCACTGTACCCGCGACCGGCGCGGGCCTGACCTTTAGTGGCGGCGGCACCAGTGCCAATGCCGTTACCGACGCGAACGGTTTCGCCACTGCAACGTCGATGACCGCAAATAATATCGCCGGCGGCTACAACGTGACAGCCAATATCGGCGCACGCAGCGCGACCTTTGCGCTCACGAACTTACCGTCGGCGAGCGGCCCCAATTTGCTGAGTGTGAAATCGCGAAAGAATCATCCTGGCTTGGGTGCAGTCGATATCGATATCCTGTATGCGCAACCGCTTGCAGGCCAAATCTCAGTCGAGCCGCGAACCATCGGCGCAGGACATGTGTTGCGGTTCACGTTTGACCGTTCCATTGCAAACGCCGGCGTGCCGTCGGTGCGGGATGTCAATTTGCTCGCTGTCGGCAGTGCCGTCGCGGTCGCGTCAGGCAGTATCGCCATCGTCACACTGACTGGCATCGACGACGGCAAGCGGGTATCGGTGAAGCTTTCCAACGTCGATGGCTCGGGGTTCGATGCGGCGGCGAGTATCGGCTTTCTGGTGGGCGACATGAATAGCACTGGCCGCGTCAATGCGAGCGATATCAGCGCAACAAAATCGCGGGTGGGCCAAATGCTCTCGACAACCAACGCACGTTTCGACGCCGACGTAAATGGAGTCATCGACGCGAAAGATGTGACGGCGGTCAAGGCGCGCGCGGGGCGGGTAATTCCCTGAAATTTGGTGGCGACTTTGCGGTATCGTAACGAACTCTCAACTCCCGCGAATTCAATCATGCGCACCATTGCCGCAATCATCATCGGCGACGAAATACTCTCCGGCAAACGCCAGGACAAGCATTTGTCGAAAGTCATCGAGACGCTGAAAGCGCGCGGTCTGGAACTTGCCTATGCCAATTATCTCGGCGATGAACCGGCGCGCATCATCGAAACATTGAAGCGATCCTTCGCGACCGACCATATCGTCTTCAGCTTCGGTGGCATCGGTGCCACGCCGGATGATTACACCCGCCAATGCGCAGCGGCGGCGCTAGGCGTCGCGTTGCAGGCGCATCCGGAGGCAGTCGCTGCGATGATGGCGCGGCCAAATTTCGAAATGACACCGAATCGATTGAAGATGGCCGAGTTTCCGGTAGGTTCCACGATCATTCCGAATCCGTACAACCAGATCGCGGCGTTTTCCTGCGGCGATCATCATTTTTTGCCGGGTTTCCCCGAGATGGCCTGGCCGATGATGGCGTGGGTGCTCGATACCAAATACGCAGCGCAGTTCAATCAAACACCGTTTGCTGAGGAAATCATCGTCATCCACGATGCGGGCGAGAGCAATCTGATCGACGCCATGAATCGCATCGTTACCGGATTCCCCTCGACAAAATTGTCGAGTCTTCCGCAGCATCTTGAGGGTGGCCGGATTATCGAATTGTCGATTCGCGGTGACCCGGCGACAGTGCCAATTGCGATGTCGCAAATGAAGACAGAAGTTCACAATCTGGGTTTTCGTTTTGACGTAAAGTGACTTCGCATTTTTTCAGAAAAACTCAACGACCAGATTGGAGCACATGATGGGATTACTTGACGGATTGATGGGCAGCCTGATGGGTGGTGGTCAACAAGGCGGCCAGCAGGGCGGCAATCCGCTGCTGCAAATTGCCATGCAGATGCTCGCCAATAAAGGCGACACCGGTGGCGCAGGACTGGGTGGCTTGATGAACGCATTGCAGAACGCCGGCATGGGTGAACAACTGAAATCCTGGATTGGCACCGGCGAAAACATGCCGATCTCCAGCGATCAACTTACCTCAGCGCTGGGCTCGGACAAGATTAGCGAAATCGCCAGTCAATTGGGTATGTCGCATGGGGAGGTCTCCGGTGGCCTCGCTTCGATGCTGCCGCAAATCATCGACAAGTTGTCACCCAACGGCCAGCTTCCCGGCGATCACAATTTGTTGCAAGACGCGTTGGCCGGGTTTTTGAAGCGCTAGGTATTGCAACCGGTCAGCGGATGCTGTTGTGTTCGCTGGCTGGCTGGAGTGTTGACACGGCGCCCGCGACCGGACCCTGGGACTCGATGCCGATTGCAGCGGGCAACATTTGCCTTTCCAGTGCCTGCCGCGCGCGAATATTAATGCGTATCGTCACTTCTTCGCCGACCGTGTGCGACCACGCCTTCATGCCGAAACTAGAGCGCTTGACCACCAGTTCGGCCGCTGCGCGGCAACGGGCGGGCTCACCTTCATTGGCGGCATCGCAATGCGAATCGGTCACCGTCAACACCACTGGCTGTGTGACGCCAACGAGCGTGAGGCTGCCTTCGACAAACGTGAGGCGGCTTTCATCGAACACAAATCGTGACGATTTGAATTCGATCGACGGAAATTTCTCCACATCGAAAAATTCCGTACCGCGAGCGGACGCCTGCGCACGTGCCGTACTGGCGACGAGAGTCGTCGTGTCGATGGAAACCTCGATGCTGCCCTGACGCGTCGCGCGATCGAACACCAGCGTACCGGTGGTGCGCTGAAATTTTCCATGAATCGGTATCAGCCCGAGAAAGCGCACGTCGAAATTCGCGGTGGTTTCGCGCGCATCGATCGTATACACAGTGGCGCTGACCGGCATCGACGCGAATGCGCCACTGACAAGTACGACGGCAAGCCAACTTCTGCGGCTACTCATCGTCACTCAATGCCGCTGCACGCTGCCAATTTTCCAAGGTCCGGCGATCGCGTTTGGTCGGCCGGCCTTTGAACAGCGGCGGTGGCATCTCGCGCAATTCGAGGAGAAGTTTTTCGCGAGCGGCAATGCTCGTCTCAGTCTCTACATACAATTCGCGCGCAATCGGCGCAGAACCCCGTTTTTCGGACACCACTCTGACGGTCAACACAAATTCATTCGGCGGCTTGCGCACCGTTATTTCGTCTCCGGGTTTGACCGACTTGGCCGGTTTGGCGCGTTCATTGTTGAGTTCGACGTGGCCGGCGGTGATGGAGTCGACGGCGAGTTGCCGCGTCTTGAAAAAACGCGCGGCCCACAGCCATTTGTCGAGCCGCACACTCGTCAAAGTTTCGGCCACCTAGCGAGACTTTGTGCTCAGTTTCACCGTCGCGACATTCATCGGCAGGCCGGTGCCGGTGTCGTATTCGGCCCCCGCAAGCACGCCGATGCGCGCGATATCTTCCGCGCTCTTGCGCGTCTTCCAGATCGAAAACATTGCACCGAGTGCGAAATCGCGGCCCGAACCGATCGACCAGAATTTATCGAACTCGAACACTTCACGCATCGAATACACGCCGAAGATTCCGCTTGGGTTTGCGACCAACGCGGTCAACTGCGAGGATTCATAGGGATCGTCGTCCTCTTCCTTGGGATTCAGAAACGCTTCGTCCTTTAATATTGGATGAATCTTGCGGAAGCTTTCGTAAATTTCTTCGCGACCATTAAAGGTGAATTCCGGATGTTTTTTCAGCAGGCTCTCCAGTACCAATTGATGCGCTGCGCTGCCGGCGATGCCGAAATACGAGTTGCCATGCTTCAACAGTTTTTCCGGTGCGGCATCATGCACGCTGGCGAGCCGGGTCGAGCCAAAGGTTGTGAGCGTATCGCCAGCGATCACCACCTGCCCGTCTTTTTTCACCACCACAATCGTGGTCATATCAATCCTTTCCTGTCATTGGCGACACAGGCGAAGTTTGCGGGTTCATCGTCGCGCCGCGCCGCCCCGTCATTCGTTCATTATCGCCCATTTACGAAACCCTAGCACTGGCGCGCCTTGCGGGATAAAAACGCCCCGAAACCCGCACCAGTAATAGAGTTTGCCCATTCAAACGCACCGCTTTATTCGTGTTCACGCCAAGCATAACCTGCTCCCGTATGCTTATACTGCCGCCTGTCATTTCCCGATCTTGAACAGTATTCGTGAAACTCATCGACATCAAACAGGACGAGTGGCCGGCGTTTCTCTGGTCATTCGCCTATTTCTTTTTTCTGCTGTGCGCCTACTACGTGCTGCGCCCGGTGCGCGACGAAATGGGCATCCAGGGCGGCATCCGCAATTTGCCGTGGCTGTTCACCGGCACCTTCGTCGGCATGCTGTTGGTCACGCCGCTGTTCGGCTGGATTTCTTCGCGCTGGCCGCGCCGTCAATTCCTGCCCGCTGTGTATCTTTTTTTCATTGCCAACCTGTTCGGCTTTTACGTTGCGATGCAAGACAAGTCGCTCGACGTGATGCAGGTGGCGGCCGGGTTTTTCATCTGGTTGTCGGTATTCAATTATTTTGTCGTGAGTGTGTTCTGGAGTTTCATGACAGACATTTACGACAATGTCACCGCCAAGCGATTGTTTGGCGCCATCGCGGCCGGCGGCAGTGTCGGGGCGATGACTGGACCGCTGATTACGGCCGCGTTGGTCAAGTCGATTGGCATTCCGAATCTGCTGCTGATTTCCGCACTGTTGCTGGGTTGCGCCGTGGTGTGCGTGGTCGGGCTTGGCCGATGGGCCAAGCAGCGGCAGGCGGCACGGGCCGCCGCGTCGAGTGCTAATTCCGCCTCGCCGGAAGACGCGGAAAAAGCGATGGGCGGCGGCATTCTCGACGGCATCCGGTTGGCACTCGCGTCGCCTTATCTGCTCGCCATTTGCGGCTACATTTTTACCCTGCAAGCACTCGGCACATTTTTCTACCTTGAGCAAGTGCGCATCATGGCCGAGACCATGTCTTCGTCGGCTGAGCGCACGCAACTGTTCGCCCAACTCGATCTCGCCGTCAATACGATCACACTCATCACGCAGGTGTTCATCACCGGTGCCCTGTTGCGCAAGATCGGCTTGATATTCGGCCTCGTGATTCTGCCGATCATCGCCGTATTCACATTGGGCATTACCGGTCTGATGCCGACGCTGGTGGTGGTCTCGATTGCGTCGGTGATCCGCCGCGCCTGCGAATTCGCGATCGGCAAACCGGCGCGGGAAATTTTGTACACGGTGGTGTCGCGGCAGGAACGATACAAGGCGAAAAATTTCATCGATACCGTCGTCTCTCGCGGCAGCGACGTAGTGTCCACCTGGAGTCACGCCGGCCTGCGCGGACTCGGCATGAGCACTGCGCAGATGGCGATTGCGGTGATTCCAGTTTGCTTTGTAATGATCGGCGCCGGGGTTTATTTGGGACGGCAGCAGGAACGCCGTGCCAGGGATATTGTCGAGGCCAAGTCCGCGGCGACTGTTTCGGCGTGAGCTTCTTTGCGGCGTTGACTTGGACATGCGCGTTCGGCAAACTTCCCGTTCCTAATGTCTACCCTCCATGCATATTGGCACTACCTAA
Organism: Betaproteobacteria bacterium; assembly: GCA_043744315.1. Taxonomy (GTDB): domain Bacteria; phylum Pseudomonadota; class Gammaproteobacteria; order Burkholderiales; family Usitatibacteraceae; genus UKL13-2. Next base: position 3,363 of record JAYTUX010000502.1, on the reverse strand, counting down.
AAGTCACGGCACGTGTTGGGTGCCACCACTTGCGAAAATCATTAAACTGTCGCCCCCGCGAAGGCGGGGGTCCAATTTGAGCTTACATAACTCGGGCCCCGGACTAAATCCGGGGAGACCCTCCCAAGGTCGTCCCATGACCCTCCACCCCGATTTCATCAGGAGCGAAGTATGAAAAAAAATTCCCAGTCACGTCCCGCGCGAAAAACTATCCACGCCATGCTCATCGCGAGCCTCGCTTTGAGCGGTGTGGCGCTTGACGCCAAAACCTTCCGCTGGGCCGGGCAGGGCGATATCCTGACCATGGATCCGCATTCGCAAAATGAGGGGCTGAACAATTCCATGTCGGATCATGTTTATGAGCCGCTGGTGACGCGCGGTAAAACCATGGCGCTGGAGCCGTGTCTGGCGTTGTCATGGACGCTGGTGAATCCGACGACGATGCGCTTCAAGTTGCGCGACAAAGTCACTTTCCACAACGGGGCGTCGTTCAGCGCCGACGATGTGGTGTTTTCAATTACCCGCGCGCTGGAAAAAACCTCGGATTTCTCGGCCTACATGCAAGGCGTGGTGGAAGCGAAAAAAGTCGACAACATGACGGTGGATATCATCAGCAAAGGACCGAACCCGACCTTGCTCGATCAGCTCACCGAGGTGCGCATGATGAACAAGGAGTGGGCCCTCAAGCACAATGCACAGCGCCCGCAGGATTTCAAGAACAAGGAAGAGACCCACACCGCGCGCAACGCCAATGGCACCGGCCCCTTTGTGCTGCGCGCGCGTGAACCCGACGTGAAAACAGTGGTGGTCGCCAATTCAAACTGGTGGGGCAAGCGCGAGGGCGACGTGAATGAAGTGATATTCACACCGATCAAGCAGGACGCGACACGCATCTCGGCGCTGATTACCGGCGAGGTCGATTTCGTGCTCGATCCGCCGCCGCAGGATATCACCAAGCTGAAAGAAAACAAATCGCTCAAAGTCATTGAAGGTAATGAGAATCGCACGATTTTCTTGAATTTTGATCAGGGCCGCAACGAGTTGCTGTATTCGAGCGTGAAAGGCAAAAACCCGTTCAAGGATTTACGCGTGCGGCAGGCGATGGCGCACACGATCGATGCCAACGCAATTCGCGTCAGCGTCATGCGTGGTTCGGCCACCACCAGCGGATCGATGATAGCGCCACAGGTGCGCGGCTACAGCAAGGATCTTGAAAAACGCTGGCCAGTCGACCTGGTGAAGGCGAAAAAATTGATGGCCGATGCCGGCTATCCGAATGGCTTCGACGTGACGCTGGATTGCCCCAACAACCGCTACATCAACGATGAAAAAATCTGCACCGCGATCGCCGGCATGCTGGCCAAGATCGATATCCGGATCAAACTCAATTCAATGCCGCGCGTCACCTACTTTCCAAAGGTGCAAAACGGCGACACCAGCATGTATTTGCTCGGCTGGGGCGTGCCGACTTTCGATTCGCTCTATACCTTGCAATCGATCATTCGTACCAAGGGCACTGGCGGCGATGGCAACTGGAATTTTTCCGGGTATTCCAACGCGAAAATCGACGCCATCGTCGATCAGATGAAGACCGAAACCGATTTTGCGAAACGCGCCGAACTGACCCGTGAAGCACTGTTGCTGGATCAGGCCGATGTGGGCCATATCCCCATCCATCATCAGGTCATTCCCTGGGCCATGCGCAGCAACGTGACGGCGGTGCATCGACCCGACAATCGCTTCCTTGCCAAGTGGGCAGTGGTGAAGTAGGGCACGCAAACGCGACACATCGGCTGACTTGAAACGGTAATAAAGTTATAATACGCGGCTGCCCGTCGAGGCGACTCGATGGGCAGTTTGTTTATGACTTTTGCGCTATTTCAGGAGCGCGCTGGCGACCACAAGTTGCCAGGCGCGCGCCAACCAAAAACGGTGAACCCATGACCCGATTCAATTTTTCACACGCCGTACTCGCGGCGATGTTGGCTTTTTCTGTGGCGGCGGTTGATGCCAAAACCCTGCGCTACGCCAGCCAGGATGATCCGCAAACGCTCGATCCGCATTCCGCCAACTTGCTTTCAACCAACCGCGTGCTCGGGCAAGTTTACGAAGGCCTGGTGGGCCGCGACAAGAATTTCAAAATTGTTCCCGGCCTGGCCGTTTCGTGGTCGCAGCCGGATACCAAGACCTGGCGTTTCAAACTGCGTCCCAACGTGAAATTCCATGATGGGCAGTCATTTGGCGCGGATGATGTGGTGTTCTCCGCCGAGCGCGCATTGCATCCGCTGTCGCAACTGAAGGTTTCGCTGCAAGGTGTCGCCAGCGTCAAGAAGGTCGATAACCTGACCGTCGATATGCTGATGAAAGAACCCAATCCGGTACTCTTGAATCACCTGTTTCAATTTCGCATCATGTCGAAGGAATGGGCCACCAAGAACAAATCCGAAACGCCGCAAAATTACACCGATCGCGAAGACACCTTCGCCTCGCGTAATACCAACGGCACCGGCCCCTTCAAAGTGACGCTGCGTCAACCCGATGTGAAAACGGTGCTGGTGGCGAACGCCGATTGGTGGAACAAAGCGAGCCCCGAAAAAGGCAATTTGACGCAGATTGATTTGCTGCCGGTGAAATCGAATGCCACGCGCGCCGCAGCGTTGCTTTCGGGTGAAGTCGATTTCGTGCTCGACCCGCCACCACAGGATATTGCCCGGCTCAAGTCCAATGCCAATCTGAAAATTGTCGAAGCGCCGGTCGCGAATTTTCAGTATCTCGCTTTCGACTCTTCCCGCAATGAATTGCTCTATAGCGACGTCAAGGGCAAAAATCCGTTGAAAGATGTGCGGGTGCGCCAGGCGATTGCCCACGCAATCGATGTTGAAGCCATCAAGGAAAAAGTCATGCGCGGCCTCGCGGTGCCGACCGGTTCAGTCATACCGCCGGGTGTGCAGGGCTACAGCAAAGAAGCGGATAAGCGCTACGCCTTCGACAAGGACAAAGCCAAGGCGCTGCTCACCGAGGCCGGTTACCCGAATGGATTTGCGATCACGCTCGATTGCGGCAATGTGCAACCCGCCGCGGACATCTGCCAGGCGATCCCGCCGATGCTTTCGCAAGTCGGCATTCGCGTTACACCGAACATCGTTTCGCAGTCAGCCTATTTTCCGAAAATTCAGAAATTCGATACCAGCATGTACCTGCTCGCCTGGGGTGCCGCGACTTACGATGCGCTATACAATTTGCAGGCGTTGCTGCACAGCAACGGCGGCGCGCAGTCCGGCAATGGTGATTCCAACTATGGGCGCTACTCGAACCCGAAAATGGATGAATTGATTGCCAAAATCAAGGTAGAGGCTGATCTGA
>JAYTUX010000501.1:0-11801 GCA_043744315.1 Betaproteobacteria bacterium | reverse complement strand
TGCTGCCACGGTAGCCATCGCAACCATCGATTCGCTCGTGAAAGCGCCGGACTCCTATTCCACTGCGATGCCGCGCCACTTCTAGCTTTTGTTGTTCGAACGCCCTGCGCCAAAAGTGGCACGGCGTTCCATCGTCTCCTCCTCCATGCCCATAGGCATGGATTCCGCCCCTGGCCCATCGCCGGGGGTTTTTTTGCCCCTCGTAGCCCGGAATCGTGCAATCTCGTGCTCGTTCTCGGCAATCGGCGCTTCCCGCATCGGAACTATCGTTTCACTCATTGACGATGTGCGCACATGCAGAGATGCGTGCGCCCATGTTTCCGGACGTAACTTTCTTTTCGACCCATGCACCTGTCATCGGAGAGCCCAGATGCAGCGCAGGATTCGGCGCAAGCCTTGGCATCGGGGACGCATCGCCAATTCACCTGGCTCCCCGAATATTTCAAATCGAAAGCCGAAGCGGCAGTGGAGCGGGCGCAGATTGGCGGGCACGTCGAAGATCGCAATGTATTTTGGCTTGGCCGCGTGCATACACCACTGTGTTTTTGGATCACGGCACATCACCACCGCCCCTATTTGCAAACCACTCACCGTCGTCGGCTTATCGACGATTTCGAAGACGGCGGCTCGGCAGAACCCGAGCCGCACCGCAATGGCGGCACCGTGTGCGCGGCCTTGCGCACTGACGATGTTAGTACTGATGAATACGATATTTCGGTGCATCAATTCAATGCACTGGGCGGAAACCAGTTGAAAAGATTGAGCAACGAGCTGTCCAATAGCGACGGCGACAGGGCACTTTTCGCCAATCGGCTGATGAAGCCGTCGCGTCACTGGCAATTGCTTGTGGCAATGATTCAGGCGAAATTACGTTACAAGTTGCATCGGCGTCGGCTCGTATCAATTTGACTGCAAGCCTTCACCTTCGATCAGTGCCTGACAATCTTGCGTCGCTCATCACGCGACGTCATCGCCAAATACTGCAAGTCGAGTTTTGATTAATTCGCTGGTGCAACTATTGCCCCTTCGATGCCATGTCGTTTCAACGCATCGGCCACGAATCCCGATACTTTCATTTCTTCGACAAATCGCGCCAAATACTCAGCTCCCGCCGGTCGGCCTTTCGGTAGCGCCATCGCCTGATTGATTACCATGAAGCGGCCATCCAACACGCGCAGTCCGGGCAGACGTTTGGCGTCGGTTTGCAATTGCTGCTTGACACCGGCGGCCACTTCAAATTTTCCGGCGATCATCGTGTCGGTGACAGCCTGTGACGTCGGCGCAGGGATGAGTTTGGCGTGCTTCAATTCACGCGCGAGGTACAAGTCGTACGCACTGCCGCGTGCCGCGACCACGCGTATCCCGTTCCGATCGACCTCTTCATTGCGGCGAATGGCGGAATCATTCGGCACCAGATAGGCACCTTCGATCATGAGGTAGGCAGCACTGAAATCGGTGTCGACTGCGCGCACCTGATCGATGGCAAAGAAGGCGATATCCCACGCGCCGTTCTTGATTCCCTCGACAACTTTCCCCGCTGCCGAATAAAAAACAAACTCGACCGGTGTACCCAGCCGTTGTGCCAATCCGCGCGCCAAATCGACCGATACACCGCGCGCCTCACCGGACACTGAATCACGAACGGCGAGGATCGGATTGCCGAAATTGATTGCGGCGCGCAGCGTGCCGGACGGTGCCAACTGGACGCGTGCCGCCGTAGAGGGAGAAAACGGTTCGGGATTTTTCACAGTTGCGCATGCGCTCATAAAAACCGGTACGGCAAACGAGAATATCAATCTGGCGAAGGTGCTCATCATGCCGCGGTGACCCGATTTCGACCCGCCTGTTTAGACAAATACAATCGTTTGTCGGCTTCGCCAAACAAACGGTCCCAATCAACGCCGTCTCCGGGAAACATGGCGAGCCCACCGCTTACCGTCACAGACAGTGCCTCGCCGCGAAATTCAAACGGATGTTCCTGAACCTGCAAACGCAATCGCTCGGCCGCTCCTTGCGAGGTCGCCTTGTCACCGCGCAACAACATGACAAATTCTTCGCCGCCAACGCGGCCAAACGAATCACCTGCTCGCCGCGCCCGGGCAAGGCACTCCGCGACATGGCGCAGCACCGCGTCACCGGTGAGATGTCCATAGCGGTCATTAAAGTGCTTGAAGTGATCGATATCGAGGATGATCAAACCAAACTGCGTACCGTGTCGAACCGCCTGCGATTCTTCTTCCTTGAATTGCTTCAGTATCGCTCGCCGATTCGGCACTTCGGTCAATGCATCGGTGAAGGCGACTTTGGTCAGCACCATTTCCATTTTGCGGACTTCGATCCAGAACAAGGTCATGGTGCAGGCGACGGCCACCACGATTTGCGCGATCGCAAATAGTGAAATGACCAGATCGATGCTGTCGCGGTCGTTGGTGATAACCGCAATGTTCCAGATAAATGCGGTACGCATGATCCATACCGCCACCGCGATCAACATCGTCGCGCCGAGAAACATCGCTGCACGCATTGCCGCCGGCGGCGGCGTGCGAAACATGTGATACGCGCCGAACGCAAACGTAGCGATGGCAATCGCCGTCGGCGCACAGATATTGATCAGCAGTTGCGGTTCGCCAAACATGTTTCCGTAGATGAGAATGCCGATCACCACGCCAAGCGCGCCGTACGACCAGCGCCTGGCCATTCGCGCAACGGTGTTCGCGAGCACACCTTCGATCGTGACGATGGGCGCCCAGGCGATCAACGAGTTGCCGACAATCAGCGAAAGGGCGGGCGGCGTCAATCGCTGCATGGTGACCACCAGGCCGACCGCGTAGATGACTAGACCCCAGCCCCACAGGCGCAGCGCAGGTATTTTGCGCTCGCCGCGCGCCACTGCGAGGCACAACGCAGCCAGCAGCACATGCATGACGAGAAGGGCAAGAACAAGCGTTTGTTGGCGACTCATAATAATGTATGCGGGTTATGCCGGGCTCACTTCTCCGCCAGTATTTTATCGAGCGCCGTGCGGGTATTTTCTAGCGTCGCGAGGCGTTCGCTGTCTTTGTGCGTAAACGCGGCGGCGAGTTTTTGGCCTTGCAGGTTTTCCGCGTTGACGACGTCGATCGTGAACACGAGATTGTCCTTGCCCCAAATTTCCGGCGCATTCCACTTGCCGTGCCCCGAGTACGGCAGGCGCAAAGCCTTGGTATTGCCCGGCAGCAAGGGTTCGTCGGCGAGCTTGTACTTGACGTCGTCACTGAACAATACCTTGCCGCCCGCTGGTTCGGCCACCGTGGCCCGCAGATAGAGGTAAGTGAGCCCGGTATCAGCACCGTTCTTGATTTTGAAATCCATCACGCTCATTTTCTCCGGCCCGATACTGTTGAACCGGAGCGTCGGTTCGAGCACCTGTATCGGTGCCAGCGCGGCATTCGTCGAACTCTTTTCCTCGCGCAGTTTGCGCAATTGCGCGAGTTCGCGGTCGACATTACCGGCCTGGCGGGTGGCTTCGTCCTGCTTGCGTTTGCGCCCGGCTGCGATGATTTCGCGCCCGCTTTTGCCGTTGACGATCGGCATCAATGCGTCGGCCAATTGCTCGGGGCTGCGGGTCGATATTTTTCGTAGCGCACCGACAATACCTTCTTCGTAGCCGATGCTGACGTCTGTAATGGCCAGTACCCGCAAAGCATCGTCGAGGCGCGCAACGTCATCTGGCTTGGCAGATTTTTTCATATCCGCGAGGCTCGTCTCAAACGCTTTTTCGCTGCTGCCGTCTAGCTTTCGGTCAAGGCCGGATGTACAGCCTGCCAGCATCGTGATGAATATCGAGACGCCAAGGGCGACTATTTTTTTCATGGAACCCTCCCCCTGCATTTTCGCGACCGCGGCACCGGATCGCATGCCCTGCTACCAACTATAACATCGCCCAATTGTCATCGAGGCATCGCATGCGCCACCGCCTATCGCGCGCGCAAATACGCAAGACGTACTTCACAACCTCTAGCATTGGCGAGCTTTCCCAGCGACAAATGCCCCGAACACCGCGCCCATGGCGGAGTCTATCGAATTCACCGACTCTATTGTGTTACGGGTTTTCTCCCTTAACGATCCGTACAAGCAATTCGCGGGTAACCGTTCCGGTCTTCTTGTAAGCGATCTTGCCTTCGGGATCGTAGACGATCGTGGTCGGCAGACCTTTCATTTTTCCAAACGTTTTCTCGCTTCCCTCGGTGCCCAACACCAATGGATAGCTGTGCCCGACTTTGCGGGCGAATGCCAGTACCTGTTTTTCATTGTCCCAATCCAGTGCCACGCCGACAACGCGTACTTTTTCGCCCTGCTCCTTGGCAAACAATGCGATATCAGGAATCTCTTTTACACACGGCGCGCACCAGGTCGCCCAAAAATTGACGACAACCCACCGGCCTTTCAAATCCGCGAGACGTTGCGGCGCACCTGTCGTGTCTTTGAGGTCGAAGGCATGAACTGCCATTGACCCGGCACAAAGCGCCAATAGAGCAAATTTCAGGGCAACGCGGTAGAGTGTCGAAGGTGGCAACGATTCACCTGTCTGAAAACATTAAAAAAGCATCATAGCACTGCCGTTTTCGGCGGCGGTCATTGTGACCGTTTTAGCCAGAATCACGAAATAAAATCAGGGGAATTCATGGCGCTCAGCCTTTCCGTACCCGCATCGTTTCGCAGCCTGCCGAAAGAAGTCGAGATCAATCCCAAGAAAGCACGCGAATGGGTGGAATCGCTGCCGCTGACCAAGACCATTGATTCGACGCGCGCGATTACGTCAAATATCGAGGCGCTGAATCACGCAAAGCTACCGGCTGAGGATCGGGTCGCGCTGGTTGAAATTTATCGCCCGGTGGTCGTTGTTTTGCTCGATGAACTTGAGGCGGTCTATGCGTACAGCAGTCTGCCGCTTCCGGCCAAACAAAAAGAAGCGTTCGATTTCGCCACCCAACTCATCACGCAATGCGGCTACGCCTACAAAATGATGTTGTTGGATAAATCCGGCAAATCGATGTTTTTCAATGCCAAGAAAAGTTTGCCGCTGCCGATGTATCGCGCCATGCACTACCTGCGAGAACTGATGCTGCAGTGCTACAAAACCTATCACCCGGTGCCGGCGGGGGTTTGGCAGGAAATGCATTCGCTCTACCAGTACGCACTCGAGCAAGGCATGTTGACCGACATCGCTGACGCGGAAACATCGTCGTCGATGATGGATGTATACATCGAGGTATTGATGGCCTCGCTCGCCGATCCATACCGCCTGATGTTTCAGGAGGTGGATCGCGTACTCGACATACTTAGGCAGAATCGCAATCTGGTCGATATTCGCACCGATACCGACGGGCTGAATCCGCAGCGATTGTTCGTGGTCGCGCTCGACAGCGACCAAGCGCCGAAGGTGCTGATTCAAGGTGGGCGCCCTCCGGCGGGCCAAGTACTACGCATCGTGCATCCAGGACGCCTCGTCGAAAAAATTCAGCAGCGCGCGCGCGCGCAAGCCGGTCCCGGCGCAGCCGCCGCGAAGAGCCGCGCGACCCACGATATCACCGATCTCATCCAGCGATTAATCCGCTTGTGGGGCGACCCACCAAAGCGCCAGTTTCGCCGCAACTCGGTGGATTCATCGGTGGCGCTGTGCAGCGGTATCAAGGCAATCAGCTATTTCACCAATCTCGCGGCCAACGAAGATCCCGAAGCCGACGCGCAGGCGATCCGCGACGGCGACACGATTCCATTGCTGAAAATCCCGCAAGACCCGATGTCGCAAATGGTCGGCATCGAGGAATGGCATGTATTGAATCAGAGCGCCAACGGACTCAGGATGCACCGCGAAGCAGGCGGCAACGTCAGCGTCACAGTCGGCGAAATCGTCGGCGTGCGATTTATCGGCGGACGCGCGTGGAATGTCGGTGTGATCCGCTGGCTCACGTTGCTCGAAGGCAATGCGCTCGAATTCGGCGTCGAACTTGTCGCGCCGGCGGCGGCCAGCATTACCATCGAGCCAACCATCGGCTCGAGCGGCAAACCGATGCCGGCGCTGATGCTTTACTCGCTCACGCCCGATGCCGATTGCGATACCCTGCTCACCGCCACCGATACGTTTTCAGATTTGCGCGAATTCGAGCTGAATGACAACGGCGAATTGCGCCGCGTGCGCGCCACCACGCTGATTGAGCACACCAGCCGCTTCGACATGTTTCAGTTTCAGGATTCATGAATTCGAATTTGCGCGCGATTCAATCGAGAAGTGCGCGCCGCACGTCGGCTTTCAGAATCGTCTCGCGCGCGACCGCCAGCCGGTAGCGTCCGCGGCGATCCACCATCACCAGTTTCGCTTCAGTGAGTGCGTGCAGGATATCCTCGGCGGCATCGATCGGCATCGGTGCCTTGAATCGGAGCGCCATCACGCCTTGGGCACTGCCGGTGTCCGATCCGGCAAGCGCATCGAGCATTCGCCCCGCGCGGTCAAGCGTTTGCGTGCCGGATTCGCGGCGCGCCGCCTGCGCATGATCGTGCCCGAAATAGGAAAAAGTGGCGGCGGTTTCCGCGCCCACCAACACCACGACCCAGCAGCAAAATAGCCAGAACAGGAAAATCGGCACGCTGGCAAATGCGCCGTAAACCATGTTGTAGGTTGGTACCCGCATGACATACACAACGAATAAATGTTTGACGATTTCAAACAATAAGCCCGCAAACAATCCACCGGCGAGTGCATGGCGCACGGGAACATGACGCGCAGGCATGACGCGATAGGCGAGCGCCAGTGCCACGGTGGTCAGGCCGAACGGTATCAGCCGCAGCAACCAATCGTCGAGCGAAGGCAGCATGGGATCCAGTCGCCGCGACCAAAGAACAAGTTGTGAGGTCAATGTCAAACTGGCACCGATCAGGAGCGGACCAAATGCCAGCACCGCAACATAGCCGGAAAGGCGCTTCCACCAGGCGCGATGGCGGCGGGTGCGCCAGATATCGTTGAACGCGGAATCGATGGTGAATATCAACGCAATCGCCGTGGCGACAATGATAAGCAGTCCGATCACCGTCAATTGCGCCGCGTTTTGCGAAAACTGTTCCATGTATTCAGAGACCACACGACCACCGACATCGGGCACCAGGTTTTTCAGTGCGAACGCTTTCACCTGCATGATCATGTTGCGAATGATGGCAACATTTGAGGTCAACACGATGGTCACGGTGAACAGCGGCACCAACGCCAACAGCGAGGTATAGGTGAGACTGCCCGCGACCATCAGGCAGCGATCCTCAACGAAGCGGCGCGCAATGAAGCGCAAGTGGTCCCAGAGTTGACGAAGAAATTTCATCAGGTGGTTGATGGCGATGGATCGGGAAGGGATTCGTATAATACCGGCACCGATCAACGCACACCAATTCACCACTAACGCGTACACCATGTCTGACATTCTGGTTCTTTATTATTCGCATTCTGGCTCGGTGCGCGAATTGGCGCGACATGTGGCGCGCGGCATCGAGAGTGTTGATGGCGCCTCGGCGCGGATCCGCACGGTGCCCAAGGTGGCTCCGGTGACGAAGATTGCCGAACCCGCCGTGCCACCTGACGGCGCGCCCTACGCGACGGCGCAAGATCTTGCGGAATGCATCGGCCTGGCACTAGGGTCGCCGACGCGATTCGGCAATATGGCGGCACCGATGAAGTATTTTCTCGACGGAACCGCCGGCGAGTGGATGCGCGGCACGCTTTCCGGCAAACCAGCGGCCGTATTCACGTCCACCTCAACCCAGCACGGCGGCAATGAATCTACGCTACTGTCGATGATGCTGCCGTTACTGCACCACGGCATGGTGCTGGTGGGCGTCCCCTTCACCGAGCCACTGATCACCACCACACTCAAAGGCGGCACGCCGTATGGTGCAAGCCATGTGTCCGGTGCGGTCAACGATATCAATTTATCGGAAGCCGAAAAGGGTATCGCGTTTGCGCTGGGCAAACGGCTTGCCACGACGGCACTGAAGCTGGCGGCATAGTGCGAGTGCCGCAAATCAGTGCGCTCGACTGCCAACGCGCGGCGATCATTTCGCTGGTCGCCTTGATTGCACTATGCATGCTGTGGGAAACGATACTCGCGCCGCTGCGTCCGGGCGGCTCGTGGCTGATGCTGAAAGTGCTGCCGCTGCTCATACCCTTGTTCGGCGTGTTGCGTGGCAAGCGCTACACCTTTCAATGGGCCAGCATGATGATTTTGTTTTATTTCACCGAAGGTGTGGTGCGCGCGTGGTCTGAAAAACCGCCATCGTCCACCTTGGCGTCAATTGAAATTGCGTTGTCGGTGGTGTTTTATTTCGCGGCCGTGTATTACGCGAAATTCACTGGCCTCAAGCCGGCGGAGGCGACGAAGGTGCCAGCCAAGCCTTGACAATGCCGATGAATACCGGAATCAGGCTTACGATCACAATCGCAATTACCAGCAGCCCCTGATTGGTTTTCACCCACGGGATGTTGCCGAAAAAAAAGCCGAGGTAGGTGAGCGAACCCACCCACAGCGCCGCGCCAAAGACAGTGTAGGCAATATAGGTGGCGCGCGCCATCGCTCCCAGACCTGCAACGAACGGCACATAGGTACGCAGGAACGGCACAAAGCGCGCCAACACCACCGCAAAACCGCCCCAGCGTTCAAAAAACGCGTGGGTGCGCGCGATGTAATGCGGATTCAGCCATCGCGACTTTTCGTCGACAAACATTTTCGCGCCGAAGTAGCGGCCGATTTCGTAGTTGGTGAGATTTCCCAGCACCGCGGCGGTAAACAATATCGCCACCAGCACGCCAATATCCATGCTGCCTAGGGCCGCCAGCGAACCGGCGACAAATAGCAGCGAATCGCCCGGCAGAAAAGGCGTCACGACCAAACCCGTTTCGGCAAACACCACCACGAACAGGATGCCGTAAATCCACGGCCCATAGCGGGCCGTCCAGTCGGCGAGATAGGCGCTCAGGTGCAGCACCACGTCGACGGCCGTCAATAGCCATTCCATGCTTATGCCCGACAGTCGCGTGGAAGACTGGTGTTACGGCTGCGCCGAAATAACTTCGGGCTCGCTTTCTTTTTTGATCGGCTTCACAAAATCCTCGCGTGAGACGCCCAGATATTTCGCGATCGGGCATGCCACCAACACGGAAGAATAAATACCGAAGCAGATGCCAATGGTCAGCGCCAGTGCAAAGTAATGCAGGCTTGGTCCACCCACGAACAACATCGCCAATACCATCAATTGCGTAAGGCCGTGGGTGATGATGGTCCGCGAAATAGTACCGGTGATGGCCGCGTCAAAAATTTCCGACGTGGTGGCCTTGCGCATCTTGCGGAAATTTTCGCGAGCACGATCAAACACCACCACCGATTCGTTTACCGAGTAACCGAGAATCGCGAGGACGGCGGCTAACACCGGCAATGAAAACTCCCACTGAAAAAATGCGAAGAAGCCGAGAATAATCACCACATCATGCAAATTCGCGATGATGGTCGCGACCGCAAAACGCCACTCGAAACGGATCGCCAGATACGCGAGGATGCCGATACACACCGCCAGCAGCGCGATCGAGCCATCGTAGGCCAATTCCTTGCCGACCTGCCCGCCAACGAATTCCACACGCAATTTATTTGCCTTGGGGTCGGTTTTGGCCAATTGGGGATCGTAATTGAGACCGAGCGGAATCAAAGTCTCGATGATGGTATTTTTCTGCTTTTCCATCGCCTCGTTTTGATTGCCATCGGCAGTACGAAGAGGCAGTCGAATCAGCACGTCCTTGGCGGACCCAAAGTTTTGCACCGTGACATCAAGAAAGCCTTTGTTCGTGAGCTCGGTGCGGATTTTCTGTAAATCGGCCGCTTCCTTGAATGGCGCCTCGATCACCGTACCGCCAGTGAATTCGATCGAATAGTGCAAGCCTTTGGTCGCCAGAAAAAATACCGCCAACAAAAACGTGATGCCAGAAATCGCGTTGAACACCAGCGCGTGGCGCTTGAACGGGATCGATTTTTTGATTCTGAAGAATTCCATGATTTTTCCTGTCTGGTCCGTTGCGCGAGGTCGCAGATTAAGCTTTTGCCGGGGATTGTCCGGCGCTATTCGACTGATGCCAATTGACGTTGCCAATCGACAATTTCGCGACTTTCTTCTTGCCGCCGTAAATCAAATTCACCATGCCACGCGACACCATCACCGCGCTAAACACCGAGGTCAAAATACCCAGGCAATGCACCACGGCAAAACCACGCACCGGCCCGGAACCCCAGATCAGCAGCGCCAAGCCGACGATCAGGGTGGTGATATTGGAATCGATGATGGTATCCAGCGCGCGGTCGTAACCGGCCTGGATTGCCATTTGCGGCGACATGCCGTTGCGCAATTCCTCACGGATGCGTTCGTTGATCAGCACGTTGGCGTCGATCGCCATACCGAGCGCCAGCGCAATGGCGGCAATACCTGGCAAGGTTAACGTCGCCTGCAACATCGACAACAATGCAACCAGGAAGAACAGGTTGCATGCGAGTGCGGTGACCGAGACCACGCCGAACAACATGTAGTACGCAATCATGAAAACGGTGATGAGCGCAAAGCCAAGCAGCAGTGAATTCTTGCCTTTCTCGATATTGTCCGCACCGAGGCTGGGGCCAATGGTGCGTTCTTCGATAATTTCCATCGGTGCCGCAAGCGCGCCGGCGCGTAGCAGCAGGGCCAGGTTCTTCGCTTCCGACGTGGTAAATCCGCCGGTGATCTGGAATTGCGGGCCAAATTCGCCATTGATGACCGGCCAGGTCAAGACTTCCGGCTTGCCCTTTTCAATCAGGATCATCGCCATGCGTTTGCCGACGTTCTCGCGCGTGTTTTGCAGCATCACGCGACCACCGGTGGCATCGAGCCGAACATTGACGACGGGTTTACTCGTCTGCTGATCGAAGCCCGGTTGCGCGTCGGTGACCTTGTCGCCGGTGATGACGATGGCTTTTTTGACGAGCACGATTTCGCCCTGATTTCCCGTCATCTTTTCGGTATTGAACGGCGCGGGCTGATTGCGAAAATGCTCAAAGCTGCCGCCGCTAATATGGTCTTCAGCAGTCATCCGCAATTCCAGCGTCGCGGTACGGCCGATCACATCCTTCGCGCGACCGGGATCCTGCACGCCGGCCAATTGCACCAGAATGCGATCCGGCCCCTGCTGTTGAACGATCGGCTCCGAGACGCCAAGTTCATTGACGCGTTTGCGCAACGCAGTGATGTTTTGCTGCAAGGCCGTATCCTGCAAGGCCTTCAAGGTCTCGGGCTTCATCAACGCCGTCAGGACAAATTCACCGCCAACTTCACTCTCGCGCAACAACAATTCCGGAATTTGTGCGCTGATTTCTTTTTGTCCGCGCAACAACTCGGGCTGCTCCTTGAAGCGAACCACCACTTTTTCACCGTCGCGCGCGATGCCGGAATAAAAAACTTTCTTGTCGCGCAGCAAAGTGCGAACGTCACCGGTATAGCGATCCACCGCCTTGTCGACGGCGGCTTTCATGTCCACTTGCATCAGAAAATGTACGCCGCCTTGCAAATCCAGCCCCAGATACATCGGCAACGAGTTGATGCTGGACAGCCACGCCGGCGAATTGGACAAGAGGTTCAACGCGACCACATAGCTCGCGCCGACTTTCTGCTGAATCGCGTCGCGCGCCTGCAATTGCGTGCCGGTATCCTTGAATTTGACCTTGACGATTTCACCGTCGAGTTGCACGCTATCGGCGGCGATCTTGGCA
>JAYTUX010000500.1:0-44735 GCA_043744315.1 Betaproteobacteria bacterium | reverse complement strand
CGCCCGGCAGCCGCAGCGATGATGTGTTGCGCGCGCTGAGTTGCGCGGTGGAGATGCAAATGTGCATGCGCGATCTCGGTATCGCGCAGCGGGTGGCCGGACTGCCTGAATTATTCATGGGCATCGGTATCAACACCGGCAACGTGCTCGCGGGAACGCTGGGCTCGGATGTCTATTCCGAATACACGGTGATCGGCGATCAGGTCAATCTCACGTCGCGCATCGAGGCATTCAGTCTTCGAGGGCAGGTGTTGATCAGCGAAGCGACCTACGCCAAGTCCGACGATTATGTCGTGGTATCGGGTCCGATGAGTGTCAACGTCAAAGGCAAAGCGGAGCCGGTGAAACTCTATGAAGTGTTGTCGATCCCCACACGTGGATTGCATGTTCCGCGCCAGGAAGTGCGGCGCAGTCACCGCGTCGCGCTCAAATTGCCGTTTCGGTATCAACGGGTGCAGGGTAGCGTCGTCATGCCACATGTCATGCATGGCGTCATTCACGACATCGGCTACTACGGCGTGCTGATGGCAACCGAAGAAAAATTGCCGCACATGACCGATCTGAAAATGGAGATTTCATTGCCGCAGGTGGATTACGAGGCGCGCGATTTGTACGGCAAGGTCGTGAATAGCAAGACGATCGACGGACGCGAATTCACTGGTGTCGAATTCACGTCGGTGTCGGCGGCGGCGAATAGCAAGATTCAATTGCTGGTGCAACTGCACATATTCGCTGCGGCATAGGGTCGCAGCGTGTCGCGGACTGTATAGACACGCAGACCCAATGTCGGCGGGCCTTTGCGGCCATAAATGCTCTGAAACCCGCGCCAGTATTGGACTTTGGCGACCTGGCCTCGTCTACCTCAGGTTCGTGCTTTGTTATAATTTCGGTTTCCCCGAACGCCTTCCCTCTTTACCTTTTTTCTCCCCTTAGGATTCCCCATGGTCAAAATCAAAGTCAAAAACCCCATCGTTGAAATGGATGGCGACGAGATGACGCGCATCATCTGGCAAATGATTCGCGAAAAGCTCATCTTGCCGTACCTCGATGTTGATCTGAAATATTTCGACCTGGGCATGGAACATCGCGACGCAACGGACGACAAAGTCACGATCGATTCCGCGATGGCGACCAAGCAATACGGTGTTGCCGTGAAGTGCGCAACGATCACGCCGGACGAAGCGCGCGTGAAGGAATTCAACCTGAAACAAATGTGGAAAAGCCCCAACGGCACTATCCGCAATATTCTCGACGGCACCATTTTTCGCGAGCCGATCATTTGTAAAAATGTGCCACGGCTGGTGAGCCATTGGGACAAACCGGTGGTCGTCGCGCGTCACGGCTTCGGCGATCAATACCGCGCGACCGACATTCATTTTCCCGGTGCCGGCACCTTGACCATGAGCTTCAAACCCGCCGATGGCAGCGCGCCCATTGAGCGCGAAGTATTCAAGGCGCCCGGTGCCGGTGTTGCGATGGCGATGTACAACCTCGACGAATCGATCCGCGGTTTCGCGCGCGCCTGTTTCACCTATGGGCTGGAACGTAATTACGCCGTGTATCTTTCCACCAAGAACACGATCCTGAAAGTTTACGACGGTCGATTCAAGAATCTGTTTCAGGAAATTTTTGAAGCCGAGTTTCAGGCCAAGTATGACGCTGCCAAACTGACTTACGAACACCGCCTGATTGACGACATGGTGGCCGCCAACATGAAATGGAGTGGCGGTTATTTGTGGGCCTGCAAAAATTATGATGGCGACGTGCAATCCGATACCGTCGCGCAAGGTTATGGCTCGCTGGGCTTGATGACATCGGTGCTGATGTCGCCCGATGGAAAAACGGTGGAAGCCGAAGCTGCACACGGTACCGTCACACGTCATTACCGCATGCATCAGCAAGGCAAACCGACCTCGACCAACCCGATCGCCTCGATCTACGCGTGGACACGCGGCTTGATTTTCCGCGGCAAAATGGATGGCACGCCTGAGGTGGTCAAATTTGCCGAGACGCTGGAAAAAGTCTGCGTGGACGTGGTGGAATCTGGTCGGATGACCAAGGATCTGGCGATCCTGATTCGTCCGGATCACCCGTACCTGACGACCGAAGAATTCCTGGGTGCGGTCGATGCGGAATTGAATAAGCGCATGCAGTAAATCAAAAAGGCGAGACATGTTGAAACCATTATCCGTCGCGATATTTGTCACGTTGATCGGTGCCGCCGGGGACGCTCTCACGACGGCCTCGGTGGGAAAACCGGCACCGGATTTCGCACTCAACGATCTCAATGGCAAGACCGTGAAACTCACCGACTTCAAAGGCCGACACGTGGTGCTCGAGTGGCACAACCCGAATTGCCCATTTGTCGTGAAACACTACGACAGCGGCAACATGCCTTCGCTGCAATCGAAATATGACGCGAAAGATACCGTGTGGTTGTCGATCAATTCAACCAACCCAACGCATCAAGATTTTTATAGCGCCGACAAATTGACGCGCTATCTGGCCGAGAAAAAAGCCTCGCCCGATGCGTACCTGATGGATGCCGAAGGCAAGGTCGGAATTGAATACGCGGCCAAAACCACACCGCACATGTATGTGGTCAATCCCGCCGGCACGTTGGTGTATGCCGGTGCGATCGACGACAAACGCTCGACCCGACTTGAGGATGTAAAAGGCGCGAAAAATTATCTGGTCGCGGCGGTGGAAGAATCAAAGTCCGGAAAGCCGGTGACGATTGCATCCACGCAACCCTACGGATGCAGCGTCAAGTATCGTTGAGTCTCAATCGTTGACAGAAAAAAGCCCGCGAATATGCGGGCTTTTTTTCGAATTCGGGCGTGAATACCGATCCCTGAAACGTGCCGCCTATAGACCTACCGGCATATTCTCATTCAAAATTGTGATCGATTTGCGGTGCACCGCGATGTAGCCTTGTTCGGTCAGTGCTTTCAGTGTGCGGTTGACCATCTCGCGGGAAGCGCCAATCATGCCGGCCAAATCCTTTTGCGTGAACGGCTCGCCGACGACACGATGGCCATTCGACATGATCGCGAGCTCGAGCAGCGTGCGCGACACGCGGCTGGAAATATTCATCAACGCCAGCGTACCGATTTGCCGATCCGCATGACGCAAGCGGGCCGCCAGAGTGGCCATGACTCTACGCCCCATATCTGGCGATTGCTCGATCACCCGCTGAAAGGCGGCGAAGGATAGCATCTGCACGTGCGTACGCTCGGTGGCGGCCACATTGGCGGAGCGCGGTTCCTTGTCGAACATCGCGATTTCGCCGAAAAAATCGCCCGCGCCGAGCGTGCTGACGATAACTTCTTTATTCCCATCATGGTCGTCGTGGATGTAGACCTTCACTTGCCCCGCGACAATGATGAAGATAGTGTCCGCCACCTCACCCTGACGCACTATCACGTTGCCTTTTTCGAAAACGCGAAAGGCCAGATGCGAGCCGATGCTTTCGAGCTGCGAAGGCGAGAGATTGCAAAATAGCGGAATGACGTTGAGCACAAATTTTCCCGGCGATGGTTCGATCACAAAACAGCTGCGTGACCTTGAGTATGGCGGGAAAAATCCGGCCTAACTATGAACTCGCGCACACTTTTGCCGCAACCTATAAACACGTCGGGTGGCAAGTTGACGGGCGACCGGCGGCGGGGACTACTTCGGTGCCGGCAGCCAGCGCGAAACGATAAGTCGGATCAAATGCAGTCGCTGATGGAAAAAATGATCTGCGCCGGGAATCACTGTCACCGGGATTTCGCGCGATCTTGCCCATTCGATTGAATCTGCGAGCGGCACGGTTTCGTCGCGTTCACCGTGAATCACCAGCGTGTTCGCAGGGGGCGATATTTCTGCGATTGTCGATTGCCATTGTGCAAGCCGCTTCAAAGACGGCGCAACCAGAATCAATTCCTCGGCGCTTGCCTGACCGGCGGCGGCCAACGCGACCGCGCCACCGAAGGAAAAACCGGCAATCCATAGCGGAAGCGCCGGATGTGCGGCGCGCGCATGCGCGATCACAGCCAGCATGTCATCGGTTTCGCCGCGGCCTTCATCGTGTGCGCCTTCAGTGGCACCGACGCCACGAAAATTGAATCGCCATGTTGCCGCACCGGCATCGACACAGGCGCGCGCAACACTCGTCACCACCTTGTTGTCCATGCTGCCGCCGAACAAGGGATGTGGATGCGCGACGATGGCATTGGCGCGCGGTGGCCCTTCTGGCGAATGCGCGGCGATCTCGATGGCACCCGCAGGCCCGGCAATCAACGATTTCAACACTTGCGCAGCGCCCATTGCTGCAAACTAGATTTTCAGCCGCCCAACAACGCGGCCATTTTGCAAATGTTCGGAGACGATTTCATCGATGTCGTTCTTGTCGACGTAGGTGTACCAGACGTTATCCGGGTACACCACCATCACCGGCCCTTCCGAGCAGCGATCCAGACAACCGGCGGTATTGATGCGCACTTTCCCCGGCCCGCTCATGTTCAGCTTTTTCACGCAATCTTTGGCGTAGCCGCGCACCCCCTCGGCGTCGTGCTGATTGCAGAATTCGCGGCCATCGTCGCGTTCGTTCACACAGAAAAACACGTGGTGCTTGTAGTAGCCCATTTTCGAATCTTTCAAGGAGAAGGCGGCATTATCTATCGAGTTTGGCGGTGTCTGACAAATATCCATGCCGCAAGCAAAAACGCAAGCAGTGGCCAGGTTTCATGCAGCCAGCGCGTGAGACCGGCGAAGCTGGTCAGGTGGCCGTGCGGCCAATTGAACAATCGTAGCGTCTCATCAAAAGCCCCGTAAATGCTGGACATTTTCGCCATCAATCCGCCGGCAAAGATAAATAGCGTCGCGCAGAACGCGCGCCAGCGGTAACCAATGCGCGAAAAACACGCAAAGATCAGCAGGCCGGCACTAAGCCCAATAATCGTCGCCGGTCCCAGCCAGGCAGCGAGCTGCGGCGCTTTCAGCATCAAAGTGGCCACCGCAATTTTGGTGATGAAACCTAGCGCGACGATCAATAACACACCGGGCATTGCGCGTTTTTCGGCGCGCAACAACAGCGACAAGAATAACGCGAAGCCGCAAACATTCAATGCGATGCCCACCGTTTGCGGCAGCAACACCAGCAAGTCATACGTCGACGACATGGGCGGCGCAGTAAGGTCGGCCGGATAGGCAATGCGGCCGGCCTCGAAGTAGGGGATGAGCGGATTCAGTTGCGCCACAAACCAGGCGCCCAACAATACCAATCCCCAACTGCTTTCATCACCGGTCGCGAAGTGTCGATGCCGCCAGGCAATCGTGAGAGCGAGCGCGGCGCGGCCCCAATGTGTGGTGAGCAAGCTCGCCCCAATGAGGGCACCCAACGTGTTTGCAATGAGATCAACCGGCGAGGCGACCCGTACCGGCAACATGGTTTGCAGGCTTTCCAAGACGAATGACAAACCAAATCCCGCAAGCGTCACGCCACCGATCACCACCGCGATGGAATTCTTTCGACCCGCCTCGCGCATGCGCACGGCCGCCAGCATGCCGCCCAGTGGAATATACGAAAGCACGTTTAGAACGATATCGAAGGCGCTGTGATAGCGCGGCCACACAATGAGGCCGAACGATTCCGGCGCGCGCCAACCGAAAAAAGGATTCAGGCTCGCATAGACGATCGCCATCACGTAAATGAGCAACGCACCGTGCCCGACCGGGTTACGACTCGAATGAACGACGTTTGCGGGAATAGTTGCGCGATGAAGTGTAGGAGACGACATGGCGAAACGGTTTCTTAACCGGCGCGTTATGAATTGACTGCGGGCTTGACCGCGACAAGATCGCGAAAATAGCGCGCCGCGTTATCAACGTAGTGTTGTGAAATTCCGCGAACCATTTTCACTTCGTCGTCCGACAACGTGCGAACCACCCTTCCCGGTGAGCCCACCACCAGTGAGCGATCCGGGATAACTTTGCCTTCGGGAATGAGGGAATTGGCGCCGATCAGGCAATCGCGTCCGATCACCGCACGGTTCAACACCACCGCCTTGATGCCAATCAGCGAGCCTTCTTTCACCGTGCAACCATGCAGCATCGCCATGTGCCCGACACTGACATTATTGTCGAGCGTGAGCGGCACGTCGTCATCGGTATGCAGGACCGAGCCATCCTGAATATTGACGTTCTCACCCAGCGTGATGCGGTCATTGTCGCCGCGGATGACCACGTTCCACCAGATACTGGTGTTGCGGCCAAGCACCACGTCGCCGATCACCACTGCATTGGGTGCAACGAAGTTGTTGCCCAACAGTTGGGGTGTTTTGGCACCAAGCGAATAGATCATTTCTGCCTCAAACGTTGTTAGCGAAAACGTGCATAAACCAAGCACCGGCGCGCCCTAACAGAGCAAAAGACCTCAAATGCCTCGCCGATATTGGCGTTTCATTCCCGCCACTTCGCGCTATCGTTCTTAACGTCCTTGCCCCCGATTTGCACTCGCGCCGCGAATCAGCGTGCCCACACCCTCGCTCGTGAGTACTTCCAGCAACAACGCATGCGGCACCCGGCCATCGATAATATGCGCGGTCCTGACACCATTCTTCACCGCATCCAGCGCGCAATCCACTTTCGGCAACATGCCTCCAGAGATCGTGCCGTCGGCGATCAATTCAGCAACCTTGGCCGCCGTGAGGCCGGTCAGTACATTGCCTTTTTTGTCGAGCACGCCGGCCGTGTTGGTCAGCAGAATAAGTTTTTCCGCTTGTAATGCAATGGCGATTTTCCCGGCGACGATATCGGCGTTGATGTTGTACGCCGTGCCTTTCTCATCCACGCCCAACGGCGCGATAACGGGAATGAAGTCTTCGGTGTCAAGGAGATCAATAATGCCGGTATCGATCTTCACCACTTCGCCGACGAGGCCGATGTCGATTTTCTTGCGCTTGTCCTCTTTCGACGGAATTGTCATCTTGCGCGCGTGGATGAAATTGCCGTCTTTGCCGGTCAATCCCACCGCTTTGCCGCCGGCCTTGTTGATCAGGGTGACGATCTCCTGATTAACCAATCCGCCCAGCACCATTTCGACAACATCGAGCGTCTCGTCGTCGGTGACGCGCATGCCCTGGATGAATTGCCCCTGCTTACCGATTTTCTCCAGCGTACGATTGATTTGCGGTCCGCCGCCATGCACCACCACCGGGTTCATGCCGATCAATTTCAGCAATGTGATGTCTTCGGCGAAATCTTCCTGCAAGGCGACCTCGGTCATCGCGTTGCCGCCGTATTTGACGACGATGTTTTTGTCCCAGAATCGCTGGATATACGGTAGCGCCTCGATCAAAACATCGGCTTTTTGTGCGGCTGTCAACTGCGGATGCAGCCGTGCAGCGACTGCTTGCAAGGCGACGCGTTTGGCGGCGGGGGGTTTGGATTCTTGCTTCGATTTCGCGGACGCTTTGGCGGAATTTTTAGCGGCAGGCTTAGGAGGCATGGATGATGAGTTCCTGGGTGAAAGGGATGATCGGGCAGGGCAGAAGCGGCTTAACGCGCCTCCGCCTTGGTTTCGCGGGACAACAGACGCTTTACCGTTTCACGCGGATCGGCGCTATCGAATAGTACGGCGTTGACCGCCTCCGTGATCGGCATATCAACACGATGTTGTTTTGAAAGTGCCCGCGCGGTCGCGGCGGAATTGACGCCTTCCGCGACGTGCCCGAGCTCGGACAATATAACGTCCAATTGCTTACCTTCGGCCAATTTGATGCCGACCGCGCGATTCCTCGACAAATCACCTGTGGCGGTGAGAACCAGGTCGCCCAGGCCGGTCAAACCCATGAAGGTTTCCGCTTTGCCGCCCATGGCCACGCCCAGCCGAACCATTTCGGCAAGCCCGCGGGTGATGAGTGCCGCGCGCGCATTCATGCCAAGCTTCATGCCATCGCAAATTCCCGCCGCGATCGCCATCACGTTCTTGAGCGCGCCACCGAGCTCCACGCCGATCAGGTCATCGCTCGAGTAGATTCGCAATGCAGGCCCGCTGAGTTCGGCGGCGAGTTGCCGCGCGAGTTCAACATCATTGGCCGCGAGCGTCAACGCACAGGGCAATCCGCGCGCGACTTCCACCGCGAAACTGGGGCCGCTCAGCGCACCGAAGCGCGTGCCTGCTGCCATCGATTCGATGACCGTTTCGTGTGGCAATTTTCCCGTTGTGCGATCAAACCCCTTGCATACCCAGAGAATCGGCGCTTGTACCAACTTCGCGACTTCAAGCGTTGGCGCGAGTCCATCGGTTGATGTCGCAATCAGCACTAGATCGGTGCTTGTCAGGGCGTCGGCCAATTGCGCGGCGACATTCAATGCAGCTGGAAACGCGACCTGCGGCAAATAACGTTCATTGCAACGTGCGCGTGCAAGCTGCTCTCGTTGTGCGGCGTCACGGCCCCAAAGCGACACGACATGTCTTTCGGCAAACGAAATGGCGAGTGCGCTACCCCACGCACCAGCACCCAGCACCGCGATTTTCATCGCGCGCGCACCATTTCAACCACCCCAGAGCTGTGCTGCGCGCACGAACCCGGCTTGACCGTCGCGATGACGCACCGGCAGCCAGCTATCGGCTACCGGCCCAGTGATTTCCAATAGCACACCCCGTTGTGCCTCAAATATCAACGGCGCAGTAGTTGATGGCATGGCGCGAATGTCAGCGACCGCCATTGCGACCATCGCGTGACGTCGGGAACCGATCGCGCTATTTTCTATCCAGCCTATCGCGCCTTCTGCATCGCGCGCTTTTGTCCACTTGTCGAGTTTGACCAGCACTTCCAATGGGTAATGTCGCGACAAGATGAAAACTTTGTTGGCTTTGCCGGAAGGGCCGTCGTAGAGAATCGCCGGCTGATCGCCAATGGAAATGAATGGCACGGCGATCGGCGATACCGACGCTAGTGCCGGCGTCTGCGAGAAAGTGAGCGTCGGCACCAAACAAAACGCCGCCATGGAAACGGCGGCGCTTCGAAGTGTCATGAATTTTTTCATGACGCTATTTTGCATCAAATGACGATCGACTAGTGCGTGACCAGCGGTGCGGCAGCAGGTGCGGCGGCTTGCTGTGCTTCATGCTGCTTTTGCGCCTGAAAGAGCGCTTCGAAATTCACCGGATTCAGCAGCACCGGTGGAAATCCCGCACGTACGATCGCGTCGGAAACCGTTTCGCGGACGTATGGGTAGAGAATATTCGGATTGCCGATGCCAAGAATCGGTTCCAGATCCGCCTCGGGCACATTGCGGATCGCGAAAATGCCGGCCTGATTGGCTTCGACCAGAAACATGGTTTTTTCACCAATCTTCGCCGTAACGGTCAATGTGAGTTCGGTCTGATAAACGCCCTCATCGACTTTCATCGAGCTGTGATGGAGTTGTACATCGACATTCGGTGCTTCGCGTTCAAGGAAAATCTGCGGGGCATTCGGGATTTCGAGCGACAGATCCTTCACGTAAATTTTCTCGATCGAATAAACGGGCTGGTTCTGGTCAATGGCGTCGGTCATGTGTTTTCCTTGGTGAAATTTTCTGGGTGAGATAGTTGCAAAAACGAAAGGGGGCGTGAATTCAGGCGGCCAGTAAGGCGTCTAGTCCGCCGGCGCGGTCGAGCTTGGACAAATCGTCAAAACCGCCAACGTAGTTTTCGCCGACATAAATCTGCGGTACCGTGCGCCGACCGGTTTTTTCCATCATTTCAGCACGTTTCCCGGGGTCGAGATCAATGCGAATTTTCTCGATGGTGGCGACGCCTTTCGACGATAGCAACCGTTCCGCCATTTGGCAGAATGGGCAAACCGCCGTCGAATACATGGTGACTTTTGCCATGGTGTTATTTCTCGGTGGGCAGGCTGGCTTGCTGCCACGCACCGAATCCGCCGGACAATTGATAGACATCGGTGAAACCATGTTTCTTCAAAAGCTTCACCGCTGCCGTCGCACGCATGTTGTTGCGGCAGGTTACGATCACCGGTTTATCCTTGAATCGGCTGATTTCGTCGACGCGCTTGTCGATTTCTGCCAAGGGTATGTTTTTCGATTTGGGGATGCGTCCACCGTTGAACTCCGCGTTGTCACGGATATCGAGCACCAGCGCGTTGCCGGTGTTCATGAAGCGCGTGGTTTCAAGCGTGCCGACTTCGCGCGCGCCACCGCCGGTGATTTTGGCGATTGACGGCCATAGCAGCAGGCCGCCGCTCACGAGGAACAACATGACCAGCATGACATTTTGAGAAACAAAATCGACCATTTAAAGCAATTCAGGGAAAACGAAGTGAATGGAATTGCGCGTAAAAACCAGCGCAAATTGTGGCGCAATGATTGGCGCGTGTCGAAAACCTGATATTTTACCAACAAGTTGTGGAAAATCCCGGTTTTTCAGCGACTTCAGCCAACCCGTGCCAAGACATATGCGGGATAAATTTCCGAAAATCAATATATCCATTCATCGCAAATCCCCATGAAAAAACTCATTTTGATGCGCCACGGTGAAAGCACCTGGAATCTGGAAAATCGATTCACCGGCTGGACCGACGTCGACCTCACCGAAAAAGGCGTTCAGGAAGCCATTCGCGCGGCGGCGGCGCTAAAGCGCGAAGGCCTGGATTTCGATCTGGCCTATACCTCACTCTTGACGCGCGCCATCCGAACACTGTGGATCGTGCAAGAGGCGCTCGATCGTCGCTGGGTGCCGGTTGTCAAGCACTGGCGCCTGAATGAACGCCACTATGGCGATTTGCAAGGCTTAAACAAAACCGAAACCGCTGCAAAATTCGGCGACGCGCAAGTGCTCATCTGGCGGCGCAGTTATGCGATCTCACCGCCGGCATTGGCTGCCACTGACATTCGTCATCCCTCCAACGATTTGCGATATGCATCGTTATTACCGGAAGAATTGCCCATAACGGAATGCCTGAAGGACACCGTGGAGCGCGTGGTACCGTATTGGCAAATGGAAATCGCACCGCAAATTCGTGCCGGCAAGAATGTCATCATCGCCGCACACGGCAATAGTCTGCGTGCGCTTGTCAAACACCTCGACGGCGTTTCCGACGACGCCATCGTCGATCTCAATATTCCGACCGCAGTGCCATTGGTCTACGAATTGACCGATGAATTGAAGCCGATCCGCAACTACTATTTGGGCGATCAGGCTGAGATCGCGAAAGCGCAGGCGGCAGTGGCCGCTCAAGGGCGCGCGCCGCATGCCTGACGACGTATCGTTGTGACCGATGCCGCAGGCGTGATGCGGGGCGACGTTGAATGTCGCATCATGCATGGCACGCAATCGCGCAACCGAACACCCCGATTCTCCGCGTGGATCACCCGCGTGCTAAACGTTTGCGCGCCGCTTGCGTGCGTGTGTTGTGCCATTACGATGGCGTTTGCCGCGCCGGCGGAAACGACCGACAAAGCGCGCGAACTGCGCGAATTGCGCGAGCGCATCGAAAAACTCCAGCGCGATCTCGTAAAGAGCGAGGAATCGCGCTCGGAGGCGGCCGACGCGTTGAGCGCGTCGGAAAAATCCATCAGCGAGGCAAATCGAAATCTGGCAATGCTCGGCCGGGAGCAGGCGCGAATATCGCAAAGTCTTGCCGAATTGAAACGCGCAGCCGACGAAGCGAAGGCCGACGCCGCCCGCCAGCAGGACTTGCTGGGTCGATTAATCCGCCATCAATACATGCATGGCAATACCGATGGCTTGCGGCTGCTGCTTGATGGCCAGGATGTGGGCGAGGTTGAGCGCCGGATGCGATATCTCGGCTACGTCTCGCGCATGCGAGCGGATTTGATCGCGCGTCAAAAAAAGAGTGCTGCGAATCTGGCGGAACTGGAATCCACCACGCGTTTGCAGCAGCAGGAATTGACCGCGAACGCAGACGCGCAACGAAAAGCGCGAGCCGCGCTGCAAACTGAGCGTCACGTTCGACAAAAACTGTTCGCGCGGATCAAGGGCGATATCACCAAAGGGCGGCGCGAAATTGGCCGATTGAAACGCGATGAAGATCGATTGGGAAAGCTGGTCGAACAATTGGCGAAAGCGATCGCTAGGAATCGCGACCAACGGCGTAGCGACGGAAAAGCTGAAGGCAAATACAGCAGCCTGCCAAAGAAAGGCGAAGTGATCGAGCATGTCGCGGATGCGTCGCTCGCCGGCAACATTTTCGAGGCGCTGAGGGGCCGGCTTAAATTACCGGTGCGTGGGGAACTTCAAGGCCGGTTTGGTAGCCCAAGAGAAGATGGCGGTGTGACCTGGAAGGGTTTATTCATCAAAGCTGAAAACGGTTATGCGGTGCATGCAGTTGCCGACGGTCAGGTGGTGTATGCGGATTGGCTGCGCGGTTTCGGAAATCTGCTGATCGTCGATCACGGTGGCGGTTACATGAGTCTGTATGGCAACAATGAAAGTTTGCTCAAGCATGTGGGCGATGCAACGCAGAGCGGTGAAACGGTCGCGTCCGTCGGGTCATCGGGCGGCGCGCCGGAATCGGGTGTATATTTTGAATTGCGCCATGAAGGCAAACCATTTGACCCCATGAAATGGGTGGGGAAATGAGCGTCTCGGAAACAATTTATTGGCCGAAGCTGGGCGACTAATCGGGGAAGTGATGAGCAACACAATCAGCAATCGGATGAAAGCGGCGGGACTGGTCGGCATTGGCGGAATCGCCGGCGTGTTGTTGAGTCTCAATTTCTCGGCGGTCGCGGAAAAGCAGAGCACGACGCTCAACCTGCCGATCGAAGAAGTCCGGATGCTTTCCGAGGTTTTTGGTCGAATCAAGAGCGATTACGTCGAAGCCGTAGACGACAAGCGCCTGATCAAGGAAGCCATCAACGGTATGTTGACCGGGCTTGATCCGCACTCGGCGTTTCTCGATGCCGATGCTTACAAGGAAATGCAGACCGCCACCACCGGTACGTTCGGCGGGCTTGGCATAGAAGTCGGCGTTGAAGATGGTTTTGTGAAAGTCATATCGCCGATCGACGATACACCTGCCTATCGGGCGGGTATCAAATCGGGCGATTTCATTATCAAGGTCGATGAGACCAGTTTGCGTGGACTATCGCTAACGGAGGCGGTGAAGCGCATGCGCGGCGACGCTGGCACCGAGGCGGTGTTGACAATCATGCGCCGCGGCGAAGCGAAGGAACTTGTGTTCAACGTCAAGCGCGCCAAGATCGAGATTCAAAGCGTACGCTCACGCACGCTGGATCCCGGCTATGCGGTGATTCGCCTGACCCAGTTTGAAGAGGCGACTGGCGAGAAACTGGTACGTGCCGTCAACGATGTTTACAAACAGAACAGCGGCAGCCTCAAAGGGCTGGTGCTGGATTTGCGCAATGATCCGGGCGGCTTGCTGAATGCGGCGGTTGCCGTGTCGGCGGCATTCCTGCCAAAAGATGCGCTCGTTGTGTACACCGACGGTCGCGTTGAGGACGCCAAGATGCGCTTGCATGCGAGGAAGGAAAATTACCTGCGCAGCGCGAGCCGCGAGGATTACTTGGCCAAGTTGCCGCCCTCGATCAAGAATGTGCCAATGATTGTGCTCGTTAATAATGGCACTGCATCCGCGTCCGAAATTGTTGCGGGTGCCTTGCAGGATCACAAACGCGCCAGCGTCATGGGCTCGCAGACGTTCGGCAAGGGTTCTGTACAGACGATTTTGCCCCTGGGCAACAGCAGCGCCATCAAATTGACCACTGCACGCTATTACACACCGAATGGCCGTTCGATTCAGGCAAAAGGCATCGAGCCCGATATAGCGGTGGATGATGGATCACAGCGCATGGCAATGCGTGAAGCGGATCTTGATCGGCACTTGGTTGGCGAAGATGAAAAGAAGGCCGCCGACGCCCTTAAGGCGAAGCTGGACAAATTGGTGCTCCCGGAAGACAAAACGGCAAAGGGATCAGTGACGGGGACCAGCGCCAGTATCAATGGGGCCGTTGCGAAAGCGACAAAATCCGCCGCCGAGGCAGATCAAAAGCCGGTGGAGTACTCGCCGCTCAATGGCAGCGACGGCAAACCGATCGATTTCGTTCTTCAGCAAGCGCTGAATCAATTGAAAGGCTTGCCGGTCGCAGCGAGTCCGCGCGCGTTGCTCGCCAATGCCGGAAATAATTCGGCCCGCGCCGCTCCAAAGGCGATTGAAACCAAGAAATAAATTCACGTCGGCACGTATATCCTGGCGGTGCTTGACTGTACAGGCTGGATACGGGTCGAATGAGGCGAAGAGAAGGCTAAAGTCATGAACGACCAAGACCTGCTTCGCTATAGCCGCCACATCCTCTTAAACGAATTCGGCATTGAGGCGCAACAGGTATTGTCAGAGTCGCGGGCGCTGGTAATCGGTGCGGGCGGCTTGGGGTCGGCAGCGCTGCTTTATCTCGCGACGGCCGGGGTTGCGCATATCAGTGTGGCCGATGGCGATGTGGTGGATCTGACCAACCTTCAGCGTCAAATCATTCATCGCGAAGACACCATCGGTGTGAACAAGGCGGAATCTGCGGCGCGGTGCATTGGCAACATTAATTCGAACGTTAACGTTGACGTCATCCCGGAACGGCTTGCTGGCGCGGCACTCGATTACCACGTCGAAGGTGCTGATGTCATTCTCGATTGTTCTGATAATTTCGCGACCCGACACGCAATCAACCGGGCTTCCGTAAAGTATCGCAAGCCCTTGGTTTCCGGCGCGGGTATTCGGTTTGATGGCCAGATCACCAGCTTTGATCCACGTGTTGTCGGTGGCGCTTGTTACCACTGTTTGTTTCCCGAACAAGCCGATGCAGAGGAAGAGCGGTGCGCAGTGATGGGCGTGTTCGCGCCGCTGGTCGGTATTATTGGCGCGATGCAGGCTGCCGAGGCGATCCGACTTTTGACGGGCATCGGCGAGGTACTCTTGGGTCGCCTGTTGATGCTCGACGCGCGCGACATGACTTGGCAATCGGTACGCTATCGGCGTGACTCGGGTTGCGCCGTGTGCTCCCGCGCACGCACACCAACCATCAAGGAAAAAGACTATGCGACAACCTAAGCAGGCCATCCAACTTTTTTGCATATTGACGTGTCTCGTCGGGTTGACGGCGACGGTCACCGTCAATGCGCAAGTTCTGTGGAAGTACACAGACAAGGATGGAAAAGTGACGTACTCCGACAAGGCGCCTAAAAAAGGCGAGACTGCGCAGCAAGTGACGAGCGACCCCTCGGCCAACATAATCAACGCACCGAAAGGTGCCCGCGAGAGCGACGAACGAAGATTGGAAGACATGAAAGGCCGCGTGGCTGAGGACATTCGCGTGCGCGAAAAGCTGCGTGAAGCGTTCGACATAGCCAAACAGGAATTGGACGCGGCTAAGGCGGCACTTGAAAGTGGTCGAGATCCGCTGCCCGTCGAGACGCAAATTCGCGTCGGTCGTAACAAGAAGGGGGAGCCTACGGGCGTGAACACCGTTGTTCGCAATCCCGAATACTATGCGCGCATTGCTTCCCTCGAACAGGCGGTCAAGAAAGCGGAAGAAAAAGTTGAGGCCGCCGAGAAGAGCCTCGGTCGTGGCGGGTCGTGAATTACTTCATGCGTTCGCCAGTGCCCATCGTGACCGGACGTTGAACGAGATTTGTGTTTCAGTCAGCAAGCCGGGATTCGTCTGAATTCTTAGCGCAGCCGCGAATGCGATCATCGCGCCATTGTCGGTACACAATTCCAGCGGCGGATAAAACACCTGCGCGCCACGCGTCTCCGCTTGGGTACTCAATTGACTTCGCAGCCAGCGATTGGCACCCACGCCGCCCGACACCACCAGCCGCGACATGCCAGTGTCTCGCAGCGCCGACAGTGACTTTGCCACCAGCACATCAACCACTGCCGCCTGAAAGCCGGCGGCAATATCAGCTCGGCACCGGTCATCGAACTGATTTGCGGCGGCGAGTTTCATTTTCAATGTGAGCACGGCCGTCTTCAATCCACTAAAACTAAAGTCGTGATCTCCGTTGGACAACATTGGGCGAGGCAAAGCAAACCGCCGCGCATTGCCGCTTTCAGCGAGTTTGCTCAACGCCGGCCCGCCTGGGTATCCCAAGCCCAGCAAGGTTGCCGTCTTGTCAAACGCTTCCCCAGCCGCGTCATCGACCGTCTCACCAAGTAGTTGATATCGACCGACCCCTTCCACCGCGATTAATTGCGTGTGTCCGCCCGAAACCAACAGTGCGATAAATGGAAATTCTGGGCTTGGCTTAGATAGCAGCGGCGAAAGCAGGTGGCCTTCCAGATGATGAATAGGGATGATCGGTTTGCGGAGCGCGAACGCCAAGCCCGTGGCCAGGCTGGTTCCAACCAACAATGCACCGCCCAGCCCTGGCCCGGTCGTCACGGCAATCGCGTCTATATCTTGAAGTGAGCGCATGCTCTCGCTCAAAGTTCCTATTATTAACGGAATCATGCGTTGAATGTGGTCCCGAGACGCGAGTTCCGGCACCACACCCCCATAGGCGGCATGCATCTCTATTTGTGAATGCAGTCGATGCGCGAGCAGTCCTGCGTCGCTATCGTAGAGCGCGACGCCCGTTTCATCACACGACGTTTCCAGGCCGAGAATCAGCATTGACGGGGTGCCGGTCAGAAATGAAAGAAAGATCGGCGCTTGGCAAAAAGCGCGTAAGTCGTTATTATATTGGGCTCTTCGCAATGCGAAGGGGGATTCAACGCATATGCAACTTCCGACCCTCAATCCTTTCATGGATTGGCTGGGCATAACTAGAAAGCTAGAAAGGTAATTTGAATGTTAGTTAGATTGAAAGAGAATGAGCCGTTCGATGTGGCCCTGCGCCGCTTCAAACGCGCCATTGAAAAGACCGGTCTTCTGACCGAACTTCGCGCCCGCGAGTTCTACGAAAAGCCCACTGCCGAGCGCAAGCGCAAGCATGCCGCCGCCGTTAAGCGCCGCTTCAAACGTCTGCGCAGTCAAATGCTGCCGCCGAAGCTGTATTAGTCGGTTCGGAAATTCCGAATTTTTGAGGCAGGTGACCAACGTCCCCTGCCTTTTTTCTTTCATGGAGTCACAATATGAGTTTGCGCGAAAAAATCACCGAAGACATGAAAACGGCCATGAAAGCGCGCGAGACCGAGAAGCTCGCCGCGATTCGTTTGTTACTATCGGCGTTGAAGCAAAAAGAAGTCGACGAACGCGTCGTGCTGACCGACGATATGGTGCTCGCCATCATCGAAAAAATGTTGAAGCAACGCAAGGATTCGATTGACCAGTACACGGCGGGCAATCGACTTGATTTGGTGGCGAAAGAACAATTCGAAGTAGGTGTGCTGTCGGCGTACATGCCGGCGCAATTGTCGGATGCCGATGTCAATGCCATTCTCGAAGCAGTCATCGCAGAAGCGGGTGCCAACACTGCGAAAGACATGGGCAAAGTCATGAATGCGTTGCGGCCCAAAGTTGCTGGACGAGCAGACATGGGCAAACTCTCCGCATTGGTTAAAGCCAGACTCGGTTAAGTGCGCGCCTATTGAATTTCACAAGCCGATCCGCCGTCAAGTCGACTCTTTTGCGAGTCGTATAATCGCCGCATGATTCCGCAGGACTTCATCCAGCAATTGCTCGCGCGCGTCGATATTGTCGATGTGATCGACAAACACGTCAAACTCAAGAAGACCGGGCAGAATTATTCCGCCTGCTGCCCGTTTCACAACGAAAAAACACCGAGTTTTTCGGTCTCGCCAACCAAGCAGTTCTACCATTGCTTTGGCTGCGGCGTGAATGGCAGCGCGATTTCGTTTCTGATGGAATATTCAGGAATGGGCTTCCGCGACGCGGTGCAAGAGCTCGCGGAAAACGTCGGCATGACCTTGCCACTTGAAGCGAATCGCGAAGAATCGCTTGAGCGCGCCAAAGTTGCTGCGAGTCTTGGCGAAGTGATGATGGCCGCGATGAATTTCTACCGGCAGGAATTGAAACGCACCCCAAAGGCAATTGAATACCTCAAGGGGCGCGGTGTATCCGGCGAAATCGCTGCCAAATTCGGCATCGGTTACTCGCCCGATGATTGGCAGGGCCTAAAAGGTGCGGTCGAGGATTACACCGCCACAGCGCTTAACGAATGCGGTCTCGTCATCGACAACGATGAAGGCAAACGCTACGACCGTTTTCGCGACCGGGTGATGTTTCCGATTCTGGATGCGCGCGGCAACGTCATCGGTTTCGGCGGGCGCGTCATCGGTGTCGGCGAGCCTAAGTATTTGAACTCGCCCGAGACGGCCCTGTTTGAAAAAGGCCGCGAATTGTATGGCTTGTTTCAAGCGCGCCGCGCGATTCGCGATTCACAAACGGCGATTGTGGTCGAAGGCTATATGGATGTGGTGGCGCTCGCGCAAAGCGGCGTTGAGAACGCAGTGGCGACACTCGGAACGGCAACCACGCCAACTCATTTGCAAAAACTGCTGCGCATGGCCGACTGTCTGAATTTCTGTTTCGATGGCGACAAGGCGGGGCGCAAAGCGGCATGGCGCGCGCTTGAACAATCGTTGCCGGTGGTCGCGGACGGCAAAGATGTGCGTTTCCTGTTTCTGCCCGCTGAAGACGATCCTGACACCTTCGTCAGGCGCCTTGGCAAAGAGGCGTTTCTGTCCGAACTCAAGAATGCGAAACCGTTGTCCGCGTTCCTGTTTGATGAACTTTCTTCGCAGGTCGATTTGACTAATGAAGAAGGCCGCTCGCGATTACTGATGCTCGCGAAGCCGCTCATATCACAAATCGCCGCACCAGCATTGGCGATGATGCTGCAGCGAAAACTCGCGGACATCATCGGCCTTGGCGTAGTTGAAATCCAGCGCCTGATTCCGATCACGGCAGGCAGCGCGCCGTTGGGTGACACTGCACAACGCGAGGCATCGTCGTTTCCTTCCGGTGGTTCGCAGGGTCGGGCAAAAGGCGATCGCACATTCGTGCCGCGTCGATTCCGCGGACCCGAACCCGGCGCACCCGTCCCCAAAAGAAAAACGGCACCTGCCGGCCTCGCCGCGCAAATCATCGCGCGTATCCTATTGAAGCCATCGCTCGCCGGGCGTTTCGACATCTCTCTCGCCGATGACGATACGTCGCCGGTTGGGGTTGCGTCACGCGTCGCCGCGTTCGTGCGCGACCACGACTTCGAGGTCTCGCAAGCGCAAGTGATTGAGCATTTTCGTGGCACCGCCGATGAATCCGAGTTGGCCCGCGCCGCGCATCACCCCTTGCTCACCAACATGGACGCGGTAAACCCCGATTTTGATCTCGACGCCGAATTTGACGAAGCGCTCGCGCGCCTGCGCGACGAAGCCATTGCCGCCGGCAAAAAGCGCGACATCTTGCGCCGCGCGCAGGAGATGGGCTTGAATTAGCGTGTAACACCCGCGAGCAGCTTGAATAACCCGGCTTCTATCCCAAGATTCACTGCCTGCTTTCGGAAAAATCCGAATTCGGTTAAAATGTACGGTTCCCCGTTCCACGAGCCTTGCGGCGTGCCTGATCGCCGACGCCCGTAGTTCGCGGGTGACCCTTTCCGCAATCGCGGTTTTTCTCAACAGCCGCACTCTCAAGCGACGGATTCGACAACATGGCCCGCAAACCAAAAAGCGCTCGCGAACAAGACGAAATCTCGATCAGCAGTTTCAAAGCCGCCCGCGATGCCAAGGTGCCGGTCGACGTTGAAGCGCAGAAAACGCGACTGAAAAGCCTGATCACGCTGGGCAAAGAACGCGGCTTTTTGACCTATGCCGAGATCAACGATCACCTGCCCGATGTGGTGGATGCCGAACAAATTGAGGCCATCACCACCACGTTCAACGACATGGGCATCCAAGTGTACGATGCCGCGCCCGACGCTGAAACACTTCTGCTAAACGAAGCCGCGCCGCCCGCCGCCGACGATGACGACGCCGAAGAAGAAGCCGCGCAGGCGCTCTCGTCGGTCGATTCCGAATTCGGTCGCACCACCGATCCGGTGCGCATGTATATGCGCGAAATGGGCTCGGTCGAGTTGCTGACGCGCGAGGGCGAAATCGAGATCGCCAAGCGCATCGAAGATGGCCTGAAGCACATGATCCACGCGATCTCGTCCTGCCCGACGACGATTGAAGAAATTTTGGCGCTTGCGGATAAAGTCGAGCGCGACGAATTGCGTATCGATGAAGTGATCGATGGCCTGGTTGATCCGAACGAAGATCAGGTGTCCGAAGCTGAATTGTCCGATGAAGATCTCGAAGACGAAGAGATCGAGGAAGAGGAAGAGGACGAAGACGGCTCGATTGCTGCCGCGAACCTCGAGCAACTGAAACAGGATTCGCTCGCGCGTTTCAATTCGATCCGCAAGCTGCACAAAAAAATGCGCAAAGTGCTCACGGAAAAGGGCCATCGTTCACGCGCGTACAAAGATTTGCAGGAAGAAATTTCGGCCGAATTAATGCAGATCCGGTTTTCGGCAAAGCAAGTCGAGAGTCTTTGCAACGGCTTGCGCGGATTGGTCGATACCGTGCGCAAAAGTGAACGCATGATCCAGGAATTGTGCGTAAAGAATTCCGGCATGCCACGCCCGCACTTCATCAAGTCGTTCCCGGGCAATGAAACCAATCTGAAGTGGATCACCGAAGAAATCACGCATGGCAAGGGCTATGCAGCCTTGTTGGCAAAATTCAAGCCTTCGATCATCGAGCGCCAGGAAGCGTTGATCGGCTTGCAAAAAGAAGTCGGCATTCCGATCAAAGAATTGAAGGAAATCGCGCGCCAGATGAGCACCGGCGAAGCCAAAGCCCGCCGCGCGAAACGCGAAATGATCGAGGCCAATTTGCGCTTGGTGATTTCGATCGCAAAAAAATACACCAACCGCGGGCTACAATTCCTCGATCTGATCCAGGAAGGTAACATCGGCCTGATGAAGGCGGTAGACAAGTTTGAATACCGCCGCGGCTACAAATTCTCGACCTACGCGACGTGGTGGATTCGTCAGGCCATAACCCGTTCGATCGCCGATCAGGCCCGCACCATCCGTATCCCCGTGCATATGATCGAGACGATTAACAAGATGAACCGCATTTCGCGGCAGATTTTGCAGGAAACCGGGCTTGAGCCGGATCCCGCGACACTCGCGAAAAAAATGGAAATGCCGGAAGACAAAATCCGCAAGATCCTGAAGATCAGCAAAGAGCCGATTTCGATGGAGACGCCGATCGGCGACGACGACGATTCGCATCTGGGCGATTTCATTGAGGATATGCAAACGCTGGCACCGGACGATTCCGCGCAGTACACGAGCCTGCGCGATGTCACCAAGGACGTGCTCGACTCTCTCACGCCGCGCGAAGCAAAAGTCCTGCGCATGCGCTTCGGCATTGAGATGAATACCGACCATACGCTGGAAGAAGTCGGCAAGCAATTCGACGTCACGCGCGAGCGCATACGCCAGATCGAAGCCAAAGCGCTGCGAAAATTGCGCCATCCTTCGCGCTCTGAAAAGCTGAAGAGTTTTCTCGAAACCGATAGCTGAACGCGCCTTTCCTGTTTTGAAAAAAACGGCCGGTAAAACCCGGCCGTTTTTAATTGGACGATTTGATTGATATCAAATACCAAACTGTGCCAAAGACTATTCTTGAATCCTCAACCTGCGAGGTATCACCATGTTCAAGAAAATTCTCGTTCCCACAGATGGCTCGAAATTATCGATGAAAGCACTCGACAAGGCGATCGAGCTCGCCAAGGACGCTCCGGCAACGTTAACCATACTTAACGTCATTCCGCCCTACCCGGTGACCGTCGCAGGCGATGGCTACGTGATCGACCCGATGAGCGGTGAGGCTTGGGAAAAGGTCATGAAAGCGCGCGCCGACAAGATTCTCGCTGACGCCGCCAAACGCGCCAAAGTCAAAGATGTTGCCGTACAACTCATCTCAGTGCGCAGCGCCCTAATCTATGATGGCATCATCAGCGCCGCAAAAAAGCGCAAATGCGATTTGATTGTCATGGCCTCTCACGGGCGAGGCGGACTTTCCGCGTTGCTGCTCGGCAGCGAAACCACCAAAGTGCTCACGCACTCGAAAATTCCCGTACTGGTATGCCGCTGATATCGGCGCGCTGAAGCACGACCCAAAATGCACACTCACACCCGTTACGCTCTCACCCATTGGGAGAAACGTGCCGGGAGCGAAACCCTGGCACTGGCGCGGTTTTTCACGGCATTGAGAGCGGTCAACTGCCATTTCTAGGTTCAATCCTTGACGAGTCGCAGCACTACCCGCACATTGCCATCGGATTCGCCATCCGTCGCCGTCACGAAACCGAGATCTTCCGCCAGTCGCAACATGCCTTGATTGCTGGGCAACACCGCGCCGATCATTTCCTTGTAGCCCGCTTCGCGCGCGCAGACGATGAGCGATTTCATCAACTCCCGACCCAGGCCACGCGCATGCCACGCATCCGCGACCGCAACCGCAAATTCCACGCTGACCCAATCCGGATTGGGAAAATACCGGCAAACACCGGCAATTTTGCCGGTGCCGACTTCCAGCGCAATCAATGCCATTTCGCGACTGTAATCGAGTTGCGTGAAACGCGCGATCATCTCTGGCGACAACATGGCCACCGAGTGCTGAAACCGCGAATAACGCGACGCGTCGGACATCGCTGCAACAAATGCGCGCTCGCGCTCGGCATCGTCGGGACGAATCGCGCGCATCAATAAAGTGCTGCCATCCTTCAGGCGGATTTCGCGCTCCAATTCCAGCGGATACGGAAAAATCGCCATATGACGGTAGCGCATGTCGGTCAACGGTGCATCCGTGCGAAAGGTCACGCGTACATCAACGATCATGGCACCGCGCGGATGCACTAGCACGGGATTCAAATCCATCTCTTCGATCCACGGCAACAAGCAGGCCATCGTCGAGACGCGTTGCAAAATGTCCAGCAGTGCTGTGGAATCGATACCTGGCACATCGCGATATCCTGCAAGCAATCGGTGGACGCGCGTACTTTGGATCAAGGCATTGCCAAGCATCGGATTCAGTGGGGGCAAAGCAAGCGCGATATCCCGAATCGCCTCCACTGCGACCCCGCCCGCGCCGAATGCAATCACCGGGCCAAATACGTTGTCGCGCTTGATTCCGACCAGTACCTCGCGCTGGTGTGGAAACTTCAGCATCGGCTGAATATTCACCCCTGCAATAAGGGCATCGGGACGCGCTGCCGCGACTTGTTCGAGCATATCGTCAAACGTATTTGCCACTTGCCGACTATTGGTCAGATTCAAGCGCACGCCGCCCACATCGGACTTGTGTGAAATATCAGGTGAGTAAATTTTCATTGCAACGGGATAACCCAGGTCTTTCGCTGCGGCGACCGCCTGCTCGACCGTCTTCGCGATGCGACCTTCGTTCACCGGCAATCCAAACGCCGCCAGCAGTGCTTTGGCTTCCAATTCATTCAAGGTCGTGCGCTTGTCTTTTGCCGCCCCGTCACGGATGGCCTTTGCTTTTGCCACTGCCCGCGAGGCCTCACGAAAGCTCATCGACGCATACGCCGGTACAGATTCCAGCAGCATCGCTTGATTTCGCTGAAAGCGCGCGAGATAGGATATCGCCTCGACGGCGTTTTCCGGCGTGATGAAATTGGCGATTCGCGCGTGTTCAAATAATTCGCGCGCCGGTTGCAGCGAGGATCCCCCCAGCCACGCCGTGAATACCGGTTTTGGATGATCGGCCGCCGCTGAAATAATCGCTGCTGCCGCCTCTTCAGGGCGGGTAATCGATTGCGGACAAAACAACGTCAATACCGCATCAGTGTTGGCATCCTCCAACACCGCACTCAACGCGCTTGAAAAGCGCACAGGCGTTGCGTCGCCAATCACGTCAACCGGATTCGCCTTAGACCAATGCGCGGGCAGGATGGCATCGAGTTTTTCAATCGTCGCTGCGTCCAATGTGGCCAGTTCAAGCCCATTGTCGATCGCGCAATCGGTCGCCACGACACCCGGCCCGCCGCCGTTGGTAATGATCGCAAGCCGCGACCCGCGGGGTCGTTTGGCAGACGTCAAAATGCGCGCCGCCGCGAACAACTGCAACGAACTGTTCACCCGAACCGCGCCGGCGCGCGCCAGCGCCGCATCGAACACGGCATCGCTTCCTGCGAGTGCCCCGGTGTGGCTCGCCACGGCGACACTGGCGGAGCGATGCCTGCCCGCCTTAAACACGATCACCGGCTTCATCCGCGAAGCCGTGCGCAGCGCGGAAATAAATCCACGCGCATCGCGAATGCCCTCCACGTAGAGCAGGATGCTGGTGGTCTCGGTGTCAAATGCAAGATAATCGAGCAACTCGCCGAAATCGAGATCGAGCGCGCCACCGAGTGATATCACGCTGGAGAATCCCACTCCGCTCGAGCCAGCCCAATCGAGTATCGCCGTGCACACGGCTCCAGATTGCGATACCAATGCGAGCGAGCCCGCGATGGTGGTTGTGGAGGCGCTCGCAAAGGTGGCATTGAGTCCGATCGCGGGCCGCATAATACCAACGCAATTGGGGCCGATCATGCGCATGCCAAATTGATCCAGCGCGGCCTTGACTTCTTTGGCGCGCGCCCGCCCCTCGTCGCCGATTTCATTGAAACCCGCAGACAAAACCACCGCGTATTTCACGCCGATCGCCCCCGCGCCGCGAATCAAGTCGGCAACCGTACGAGCGGGTGTTGCGATCACGATCAGATCGGGAGTCGCCGGTAAATCCGCAACTGAAGAAAAACACTTCTGGCCGAGCACCGAATCATGGCGTGGGTTCACGGCGTACAAAGTGCCCGCGAAAGGTGTCCCGCGCATGTTCTCAAACACGAACCGCCCCAACGCCCCCTCGCGTTCGGACGCGCCGATGACCGCGACCGACTTCGGCGATAGCAATGGACTTAAGTAGTGATCTGACATGGCGGAAATAGATGCTCCGTTGATGATGATATCGCCAATATGAAAGGCAGACGCGTAGGGTACTTGGCTATTCTCCTGTCAGCCATTGCACTCCGACGGGCACGGGGCTAAATGCGGAATCGAACGAGTGAATACATTTTCATGCTGACGTTACCCGAAACCGAGGAAACGACAGCGGTTGTCAATGCGCATTCCATGCCGTGGAATGAGACAATATCGCAAGGGCCGTTAGCTCAGTTGGTTAGAGCAGAGGACTCATAATCCTTTGGTCCCTGGTTCAAGTCCAGGACGGCCCACCAGTTGTCTATCTCGTGATCGCAGCAAGTATTCACTGCGAATTGCGTTTCCCGTTCACACTTTCAAAATTTCACGCGAATACGCGGCTTCTAGGAATATCAGCTGGAATCCCCCACCAGGTGGCGATCTACGCCTAGTTACCGAGGGAATGTTCGCAAATTGTTTCGAGTTCAATTCGCGCGTTGCTCCGTACAAGCCGGCAAGGTGCGGACCGTGCACGCAGGGCATGCAACAAGCGACTATCGCACCAGCATCGATCCGGATCGCGACTTGACGTGCGATATATCGGAGACGCTGATAACGCCGGTCATGTTCACATCAAAGACGAAACTGGTTGCATCGGCAA
Source organism: Betaproteobacteria bacterium (assembly GCA_043744315.1). Classification (GTDB taxonomy): domain Bacteria; phylum Pseudomonadota; class Gammaproteobacteria; order Burkholderiales; family Usitatibacteraceae; genus UKL13-2. The sequence continues at coordinate 19,104 of JAYTUX010000500.1, read as the reverse complement.
CTTGACGGGAAAGCGCTTCTACCGTTCTCCCTTCAACGTGATCGTGATTGCGCGTGTTGTTGACATCGCCGACCAGGTTCAATTCAATGCCGTTGCTGGACACGCTGCTCAGTGATCTGGTAGCGATAGGCATGCCGCCACCAGTGACTGTGGGGCGCAACTAAAACTTCACCTCTACACTCGCGCCAATATTCATCGCACTTGGATTGGTGCTGCTCGATGTGTTGCGCCCGCTTGCGTCGGTGAAGGTGGTGGAGTTGATGGTGTCTTGCCTGAGAATATTCGCGATGCGCAGACGAAATTGCAGGCTCGGGGTGTGCTTATAGAGCACGTACATATCAAGGTCGCGTTTGGGTGTGAGGTAGCGGGATTGATTGGCCGTGATGCGCACGTCGCCGCCGCTGCGAAACGTGGTACTTGCACCGGCGACAATCTTGCCGCCGCGCATGCGGTAATCGAGGCCGAGGGTCGCGTTGAAGGGGACTTGTTGATCGAGCCGGTTGTTGGGGCCGGGTACTTCTTCGACGCGCGAAAAATTGCGTGCCATGTTGTAGCGAAAATCGATCGGTGGCGCGTCTTTGTAGAGCGTCTCCATCGGAAACTTGGCGTCGAATTCGATGCTGCGGCTGGTGGCATTGCCTTTGTTGAGTGGCATATTGACCCATCGATTGCCGACAAACAAAATGCTGCGGCTGTTGTAATCGGTCAAGTTTCGCATCGTGCCGCTCACGCTCATCGAGGCACCCTTCGCCCAGAAATGTTCGTAGGCAATGTCAACACCGGTGGCGAGTTCCGGTTTCAATTTCACGTTGCCGGTTTGATAATCCGGCGCAGTGGAGGTGTTGACCGTGGATCGGAACACGCGAGGAATGAGGCTCAGCGTATCGGGCGCTTTGTAGGTGCGCGTAAGGGCGAAACGAAATTGGCGGCCGGATTTATCGGGAAATTTCCACAGCGTTTGAAACAACGGGCTTGCGACGCTCGAGCGGTTTTTGACGGTGTCAATGCTGTTGCCGCCGCCGGTGGTCTCAACACCTTCCCAGCGCAGACCGAAATACACCGACCAGTTGGGCGTGACGTTCCATTCATCCTGCGCGAAGAAGGCGAGCTTTTGTACCTTGGCACGGTATTCCTCGAGGCTGTCGATGGGTGGGGCGGCGATGTTGGTCTCGGTGAGTTTGGTCGAGGAATTGTTGCGGTTTAAACCGACATCCCAGCCGGCCACCAGCGAGTGGCCCTCGATGATGGGTGTGGAATATTTTCCGGCGAGGGAAAAACTGTTGTCCTTTGACGGACCAAGCGTATTGCGCTCAAGGGTCCGCACGTTTCGGGTGTCGAAGGAATTGATAAATGCGTTGTTGTCGCGATCGCCAATGTTCGCGTTGAATTTCAAATCGAGCTTGGCGCCTTCCGCAAGTTTCAAAATCAGGTTGGCGTTGTTGCTAAAGGTATTGCCGCTACCGCCGTTGATACCGCGTGTGATTGGGTAGAGCGTGGTTTCACCGAGCAAATAGTCGGTCTGACCGTTCGATTTGTTGTTGTATCGATAGGCGTTGATCGAGGGCCGCATGGTGAAAGAATTGCCGTCTGCCAGTGTCCATGCGAGCGTCGAGAACAGACCAAAGAATTTGTTGCCGCCCTCATTGTGGCTGCGGGTAAAGCGTTCCAATGTTTTGTTGCCCGCTGGATCAAAGCCGACCGAGTCACCCTTGAAGTTTGAGTCATTGGTCGAATTTCCACCGTATGCGCCGACTGAAAACGCGAGCTTGCCGACCGTGTCTGCGATCTGTGTGTTGAGGTTCTTAGAGGTGTAGCCAGTGCCTTTGTACCAGCCGGCATTGCCGGTACGTTGCGACACGCTGTATTTCTTTTTCATCACGATGTTGATCGTGCCGGCGATCGCCTGCGTGCTGAATTCAGCGGTCGCGGCGCGAATGATTTCGATCTTCTCGATCAAATCCGGCGATAAATTATCGATGGAAAATCCCGGCGGCGGTCGATCCCCATCAATGAGGATTTGCGTATAGCCATTGCCGAGGCCGCGTAGGCGAGTGCTGTTGCCCAATACGGTCACGCCCGGCAGGCGCTTCAATACATCGAGCACCTGCGTGTCGCCGTATTTTTTTATCTCTTCCGCGTTCACCACAATTTTGGTGGCGGTGTCGTCTTGCCGCGCGTCGTAGGCCGATTGCGAGGCGGTGACTTCGACTTTGTCGACGGACTGCGGCGGCTTCGTCGGGGTGCTATTCGCCGGCGGCGGCGTTAGTGGCGTAAGGGGCGCGGCAGGTTTTTCTTGCGCAAGAACGGGTTGAAAGATCGCGGTAGCGAACGCGATGCCTGCAACACTCACCACCATTCTTGCGACATAAATACGCCGACGCGGTTTCGGGTTTCTCATTTTTTTGACTTGTAAATTGATGCCATTGACCGCGCGGTGCGCATCACTGCGGGCGAACGAAAACTCTATATTGGGCGCGCCTTTCAGAGCATTTTATGCCGTAACGCCGCACCAGTGCTTGACTTTATGTTTCTGCCAAGGACCGCCGACTCAGTCGCATCAGAGGAACCTGTTGCGGATTGGGGGCCGCCATCCGTGGTTTGCACTTCCTGCATTATGCCTTCCGACGTACGCCGCAAAAGGTTCCTGTCGTGGCCGCCTTGGCGACGCTGGGCATGCGATGGGCTATTCCATTTCTCAATCAATGTTGCTGTCATCCTGACCCCGGACTTGAACCGGAGTCAGGATGACAATGCCCTGTTGAAATGGAATTGGAATTATTTCTTTTTCAACGCCGTTGCCACCGCTTCCATCGCCGGATCGCGACCAGTGCGATACGCCTCTATTGTCCACGGCGCAGCGATATCGGGGTCTAATGACGCCACCGCGATCGGCCGGCTCACGACTTGTCCGTGGCAATCTTTGAATGCACGGCAGCCGTATTGATAGTCATGTCGCTCGGTCGCATAGAGGACGACTTCGCGCGAGTGTTTCAGCGTCAGGGATTTGCCTTCGGCAAAAAAATTGAGCGTGTCGCCTACGGCTTCACCGACAACCGTGGTGCGCGTTGGCGCGGCCTGCTTCAAATATCCGGCGGTCGATATTGCTGCGGAAAATGTCCAGGGGCTGGTGAGAATGAAAATGCGGCCGGGGATCAGGGTCGGCAGGCGTTCGGCAAAATCGCGCGTGGTGGTCAGATCACCGCCGCCATTGAAACGAATGTCGACAACAAGATTCGCCGGTTTGTGCGTCTCGATAGCGGCCTCGACGGCGCGGAAAAAATCAGCCAATTTTTCCTCTTTCGCGTTTGAGGTCTGTCGCATTTCAACAATCATCGCGTTCTGCGCAACGTCCATGCGCCAGCGAAAAACTTTTGTCGGTTCCTGCAACGACCACGGTACGTTGTCCACCGTCAGCAGAGAGCGCCACGTTTTGCCCTCGATGTCTGCGAATTCAGGGTTCATCCAGCGTGCCGCGTTGCCGTGTGCACGTGCAGTGCCGCCAGCCGTTGCGCTGAGCTTGCGCTCGACGAGCGTGCCGTCTCGCAACATGAATCGATAACCCAGTTCACCCGGCTCGGTAACGACGCCATCGACACGCAGTTGCTCGGGGCTTTCTAGAAAATACGCAGCACCACGATCACGCCAACGCGCCACACCACCCTTCAGCGCGCGATACCTTGGGCGCAATTTGTCGATCGTCACGCCGTCGATGGCGATGAGTTTCGCCCCTACCAAATCAGAGTATTTTTCCTGCGTGCGCAAGACGTAGAAATCTTCGCCGAAGGGTGTCAGACGAAGTTCAACGCGATCATAGCGGCGCGAACGCGGACCTTCGACACTGGATGTGTGACCGTTGTCGGCGAGGGCCACAATGCGTGCAATTTCAAGATCGAATGCAGCGGGTTTCATGTCGGCAGCGGCGCGTTCGAGTTCGACCAAACGCCGCTCGGCTTCCGGGCGCGCGTTGGCGGAATAGGCGCGGTCTTTGGCAAAAAATTCCGTGCGGAATTGCGCGATGTCTTCGCGGCGCTGTTCGGCGATATTTGGCGCGGCGGTGGCAAGCGTTGAAACAAACAGCAGTATGTTTGCCAGAATGTGGCGGTGGTGACGGATCATGTTTGCCCCCGATTGTGTCAATTCATTCTCGCGGGCGATCGACGCATCGCCGCGCATTTTTTGCGCATTCATTTCGCACGATTATCCTGACGATTGCGCAGTTTTTGCGAAATGGCTTCGCGATGAATTGCAGAAATAGAGCGACGAACGCACGACGCTGCGATCCGCATGCACCACCCGGCGACATGACGTGTGGATCGTGGATCGCAGAAAACAAAACGGGGCACGCGGCCCCGTTTTTTGATGCTGAAACTTACCTGTTCAATAGCGATGGTCGCACGATGGGCACTTCGCGGCGGCTTCTTGCGTCCAGGTTACGTGGGTGACGGTTTCACTGCCATCGTGGTTGACGCGATGATAAACCGAGCTGCGGCCATTGGCCGATTGACGCATCAACTGGCCCCAACTATTCGGGTTGTCGTCGATATCCACGCCACTGGTCACGCTGGCCGCGATCGCCGCGACGGTGGTCGAGCTATCAAGGTGACTATAGATAATATTCAGTTGATCGAAATCGTGTTTGTTGGGCCGTGTGCTCAGCGTGCTGCCGGCGTTGGCACCGGTGTTCGAGAAATAATCCATGCAGCTATTCTGCGAGCTGCCGTCTTCGGACTGGTGTGTGAGGCCGTAGGTGTGCGCGATTTCCTGGCACATGACGTGCAATTTTTCGTTGGGGTTGTTATAGGTCGCCGTACCAAAATAGGTGTCGTTCATCTTTGCCGAACCCTGCGTAATATGGACGCCACCGGTGATGTTGATCGAGGCAAGGCCTAGCCAGCCGTTGCTGCCATATCGACCGTTGCAGACTTGCGTCGTGCCCGCCACCATTGAGCAACGCTTGTTCGACTGGCCGGAGACGATCGCCGTCAGGATCGGCGTGGAGGTAGCGCCGAAAAGGTGAGGGCTGTTCCAATCGCTCGAGGCCTGCGAGAGCTGACTCTGCCAATCGGCGGTCGTGAGGTTGTCGCCCAGCTTCAACGTGAACTGCGGTGTGGTGCGTGCCCAGTGATAGCTGCCCCAGGCATGTGTGGCCTCGGCAGACGTGGGTGTCAGCGCGGCGGCGATGTTTAGGGCGATGGCAATTGCACTCAATCCCAATTTGCGACGAATCATTGTGGCTCCCAAAATGTATTTTTTGTGATGATCGAAACGCGGGTTAGTGTCCCGGTTCCGACCGTGAACGCCTAGCGACGATGTGCCGGGCAAGGTTTTATACAGGGGAAATACCTCGATGAGGTGCAGAAGGATGTTTCTTTTTGTGATGCACCGCAGCAAGCGTTGCAGTTTTGCGACACATTGCGACAACTTTTTGAAGGTCACGTGCGCGGTATGTGTATCGACGGCAGCAATGGATGCGCAGTGTCAAGAGAAAAGACAGCGCGAAAGGTGCGTCGGTCGTGAAGCGCATTGTCAATCTCCGCCGGTTGAATGAATGGGAGTTGACAATCGACTTGTAGGGTGCGCGATGACCTTCAGCAGCACCGGTCGTGCAAGGTGTCGCGCCCTTGCCATGGCGGTAAAAATATTGTGGTTGAATCCGCGCGCCTCACATCAAGTCTTGTCGATCTTTGTGGGGATTTGAAAGCGCGACTCACGCAGGTTAGCTATTTACTCCGCGAAATCGCCGCGCTGGTGAATGATCGGCTCGTTACCATACCTCCATTTGCAAACGGCAATGGGCGACCGTCTGCTACGTTTGCAGATCCTTTTTTGGTGGGCAAGTCGCCACAAGGTTTACGTCGGCGAAAGCGATCACACAGTGCGGGATCCAACGGTAGAATCAAACACGTGGGAGAATTACATGATGGCATTACGCGCGATGGATCCAGCGGATTTCCGGCTTCCGCTTGCGTCTGTCAGATCATGATGCGAAGCGTCATTTTGGTATTGACCAGAAATTCTTGCTGCCTGCGGCAAGCTTGCCGTTCTGAACGTGTTGTTCTGAGACAATAAAAACGTAAATCTCCCCCACGTGTTTCCTTGCGATCCGGGGATCGTCAGAAATGACGAGCGGAATAAAAACGTAAATTTTGGAACAATTTTACGATCACCTGGCGTCGGTCGCACATTAAAAACGTAAATAGAACTTTCGCTTGAGGGTCGGCCACCGGCACTGACGAGTTCTGACAGCCTGTGCTGGCAGTCGTTGTTCCGAAGAAAACTTGTTGACGCAGGTAGCGCCTCAACAAACGCTTGCAGTATTCTCCGCTGTGCCATTGCTTGGTTTCGTCAACCGAACAGCGAAATGAACACCATGGATTTGAGTGCAGGTATTCGCGTGTACGACTGCGTTCCGGCATACATCGGGTGGACGCACATTTATTCTATGAGAATCTCGGGTATGCAAAATCTCGCGCGAGCTTTGCATTCGAGCGGTTGGTTAGTGACGCCCCCGTGTGACTTGCATCGAAGCAGGACGCCGTGGCGGCGAGTGCCAGGGACTCTGGTACCTTCACATCGATAGCGAATAGTCTGCCGACAATGACGGCGTCTTCTCGGCTACTGGGTGCGCGTCTCACCTGAAAACTGTAACAAAACGCTACGTGTCGGCACCATATGGCCGAAAAAACATAGTTGCAAGACTTTCAGCGAACGCATAGACCAAGATGGCGAAGCCTATGGAGTTCTTGAAAAATTTTTATCACGCCCGACAAAACCATCTGCCCAACTTTCGAGCAACCTACGGTCCTCGTCGGTAGCGGCGTCAAGCTGGCGGAGCTTGCCAACGTTTTAGCCTTAACGCTATTTCGTCTTTGGGTAATCGACAGCGTTGATGCGCTTGGATCTTTGTGAGTCCATCAAATAGCAAAGTCGGCGAGACTTGTGCGTCATGCATTTGATCCAGCAACCAGAGCACACCGTAGACCGTGCAGTTCCTCTTCTTGGCTTCCTGACGGAGAATTTTGTCGCCGCTCAGGAGCTGGTGATTGACTCGAAGCGCACAGGTCAGTGCAAAACAATCCGGAAGGGATAGTCCAGCGCGATCCCGCTTGATTTGCTGGGCAACTTCAAGCTCATCGGGTGTGCTTTCGACGACTCCCAAGCCAATGGACCGCAAGTAAGGACCATTTTCCGGCAACAATTCCCGTTCATACAGCAAGTCTGGGACCAACAGTGTCCATCCGCAGGCAAACGCCGCCTCCAGAAGGCCTCCACGCTCCAGGTCTATCAGAATAGAGGTGTCGGAGACCAGAAGGATCATCGCAGCTTATGCCCCTGATGGAGTGAGCTTGCGATCCAGGGCGCGAACGTTGATACCAAGTAGCTCGGCTGCCTTCGCCTCCGAGATCGCCCCTTCAGCGACGGCGCGAAGACACATGCGTTCCATGCGTTGAGGTACTTCGACATCCACCAACGACGGTTCCGTCGAGTGCGGCCCATTCCAGCCAAGATCCTTAACTTGACCGAAGATGCGTCCATAGAGCGTTCGGGAAATGACTTCTGTCTGGTAGCAACGAACGATCAATGCCGCGATGCTGACACGAAATAGTCGCTTCAAATCCACCAGCTCCCCCAACGAGATCGACGTCCGGTGCGATCCTAATGATCGAATCATCATTTCCTTTGCCATCAGAAAAGCGCCCGCGAATCGATCTGCCGCCTTTTCATGGTCCTTGTCGTCGAGATCTTCAAGATTCATAACCAGATGGGCGAGCTCATGCGCCAGGCTGAAGCGCTGACGCTCCCCGTTATGCTGGGCATTTACTACTATGACGGGCACGTCATCAAAACCCGCACGTTGAACGAATGCTTTCGATCCCGAAATGTTTTCAGGAAGCTGAAGCGAGATGACCTTGACACCCTTGTCTTCCAATAGCTCAGCCAAAAGAGGAATGGGATCGATTCCGAGTTTCCATAGCTGACGCAACGAATCGGCTGCAAATTCCGCCTCCTCGACACGGGTTACCGTGAACTGGGCGCCCGCCGGAGCTTCCCAGCCCCGATCCGCACCAGGAAGAAGTTCCTCGAGCTCGAGATATCGCTCCACCTGATCCAAGACGGACGCCTCGACCGCACGCTCCTCCTTCGCGCCGGCCTGCGGACCTTTCCTGAAATCAACGCCCGTGAGTGCAATGGGCCGTTCGCTCAACAGAAATTCCGGCGATACGTCCAGCGCCTTTGCCATAGCCATCAACACCCCCGAACTGGGCATGGATTCATCTCGTTCGTATTTGCCGATTGCTTGCGCCGTTACCCGCCCTTGGATGGCGGCCTCAAGCTCCCGGAGCGACAAGCCCTTGGCTTCCCGCGCCCGCTTAAGTCGGTTTCCGATCATTGAATTCTCCTCCTTTGGTTTACAAATTGACAATTTGAATGTTATATTGTAAACTGCTTTTCATCAATTTACTTCCTAAGGTGCAATATGAACGTTTCTGCATCAAAACCAAAAACCTACTTCTACTTTGTAGGAGACGACAAGTACGAGACTGACATGGAAACCGTCAACGGTGCCTATGTTAAGGCTCGTCTTCAAAATCTGCCTGCCGGCTCCACTTTGTCATTGGAGGGCCACGGCAACGATCCTGACCAGCCTTTCGGCGACACCGACACGGTGTCACTCGAAGTCGGTCACGGCCACGGCCCCCGCCGCTTCACCGTCGTGCCGCCAGCGGCGTTCGGCTGAGATCAAGCATGGGGCCGCTTGAAATCCATGTGCAACGGCTGGTGAGTCGTTTCCCGGACGCTAGAGTGCACGAAGTTCCCAACGCCGGGACGATGGTCACATTGCCGGCGATAGCGACGCCAGTGGGCTGGAACAAGCCCACGACCTCCGTTCACTTCTTCGCCCCTGTGGGATATCCCTTTGCGAAGCCAGATTGTTTCTGGGCCGACGAGGATTTGCGGCTTGCCTCGGGAGCACTACCCCAGAACGCCAACTGCGATAACCCGATGCCCGGGCTCGGCAAGCGGGCGCTGTGGTTTTCTTGGCACATGGAACACTGGAACGCGAGCAGGGATAGTCTGCTGACCTGGATCGCATCCATCAAAGAGCGCCTGGCTCGGACTGTCTGAAATGCTCAAGTTCGTTCTTCCGGAGCTTGAAGCGCTTCAATCGGCTGCGAATGCCCGCGAGGTCGAAACCTGTGCGATTGGATTCGTGTGTCCTGTTGACACGTCCGGCGGCAAAAAACACTTCATCGTGCGTGAGCTTCAGGAAGTTCCAGAGGATGTCTACCTGCAGCGAACATCGACGTGCGCCGTACTGTCGCCACTTTATTGCATAGAGGTCGCGAACCGTGCGCGGGCCCAGGGAATGGGTGTGCTGGTGGCGCACACCCACCCCGGTGACTCACCGCTGGAAGGATTTTCGAGCGTCGATGATGAAGGTGAACGTCTCCTCGCCGACTACTTCAATCGCCGGGTCGCGAACGCCGCGCATTTCGCAGCCGTGCTCACTAAAAACAAGGTGTTCTGTCGTCCTCTGGGGAAGACATCAAATGTTCCGGTCGTGGCCGTGGCCAAAACACTTACGATGCCCATCACTTCCGCGGCCGGCGACCTCGACGTCTTTGACCGTCAAATCCGCGCCTTTGGCGCCGAAGGACAGGAAAAGCTTGCTGGCATCAAGGTGGCGATTGTGGGCCTGGGCGGCACCGGATCGGTTGTTGCACAGCAGCTTGCCCACCTGGGTGTGTCCCATTACACCCTAGTTGACCCGGACATTGTGGACGTATCGAACTTGAACCGGCTGATTGGCGCCACCGATGCTGACGTCGGCACCCACAAGGTTGCGGTCGCCAAGAAACAGATAATCGCCATCCGGCCGGAAGCGCACTGCATCGAAGTCATTGGCGACATCGCCGATAGTGACATTGCTGAGCAACTTTTCGGCGTGGACTTCATTTTCGCGTGCACCGATTCGATGGCCAGTCGCGCGGTGCTGAACCAGCTTGCTTACCAATACCTGGTGCCCTGCATTGACGTCGGCGTCGCTGTCGGCGCAGCCGAACAAGGGATTCAATACATTACCGGGCGCACGCAGATGCTTAGTGCCGGCCTGCCTTGCCTGGTGTGTACAGAATTTCTCGACGCTGAACAGGTGCGGCGCGAGTTACTGTCCGAAGACCAGCGTCGGCAAGATCCCTACATCGTTGGGGCCTCGGTGCGACAGCCCGCGGTCATTTCATTGAATTCAACGATGTCGTCAGCAGCCGTGACAATGTTCCTGGCGGCAGTCACGGGTATACCGTCCCATGCGCGCATGGTGATTTACGACGGCATGCGAGGAACACTACGTCCCAATGCTATGCCCCCTCGGCCCCACTGTATTGTCTGCTCCTATGAAGGTGCGCTGGGCAGGGGATCGCATTGGACACTTCCGACGCGCCCGAGAACCGTCAAATGACCGAGCGCGCCAAACTACTGTGGTTCGGGAGACCCCCAACCGACAAGGACATTGCCGAAACAACCAATCGCGATTTGTCTCTGGAAGTGGTCAGCGGGGGCGCGTCTCCGGATTTTCGCGCTGCACGCGCAGCCGTTTTCTGGGCGACCGACAAACACTACATTACGGTGGCCGAATTGCTGGAAGCGCACTTGGTCAAAGCCATTGACGAGGGCCTGTATCTGTACATTGTTGTCGGCAATGCGGGACAACTCAAGGACATTGAACGCGTGCTGGGCCAGATGCCGCCGGGTGCGCCAAGAGATCGCCACCGGTTGCGTATCCACCCGCTTGAACCGCACGAAATACCCAATGCCGCCCTGCTACATGCCCCCGGTCCCGCAGCGAACGATGCACTGGAAATCCTGCTGCCCGATGGGGTTGTTCTTCGCGATGATCAACGATTCCTGTTGCAACGGGCATTCAGCGACTGCAAGTCCGTGAAACTAGACCTCATTCACGGTGGCAAATCTGGTGCACTGACCTTCCTGGTGGACGCAACCCTGGCGACAACGCTTGCCGGACCCCGACCATCGCCATACTTTGCCAAGCTCGGCGAGCCCAGCAAGTTGCGCGGCGAAATGAGTCTGTATCAGATTTATGCCGAGCATCACATCGATTGGCACCTGCGACCCAATTTTCAGCCGTCGCGCTGTCTCTATGGCGTGAATCAGGGCATTCTGGTGGGCAGCTTTGTCCAGGCATCGCGGTCCCTTTCGGAAGTTGCACGCACAGATGACGGGCCGCGGCTCATCCGCACGTTGTTCGAAGAAACGCTGTCGGTCTGGCGTAGTGTGGCGAAGCGATTTCCGCCGGAGCGGCCTGAGTCGATCGTACATGCGCTTGAAAAGTTCTGCGACGTCAGTCGCGTGCCCGCATCGCGCGTGGAAGGATCGAAAACTCACAGCGGTACTGTCCATTCGCCGCGGTCGCTGTGGCGCATGCTTCTCGACCTGCCCGACGGGTTTTGGCTTCAGGCATCCATTCACGGTGACATGCACGGTGAAAACGTGCGAGTGCGCAAGCAGGACGCCATCGTCATCGATTTTGCTCACACGACTACCGGCCCCATGTGCGCTGACCTGGCCAGTCTTGAAGTATGGCTGGCGTTCAAGGTCGCGCACGGCGAGGCGCCGGATAACTTACGGTGGAAAGCGCGGATTGACCAGTTGTACCATCCGGACACGCTGGCCGATGCGTGGAATGAGGCGCCGGACCAAACGCCTGGCTACTGGCTCACAAACTGCGTTCGCGAGATCCGACGTATTGCTGCGGCAAGGCACAGCTTGGACGAGTATCAGCGCGTACTGTCTGTTTACCTGCTGCGTCATGCCAGCTTCCCGCCAGATGAGGAATGCGCAATCGAAGACGAGTATCGACGTACGTTTGCCTACTGGCTTGCCAATCGGATGGTCATGCAGCTGTGTGCCGTGGCTCCCTCACAGGCGGAGGCCGCATGAACAAAGAAAATCGCGCCAGACAAATCAACTTCAAAGGCGAGGTCTCGCAACGGCACGAAGCCAACGCCTTGTTGAAAGCCCCCGGTGACGCGGTTCTCGTGACACGGGGCGTGCGGCGCTCGGTGGCGATGGCGTGCCCAGATGGATGTGGCGAACAATTGACCGTCAACCTGGATCCCCGTGCGGGCCCCGCGTGGCGGCTATTCAAGACCGAAGTCAATATCTCTTTGTTCCCATCAGTCTGGCGGGAGACAGGTTGCCTGAGTCACTTCATTATCTGGCGCTCAAAGATATTCTGGTGCGACTGGTACGACGAACTCGATGCGCCGATGGATGATCCCGTCGACAAAACGCGACCAATGCTCGGCAATGAATTTGTCTCGTTCGTGGCCATTGCCGATGAATTGGACGTGGTGCCGTGGGCGGTGCTGTCCGCGTGCAGAAAATTGTGCCGCAGCGGATACGCAGAGTCCGGGGTGGGTCCGCAGCAAGGGCTCTTCCGCCGCCGGAAGGACAACGCACCGGCAGCCTTGGATGCCGAATAGCAGACGTCGCGATGCTCGTGCCCATTCAGGTCGCATAGACAGACAACTACCAATCCTCCCCAACGAATTTCATGCAGGACTTCTTGCCACCTATTCGAATTCGTATCCATGGTCCAGGAAGGGATTTTGTGGAGAAGATGGCACAGATCGCGGAGCTGTCGCCGGAATTGACAGTTGAGCGACATTTCGACGCCATGGGTGAAGCCGGGTTCGATGTCGTCAACCTGCGATGCGTCAATAGCACCCCACATGTCGATCTCGGGGGCCAAATGATCCTCCATGCGGAGGAGAGAGGAATCGTTCACATCGAGATGCGTGCCCGCCGTTGGCATCCGGATGACCCGTCGTATGCGACTTACGTCGCCGAAGCACGGCGAATGTTTATCCCGCTATTGGGCAAGTACAACCAGAGCACCAGGAAGCGGCTACGGCTTTCCATTACCAAGCCGCGCTCCCTGGAACCGCGCCTACCGCCGGCTAGCGCGAAATTGTTCGAGCAATTTGCCTTCCTCGCCAATAAGCGTGCACTCCATCCTTTGGACTGGCGCAGGTTCTATCGCTTTATTCGACAGAATCGAATGAAAAAACGCCTTCATGCGGAGGACTTGGTGCGAATGCTGACCAAAGAAGGCTTCAAAGAAGACTATGCCCGCCGAATCGCGGAGATTCATGATCACCTTTGGGATTTTCATCGCAACGAATGACCGGTCCGAACAAACGCTGCCTATAGCTCCCTTACAGCAATTATCCCCACGGTTATGCAGGAGGCTTTCGCAGCGATGCACAGCTACATCGTTAGAGACCATTTGCGAAGTTTCGGTGTCACGAGACTCACTTGCCTGCGTCCAAGTTGACCCGCTCAAACACATCTGTTTTTTTGCGTTATTTGAGAGAGAAAACGCGAGTTTTAAGGTCGTGGGATCTACGTCGCCATTTATGCGCTTGCGTTAGTCATCGCGGCAAGCGATGCGACACTTTGGCCTTTTCAAGCTTTCCGTATACTTGGTAGAGCATGAAGAAATCTTCCGGAAAAATAATCTATTCGCCAAGCGACCTCATTCGCTATCTTGCGTCGCCGTATGCGTCCTGGATGGATCGATATCACCTCGAAAATCCCGGCGCAATTACGCCAGACGAGGCGACGGAAGATCAGAAGCTAATTTCCCAGACCGGCGACCAGCATGAGCAGACCGTTCTTGAGGAATACAAGACATCCACCAAAGGGCTTGTCGAAATTTCGAGACATGATGCTGATGCGCTGAAGAGCTCGCTATCCGCGATTTGCGCAAGGAATCCCATTATTTATCAAGCGAGCCTGGAAAGTGACCGTTTCGCCGGATTTACGGACTTCATCATTCTGGACGGCAGCGGGCAATATCAGATTTGGGACACTAAACTTGCGCGGGCACCTAAACCTTACTATGCCATTCAGCTCTGCTGCTATTCGGAAATGTTTGCGGCAACGACCGGCGAAGCCATGCCAAAGAAATTTGGCATCATCCTTGGTTCGAAGGAGAGGGTCGAGTTTCATGTCGAGGATTTCATCCACTACTATCGGCAGATACGCGACAGCTTCCTTGCCATGCAGGACAGCTTCACCGGGAAACTGGAGGACTGTCCGGAGCCTCTGGCCGGCGCGGATCACGGTCGCTGGACGTCGCATGCCAACAAGTTTTTCGAGGATACGGATCACCTCGTTCGTGTTGCCGGTATCACTGCCGGGCAAATCAAGAAGCTGAAGGCAACGGGAATTTCTACGATGGCGCAACTCGCCGCTGCCAAGGGAAAGCCAGTTCCAAAGCTCGCCATCGAAACACTTGAAAAGCTGATTTCCCAAGCGCGTCTTCAATGCGACACACTTGCCAGTCGGCTCAAGGACCCGGCCGCGCTGGCTCAATTCGAGGTACTTCCGCAAGGCAACCCGTACGAGCCTACTGGCATCGCGGCGCTACCGCCCGAGCATGTCGCGGATGTCTACTTTGACATGGAAGGTTATCCCTTAATGTCGGGTGGCTTGGAGTATCTATTTGGTGCCTGTATTTCGAACCAGGAATCAAAAGCGCTGGAATTCAATGACTGGTGGGCACATGACCGCGCTGAAGAGAAGTCCGCATTTGAAGGATTTGTAGACTGGGTTTTCAAGCGCTGGCGGGACAATCCCGGCATGCATATCTATCACTACGCAGCATATGAGGTTAGCGCTATCAGGCGGCTGAGCACCCGCCACGATACTCGTCAGGATGAAGTCGATGAGTTGCTTCGTCACGAAGTATTCGTCGACCTCTATCAGGTTGTTCGCCACGGATTGCGCATCGGCGAAGATAGCTACTCAATCAAGAAGGTTGAGCAGCTCTACCGAGCCAAGCGCGAAACAGCGATTACGACTGCGGCTGACTCCATCGTCCAATATGCGCGCTGGATCGAAAGCAAGCAACCGCGCGTGTGGAAAGAGAGCGCCATCCTCAAGAACATACGAGACTACAACGAGGATGACTGCAAATCTACCGCGGAACTATTGCATTGGCTGAGAGGCCTCGCGGCCAGCAATGGCATCAAGCCATCAACATCGACCAAAGCATCCGCGTCGGCTGAGCCATTCGAGGAAAAGGAACTGTCGCCGGAGATCAAGGCTCGGCTGGATACTATTGCCAAGCTGCGAGAGCAGGATGACCCCTTGTCCCTCACGCTTGCAGACTTGGTCGACTTTCATCGCCGCGAAGAAAAACCGATGTGGTGGCGTCTCTTTGATCGCGCGGAAGCAGACCCGGAGACACTGCGGGATGATGCAGGCTGCATTCAGGGCGTCCAAGCGGTTGGGGATCCTAGAATCGAAAAGCAATCCAAGGTTCAAGCCTATCGTTTTGACCCGTCGCAGGAATGCAAACTCGCGGGTGATGGCAAGACTATGGTCATGTTTACACACAATACCAAGGCGTCGCTCACCCTTGTATCCTTGGATATCGCTGCGGGAAAACTTGAACTCAAGGCGGGCAACAAGACTTTGGACAAACTCGGTGGCGCGTTTCCTGCCCACGGCTCGTTGATACCAAACGAATACGTCCCCGCGACATCCATACAGCTTGCGCTGACAGAAGTTGCCTCCAAGCAATTGACCGGAAAACTCCATGCTCCAGTTGTTGCCTTGTTGGGACGCAAGTCGCCATCCGAAATCCCGCAGGCCGCCGGTGAGAGTACTACTGGTGCGGGCATTCGGGTCGCCAACAAGATGGCTGGCGATTGTTTCGTCATTCAGGGCCCTCCGGGCACGGGGAAGACCTATACCGCCGCGCAACTCATCAATGCATTGCTATCAGCCGGCAAGAAAGTAGGCGTTGCGTCAAACAGTCACAAAGCTATTGTCAACCTGCTCGTCGAGTGTGGTGAAACAGCAAGGCGCGGTGGCAATGACCTTCACGGCATCAAAGTTGGCGGTGCGAGCGAAGGAGCGCTGTATTCAGACAATCCCCACATCCACTATGTAGAAACCAACAAAGACGCACGCCCTGCCTATACACACGGCGTGGTGGGTGGAACTGCATGGCTGTTTACACTCCCCGAATGGGAAGGCGCACTTGACTATCTCTTTATCGACGAATCCGGCCAAGTCTCATTGGCCAATGCGATTGCGATGGCACGGTCCGCCAGCAACCTTGTTCTGCTGGGAGATCAGATGCAGTTGGAACAACCCATTCAGGGCACTCACCCAGGGGACGCTGGACTCTCTTCCTTGCAGTACGCCTTGAAGGATCTGAAAGCTAGCCACACCGATTTGCCGTTTTTTCATGCGGTCGTTCCGTCGGAATATGGACTGTTTCTAGGCGAGTCCCGCCGCATGCACCCTTCTATTTGCGCATTCATTTCCGAGAGCATCTACGAAGGTCGACTAAAATCATTCGCTGATTGTGCCCAACAAAAAATTGCATTGCCAGTCGGCGCACCCGGACTGGTATTGAAAGAATCTGGAATCATTTTTAGCGGTGTTGAGCATGACGGAAATATCCAGCAAAGCGATGAGGAAGTTGCGCGTGTCGTGACAATCTACAACGAAATGCTTGGCCGTCCCTACACTGCGTCCGATGGCACAGCAAGACCGCTTGCGTTGGAAGACTTCCTGTTTATTGCACCCTACAATGCGCAGGTCCGGGCGCTTCAGGCAGCACTATCGCCTGACGCGCGGGTCGGCAGCGTGGACAAATTTCAGGGGCAGCAAGCTCCGGTTTGCATTCTTTCACTCTGTTCCAGCTACGGCGAGTACGGATCTCGCGGACTTGCCTTCATCCTTGATCGAAATCGCATCAACGTCGCGATTTCTCGTGCTCAATGCATGGCCGTCGTCGTTGCTGACCCTCGCATTGCAAACACGGTAGCCGCCAATTTGGCTGAAATGGGCCTTATCAATTTGTTCTGTAAGTTGGCGGGCGCGTAATCAGTCTTCGCGACGGCCACTTGCCGACGATATGACGCTACGAATTTACGTTTTTATTGTTCGCGGCTTTTTTCGATTTACGTTTTTGTTGTTCGATTTACGTTTTTAATGTCTCGAAACACGTGTCACGCGAAATTAATCGCGCCTATTCCACCGTCACACTCTTCGCTAAATTCCTCGGCTTGTCCACGTCCGTCCCCTTCACCAGCGCCGCGTGATACGCGAGCAACTGCACGGGAATCGTATGCACGATCGGTGAGAGCATGCCGCAGTTGCGCGGGGCGCGGATGATGTGGACGCCTTCGGATTCGGTGAAGTGCGAATCGAGATCGGTGAAGACAAATAATTCTCCGCCGCGCGCGCGGACTTCCTGCATGTTCGATTTGACTTTTTCCAGGAGCGAATCGTTGGGTGCGATGACGACAACAGGCATGCGGCTATCGACCAACGCGAGCGGGCCGTGTTTCAGTTCGCCGGCAGGATAGGCTTCGGCGTGGATGTAGGAAATTTCTTTCAGCTTCAATGCGCCTTCAAGGGCGATTGGGTAGTGAATGCCGCGGCCCAAAAATAATGCGTGCTGTTTTTCGGCAAAGCGGTCCGCCCAGGCTTTGATTTGCGGTTCGAGATTCAATGCTTGCTGCACGCCGCCAGGTACGTAACGGAGTTGCTCGATGTACTTTGCTTCATCGCCCTTGGTGAGTCGGCCTTTGGCCTTGGCGAGGGCTAATGCGAGCGTGAATTGCACGACCATCTGTGTGGTCATCGCTTTGGTAGAGGCGACACCGATCTCAGGACCGGCGCGGGTGTAGCACACCAGTTTGGATGCGCGCGGGATGGCGGATTCGCGCACGTTGCAAATACTCAACGTCCATGTGTGGCCGAGTTCTTTGGCGCGCTTCAGGGCCTCCATCGTGTCAAGCGTTTCGCCGGATTGCGAAATGGTGATGACGAGTTGTTTCGGGTTGGGAATGGAATCGCGGTAGCGGTATTCGTGGCCGAGCTCGACGTTGACGGGTACACGCGCGATGGTTTCGATCCACTGCTTCGCGACCAGCGCGGAGTAATAGCTGGTGCCGGAGGCGAGGATCAATATTGCATCGGTGTCACGAAATATTTCCGCCGCCCCTTCGCCGAATAGGCCGGGGTGAACGCCTTCGGCGAGCACGGCTTCCATCGTATCCGCGAGCACCTTGGGCTGTTCGTGGATTTCCTTTTGCATGTAGTGTTGGTACGGCCCAAGTTCGCGCGCATCATCGGTGATCTCGCTGACGTTGATTTCGCGCGTGACCGACTTGCCGGCACGATCCACCACGGTGATTTTGTCGCGGGTGAGTTCGGCGACATCGCCTTCTTCCAGATACATCACGCGGCGTGTTTCGGGGACGATGGCCGACATGTCGGAGGCGATGAAATTTTCATGTTTGCCTTCCACACCGACACCGATCAACAAGGGGCAGCCCATGCGCGCGCAACAGATGACATCGGGTGCTTGCACCGACATCACGCCGATGGCGTACGCGCCATGCAGATCGCGCACCGCGCGCTGCGTGGCTTCAAACAAATTTTTTGTCTCTTGGTAGTAGTGATGCACCAGATGCGCGATGACTTCGGTATCGGTTTGCGATTCGAAGTGATAGCCGGCGCGCTTCAGACGTTCGCGTTGTTCTTCATGGTTTTCAATGATGCCGTTGTGCACGACGGCAATTTCCCCGTTTGAGATATGCGGATGCGCATTGGGCTCCGTCACGCCGCCATGTGTAGCCCAGCGTGTGTGGCCGATGCCGAGGACGCCATTGAGGCCTTCTTCAACAATGCCCGCTTCCATTTCCGCCACGCGACCAATGCGCCGTACGCGCCGGATGCCGTCATTGACGACCGCGATACCGGCGGAATCGTAGCCGCGATATTCGAGGCGCTTCAGACCTTCAGTGAGAATGGGGACGATGTTGCGATTGGCGATGGCGCCGACGATGCCACACATAGAGTTACTCCGCGATGGATTTGCACTGATACGGATGCGCCGACTGGGCGGCGCGAGAAGAATGACATTGTGCCTTTTTCGCTGGCACGCTGTCATCCTTCACTTCTTTTTGAAGGGGCGCTTCCAGTCGGATTTATGGACCTGCGTCTTCGGATTTAACGTGATGCCGCCACCCGCCGGAACGTCTTTCC
>JAYTUX010000499.1:0-3422 GCA_043744315.1 Betaproteobacteria bacterium | reverse complement strand
GGCTTTGGTCACACGCCGAAACTGATGGCACCGAAGTTCGTCGCCCCCTACCGCATGAGCGGCCGGCGCGGCAAGAACGACGCCGCCGATGCCATCGCGATCTGTGAAGCCGTGCAGCGGCCCAACATGCGCTTCGTGCCGGTCAAGAGCGTCGATCAGCTAGCCATACTCTGTCTGCACCGCGTGCGCCAGGGATTCATCGAAGAACGCACCGCGACCATCAACCGCCTCCGTGGCCTGCTGTCCGAATTCGGCGTGGTGTTGCCGCTGAAGGCCGACACCGTGCGGCAACGCGCGCATGCCGCGTTGGCGGATCTGCCGGGCGGGGCCAAACACGCCCTCGGCGATCTGCTCGCTCATCTGGCCACCCTCGATACCCGTGTCGCCGAGTACGATGTCCATCTGCGCGAGGTGGCGCGCGCGGACGCCCGCTCGCGCCGCCTGATGACCACGATGATCTACACGCATGTGCTGAATCGTGGCGGACGAGGTGTGACGAGTCCGCTGGATCGGACATAGTCGCGCACCAGCGTCCGCCAATCGACGCCGGAAGATCGACTACGCCGCGAGGCGAATCGGAATGCGCTTGTCCTGTACCGCGTGACACGCGACATGCCCGCCATCCGGTGCCGCGAGCAATTCCGGGCGCTCGGTCTTGCAGCGCTCGTACGCATGCGGGCAGCGCGGATGGAAGGTGCAACCCGGCGGCGGATTAAGCGGATTGGGTACTTCGCCCGCGACCGGCGTGCGTTGCTTGCCGGTCATCTTCAAATCGGGGATGGCCGATTGCAGCATCTGCGTGTAGGGGTGCAGCGGTCGCTGGAAGATTTTTTTCGTGTCGGCGATTTCAACCACGCGACCGAGATACATCACGCCGACGCGGTCCGAGATATGCGACACCACGGCAAGGTTGTGCGAAATGAAAAGATAGGTGAGGCCGAATTCGCGTTGCAGATCTTTCATCAGATTCAGAATCTGCGCCTGCACGGAAACATCGAGCGCGGAGGTCGGTTCGTCACAGACCAGAAATTCCGGATTTGAAGAGAGCGCGCGCGCAATCGAAATACGCTGACGCTGTCCGCCGGAAAATTCGTGCGGAAATTTTTCTGCGTCGAGCGGCGAGAGGCCGACTTGTGTCAGCAATTCATCGACACGTTTTTTCAGTTGCGCGGGATCGCTGATCAGATTGTGCGACAGAATCGGCTCGGCAATGATCTCGCCGACACGCCAGCGCGGATTCAGGCTCGCGTACGGATCCTGAAAGATCATCTGAAAACGCTTACGGTATTTTTCGCGGTTCTCAGGGATCGCCATATCGGCGCCCTCAAACACGATCGAGCCGCGCGAAGGCTCATACAGGCCACAGATCACGCGCGCGACGGTCGATTTTCCGCAGCCGGATTCGCCCACCAGCGCCAGCGTTTCACCGCGATCGATAGTGAACGACACGCCATCGACCGCGTTGAGGATTTGCTTGGGCTGACCTTCGATGACGCGATTCAACCATGGCTTCGAGACGTCAAAGGACATCGCGATGTCGCGGACATCAAGCAGAATTTTTTCCGGCATTGCGCTCATGCGCGCTCCTTCATGGCGGCACTTGCCTTCAAGGCATCGGTCGCGTGCAGCCAACAGGCGGCGTGCGTTTTGCCGGCGGGCAACAATCCCGGGCGCTCGGTTTCGCAGCGATTGCCGGCAATATCTTTCTTGCGGTTGCAGCGCGGATTGAATGCGCAGCCCGACGGAATCGCCGTCAGGCGCGGCATCGAGCCATCGATTTGCGCAAGGCGTTCGTTATTGTCGCCCACGTTTGGAATGGCGCCCATGAGGCCGATCGTGTACGGGTGTTGCGGATGATGAATCACTTCGGCAACCGGGCCGATTTCGGCGATACGCCCGGCGTACATGACCGCCACGCGATCCGCGGTTTCGGCGATCACGCCCATGTCGTGCGTCACCAGCATCACCGCAGTGCCGTGTTCGCGGCCCAGTTTTTTGAGCAGCGTGATGATCTGCGCCTGGATCGAGACATCGAGCGCGGTGGTGGGCTCGTCCGCAATAATGAGCTTCGGTTGCGCCGCAAGCGCCAGCGAAATGACCACGCGCTGACGCATGCCGCCGGAAAATTGATGCGGGTACGCGTCGATGCGTTTTTCAGCGGCGGGAATACCCACCTCTTGCAGCAGCGCGATGGCGCGATCGCGCGCTTCTTTTTCCGACACATCGAGATGCGTGAGAATGGTCTCGGTGATTTGCCGGCCGATGGTATAAAGCGGATTCAGCGACGTCAGCGGATCCTGAAAAATCGCGCCGATTTCGCGACCACGAATCTTGCGCATTTCTTCGAACGGCAGGTTATCGATGCGTCGACCGTTCAGCAAAATTTCGCCGGACGCAATGCGGCCTGGTGGCTCCAGCAATCCGATCACCGCCGCACCGGTAAGCGACTTGCCGGCACCCGATTCACCGACCACACCCAGTACTTCGCCGGGCGCGATATCGAAGCTGATGTCGTCCACGGCCACCAGCGTGCCGCGCCGCGTCGGGAATTCGATGCGGAGGTTTTTGACTTGCAGGAGCGGGGATGGATTGATCGCCACGGCGCTCACCTCAATTTTGGATTGAGCGCATCGCGCAGCCAATCGCCGATGACGTTGATCGAGAGCACCAGTATCACCAGCGCACCGCCAGGAAACACCGTGATCCACCATTCACCGGAGAACAGAAAATCGTTGCCGATGCGAATCAAGGTGCCGAGTGAAGGTTGGGTCGGCGGCACGCCGACGCCGAGGAACGACAGTGTGGCCTCGGTGATGATCGCCGTGCCGATGTGCAGCGTGCCCAGCACCAGCACCGGCCCGGTGACGTTGGGCAACACATGCGTGAACATGATGGCAAGCGGCTTGCGGCCGATGACGCGCGCGGCTTGTACGTATTCCTTGTTGCGTTCAACCAGGGTGGAGCCGCGCACCGTGCGCGCATATTGCACCCAGCCGGAGGCGGCGATGGCAAAGATCAAGACGTACACCGCCAATTGATCGTGCATGCCTTTCGGTAGCGCCACGCGCGCCACGCCATCAATGAGCAGCGCAATCAGGATTGCGGGAAACGACAATTGGATATCCGCCACGCGCATGATGAATGCATCGAGCGAGCCACCGATGTATCCCGAAATCAGGCCCAGCGATACGCCGCCATCATGGACAACCGCCGGAAAGCCCGCGTTCCTGCTCGGCACCGACGATCAGGGCCGCGATGTATTGTCCACGATCATGTACGGCTCGCGCGTGTCGTTGCTGGTCGGGTTATGCGCAGTGATGCTGTCGATGCTGATCGGCGTATCGCTGGGCCTGATTTCGGGATACATCGGTGGCTCGCTCGATGCATTCATCATGCGCGTGGCGGATATCCAATTGTCGTTT
>JAYTUX010000498.1:0-3443 GCA_043744315.1 Betaproteobacteria bacterium | reverse complement strand
TCGAGACGCAGTTTCATCATTTGGTGCGCACCATTCCTGCCAACGGCCTCATCGTTTGCAATGGTCGGGATGGACACCTGAAAAAAACCTTGGCTAAGGGCTGTTGGACACCCATTGAATCGTTCGGCCCCGGCGAGATGTGGGATTTCCGACGCGGCGAGCGCGACGCGCAGTTTCACATTTTGTGCAACGGTGATGATCGCGGCATGGTCGATTGGGATCAGATGGGTACGCACAGCACACTCAACGCATTGGCGGCGGTTGCGGCGGCGCGTCATGCAGGCGTGCCCACCAAGCTCGCCACCGAAGCGCTGAATACGTTTACCGGTGTCGCACGGCGGATGGAAAATAAGGGCGAGATCGGCGGCGTAACGGTGTACGACGATTTTGCGCATCACCCCACCGCGATTCAAACGACGGTTACGGGTTTGCGAAAACGCATCGGCGAACACGCGCGCATCATCGCCGTGCTGGAGCCGCGCACCAACACGATGAAGCTGGGCGCCATGAGTGCCGCACTTCCCGCAGCTCTCAGCAATGCGGACGTGGTGTTTGTCTATGCCAATAATTTGGGTTGGGATGTGGCAAAGGCGTTTGAACCCATCGGCACCAAGACGGGCATTTTTTGAAGACCTCGATGCACTGGTGAACGCGATCGTGGCCATGTCAAAACCCGGCGATCACATTCTGGTGATGAGCAATGGCGGATTTGGCGGGGTGCACGGGAAGATTTTGGCGAAGCTTGCGGCGCGGCAAATGCAGAGTGCCACTTCCCCAGCATAAATTTACATAGAACGCCATTCGATGAGGGTTTCCGTGGCAAATCGTCTGGAAAGGCGCGCCGGTGCTTGGCTAATCTAAATTCCGAAATCATTGAATTGTTGTCATCCTGAGTGCAGCGAAGGATCTCGACTTTGCTCCGAGATCCTTCGCTGCACTCAAGATGACACGCCATTTAGTGGACGCTCCGTTTAAAGTCCGAGTGGACTGATCGACCGCCACAATTGAGCGAAAAAAAGCCCGCAACTGCGGGCTTTTTTCTGCAACAGAACCATAATCTCAAAACGGAATATCGTCATCCATATCGTCGAACTTCGCCGCGCCGCCCTTCGCGCCGCCACTCGGTTTCGCGCCCGAACCTGACGACGGGCCACTCGGCGCGCCGCCACCGGACGAACGCGCATAGTCTCCACCTCCACCTCCTCCACCCTCGCCGCCCATGCCCTGCCGCGATCCCAGCATTTGCATGGTGTCGACCTGGACTTCGGTCGTGTACTTTTCTATGCCGTCCTTATCCTGCCATTTGCGCGTTTGCAGTTTGCCTTCCACGTAAATCTGACTACCTTTTTTCAGGTACTCGCCGGCGATTTCGGCAAGCTTGTAGTTGCCGCGGTTGAAAAATACCAGCCGGTGCCATTCCGTTTTTTCCTGTTTTTCGCCACTTTTGTCTTTCCACGTTTCTGTCGTGGCGATCGAAGCATTGGTGATGGCACTGCCGTCGGGCGTGTAGCGGGTCTCCGGATCACGTCCGAGATTGCCGACCAGAATAACTTTGTTGACAGATGCCATGAGACTTTCCTTCCTTGTGACGATTATTATTGGTGGAGTGGCGTTGACGCTCTCCGAGTGATTGCAGCGCGCATTCCTACTAATGCTGCGTGCGCATTGTGACGCAAAAAAGGGATGCAGGGGGAAGCATGAAAGCGGTAAAATGATCGGTTGCGTTTTGCTTTGCGCAAGGAATGCGCCACCTATAACACGGCGACAGTTTTTCGTCGCCAGCGCAATCGTTACGCATCAATGCCTTAGCCGGTTTTCTTCAAAAGAGATTCATGGAATTCATCAAAATCCGCGGTGCCCGCACCCACAATCTGAAAAATATCAACCTCGATTTGCCGAGGCATTCGTTGGTCGTCATCACCGGATTGTCCGGCTCGGGGAAATCCTCGCTTGCCTTTGATACGCTTTATGCGGAAGGCCAGCGGCGCTATGTCGAGTCACTCTCCGCCTATGCCCGGCAATTCCTGCAATTGATGGAAAAACCGGATGTAGATTTGATCGAGGGCCTGTCGCCAGCGATTTCAATCGAGCAAAAAGCGACGTCGCACAATCCACGTTCCACGGTCGGCACCGTCACCGAAATTCACGATTACCTGCGCCTGTTGTTCGCACGTGCCGGCACACCGTATTGCCCGACGCACAATTTGGCGCTCGAAGCGCAGACGGTGTCGCAGATGGTCGATACCGTTGCCGCGATGCCGGAAGGCACCAAGCTCACGCTGCTGGCCCCGGTGGTGGTGAACCGCAAGGGCGAACATCTGGACATGGTCGAAGAATTCCGCTCGCAGGGGTTTGTGCGCCTGCGCGTCGATGGCAAAGTGATCGAGATCGATGCGTTTCCGAAACTCGACAAAATGAAAAAGCACACCATCGAAGTGGTGGTGGATCGGCTGAAAATTACCTCTGATGGTTTGCCGGGTTCGGCCCAAGCATTGAGGCAGCGTCTGGCAGAATCGTTTGAAACCTGCCTGCGCGTCGGCGAGAGCAAGGCGATCGCGGTCAACATGGACACGGCGAAAGAGATTCCCTTTTCCGCGAAATTTTCCTGCCCGTCCTGCGATTATTCGATCTCCGAAATGGAGCCGCGGTTGTTTTCGTTCAACAACCCGATGGGTGCCTGCCAGAAGTGCGATGGCCTCGGCCAAATAACCTTCTTCGATCCCAAGCGCATCGCTGCGTATCCGGGCCTCTCGCTCGCCGGTGGCGCGATCAAGGGCTGGGATCGGCGCAATCAATTTTATTTCCAGATGCTGCTGGGCTTGGCGCAGCACTACCAGTTCGATCTCGAAAAACCCTATGACCAACTTTCGCCCGAGGTGCAGCAACTGATCTTGCAAGGGTCCGGCAAGGAAAAAATCACCTTCAAATATCCTGGCGAGCGCGGCAAACCGATTTTGCGCGAAGAAGTGTTCGAAGGGATCGTTCCGAATCTTGAACGCCGCTATCGCGAAACCGATTCACTCGCGGTGCGCGAGGAATTGGCCAAATACATTTCCACCAAGGGCTGCCCGGAATGCGAAGGCACGCGTCTCAGGATCGAAGCGCGGCACGTCCGCGTCGCCGATAAAAACCTGCATGAAATTTCTGCAATGGCGCTGAAGGATTCGCGCCGCTGGTTTGACGAAGTGAAATTGGCGCCGCAAAAAATGGCGATTGCCGAACGCATTCTGAAAGAGATTTCCGCGCGCCTGACATTCTTGAACAATGTCGGCCTCGATTACTTGTCGCTGGTGCGCTCGGCCGACACACTTTCGGGTGGCGAAGCGCAACGCATTCGGCTCGCCTCGCAAATCGGCTCGGGCCTCACCGGCGTGATGTATGTGCTGGATGAACCGTCGATTGGCCTGCATCAGCGCGACAACGACCGCTTGCTCGAAACCTTG
>JAYTUX010000497.1:0-11942 GCA_043744315.1 Betaproteobacteria bacterium | reverse complement strand
AACGTCGCGACTTCATAGACTTCCGTCTGCGCGAGCTTCATCGCCTCGGCCAACGCGGTCATATGCGCAGCGGACAGCGCGCCGTACTTGTCTTGGATTAGATGCAGGAACTCGATCAGCAGATCGCGCCGTACCTCGCGGCCTGTAAGCAATGCCGCAACCTCCGCGCGCGCCTGCGGATCGACCTGACGGCCCTTGGGCGTGTTGCGTGCTTTCATTTTGCTGCGCACTTCGGCGAGCGGTATTGCGACAGTGACGCGGTCATTCATCGAGGGAATCTCCAAAAGCGCGGGCCTGGGCTGGCCCGCCGGTATCGCGCGATGTCGTCTAGCTACGCCTTCGCCGCACCTTTCGCCGCGCGGTCACACGCCCGGCGAGAGTATTTGTATTGATGCACATTTTATGCCAGAGAGCGTAGCGAGACCTTGAGCTAGGCCATATGACGGGTGTCAAGGTGTGCAATTTCAGCGAGTCAAGCTCTAGCACTGGAGCGGCGTTTGAGCCATTTTTAGCCTGAAAGGCCCGCCGGTACTAGGGTTTGATTCTTGATCGCCCAAAGACGTCGATCGAAGAGGCTCGACGACACATCAGAACCATCCGTGCGATCGCGCCCACGCCAACAGCAGGTCGGGCCACGCCTCGACGGGCTTGCCGGCTGCCTTGCGCAAACCGAAACCGTGACCGCCTTCTTTGAACAAATGCGTTTCCACGGATACCCCTTTTTCGCGCAGCGCTGCACGCAAGAGCAAGGTGTTCTCGACGGGAACGGAAGCGTCGTCTTCAGCATGCAGCAGGAAAACCGGGCACACCTCACGCGAAATGTGTCGATGCGGTGAATGGGCGGATTCGAGTTCGTTCGTCGCGAGTTTACCAACCAATTGTTCGCGGCTACCCGCGTGCGCATAGGGGGCGCTCATCGTGATGACCGGGTAGATCGGTGCGCCGAGGAAGGGTTTCGCCGATAACTCGTCGATACCGTCAACGCTGGTCTCGACGCGTGTCGCATGGCGCGCGATCAGATCTGCGCAAAGATGACCGCCCGCCGAGAACCCCATCGCAGCGACGCGCTTGGCATCGAGTCCCCATTGCGCCGCGCGATGCCGGATAAGGCGCATGGCGCGTTGCGCGTCGGCAAGCGCGACATTCGGCCCTGCCGCCCAGCCGTCGCCGGGCAGGCGGTAAAACAGCACGAACGCGGTGACGCCGCGTTCGGCAAACCAGCGCGCCATCTCAATGCCCTCGCGGTCGATGACGACCCAGCGATAGCCCCCGCCCGGGGCGATCAATATGGATGCCCCATTCGGCGCGGAAGGCCGAAACAGCAGGACGCGGGGCCGTGAAATCCCGGCGATGTGACGGTCATTAATTTGCCGATCGGTGCTGCGCTCGACGACGATCTCATGCGGCATTGTCTTTGGCTTCCCCGGTACTCCCTGCGGCCAAAGTTCGATCACGTCACTTGGACCATTTGATCCCGCTAGCATTGTGCCGAGATCTGGTAGACCTGTTGATTCCGCGCGGATGGCGGGACTGATTGCGGCACCAAGGCCGGCCAGCAGTAAGCGGCGACGGGCATTCAGCATGGGGAATAGTTGTTTGCTAACAAACCGCCGCCATCGTCGCACATCAACTCCCGCTCGATTTGCTCGATGCTGGGCAGACTGGATTCCAGTTCCGCCGGCAGCGCGCGCGTGAGGTCGAAAGTCGAAACGCCAATCGGCTTATCCATGCCGCGCAGGGCATATTCGGCAATAACCTCATTTTGCTTTTGACAGAGTATCAAGCCGATAGTGGCCGTGTCGGCGGCATGCTTCAGGGCATCATCCACTACGCTGCAAAAGAAGTTGATCTTGCCCGCATATTCCGGCTTGAAGGGGCCGCGCTTGAGTTCGATGACGATGTGGCAGCGCAGGCGCAGGTGAACGAACAACAAGTCGATGTAAACGTCCTGATCGCCGACATCGATGTGATATTGCCACCCCACGAAAGCAAAGCCCTGCCCCAGCTCCAGCAGGAATTTTTCCAGATGCGCGATCAAGCCGGTTTCCAGTGCGCGCTCGAGAAAGGGCTCCTCGATCGTCAGAAAATCGAACCGGTGCGGGTCTTTCAGCGCCTGTTGTGCCAGATCGGACTGTGGTGGCGGACGCCTCAGGGGGAAATTGCCTGTCGCCTTGCCCTGACGGGCGCAGGCGACGGTTTCGATCTGCATTGGTGGCGCACTGCGGTGCCAGACTTGAGCCGACGTTGCCTCCGCACGCCAAAGCGGCGTATCGCGCGCTTGCACCCGATGCATGAGCAAATCGTTATGCGCCCATGGGATTTGGGCAACCACCTGTTGCCCTTTTTCAGGCAAAGAAACACGTTCAGGCAATTGGGCAACCGGCAGTTGTCCAATTGCCGCAGACGATGACGGGAATTGACGCAAATACTGGAATCGCCAAGTGCAAGACGCAAAGCAACAGCGCAAATGCGCTCGCACGTCCTTCAACGATTCGCACAACTCTGCTGACGCATTTGGCGGTTGGCAATTTGTTCAACGTCACTCACTGTCACTTGAACGGTTGGCTAGTGAAGCACGACACTAGTGTGGCGACACTAGGTTGAGGAAAGCAATTCCTCTATTTACGATTCTACTCAACATAGGATGACCGGTTTTGTTAATGCAATGGAAGTGGCGCTCAATTCGGTGAAATGCGTCGATTTTTGACATGACACGCCAAGACGCCGTGCCACACTAGATCATCGCCGCCAACCGGCTCGCCTGATCGATCGCGCGCTTGGCATCGAGTTCGCCTGCCTCAAGCGCACCACCCACCAAATGCACCTTCACCCCCGCCGCTTCCAGTGGTGCCTGCAACTCACGCAGCGGTTCTTGCCCAGTGCAGAGCACGATGTTGTCGCACTCGATCAACGTGTGATTCGTGCGCTTTTCACCGAAAGTGATGTGCAATCCCTTGGCATCGATGCCTTCGTAATTCGCCCCCGCAATCATCTCGACTTTTTTCTTTTTCAACGCCGCGCGATGAATCCAGCCGGTGGTTTTGCCGAGGCCTTTGCCGGGTTGCGAGGCTTTGCGTTGGAGCAGCACCACTTCGCGCGTGGCAGCGCTGACTTGCGGTTTGACGACACCGCCACGTGCGGTCGATGGATCGGCGACGCCCCATTCCTTCAGCCACTCGGCTAGATCGAGTGTCGGTGAATGGCCTTCATGCACCAGAAATTCGGCGACGTCGAAACCGATGCCGCCCGCGCCGACCACCGCTACTTTTTTCCCAACCGGCTTCTTGTGCAGCAATACGTCGATGTAGGAAAGCACATGCGGCATGTCCTGCCCGGGAATTTTCGGGTTGCGCGGCGTGACGCCGGTGGCGAGGATCACGTCGTCGTAGCCTTTCAAATCATCAACCGACACGCGCGTGTTCAGGTTAAGTTTCACACCGGTCGTTTCGATTTTCCTTCTGAAGTAGCGCAATGTCTCGTGAAATTCTTCCTTGCCCGGAATCACTTTCGCCATGTTGAATTGCCCGCCAATTTCGCTGGCCGCATCGAACAATTCCACGTCGTGCCCGCATTCCGCAAGCGCGGTTGAGCACGCAAGCCCGGCCGGTCCGGCGCCGACGACGGCAATCTTTTTCTTCTTTGGCGTCGGGCGGAACACCAATTCGGTTTCATGGCACGCGCGCGGATTGACCAGGCACGACGCCACTTTGCGCTGAAACACATGATCGAGGCAGGCTTGATTGCAGGCGATGCAGGTGTTGATTTCATCGGCCTTGCCCGCCGCCGCTTTGTTCACGAAATCGGCATCGGCCAGCAATGGTCGCGCCATCGACACCATGTCGGCAAAGCCATTGGCAATAATTTTGTCGGCGACATCGGGCGCGTTGATGCGGTTGGTGGTGATGAGCGGGATACCCACTTCACCCTTCATTTTTTTCGTCACCCACGCAAACGCGCCGCGCGGCACCGAGGTTGCAATGGTCGGCACCCGCGCTTCGTGCCAGCCGATGCCAGTGTTGATGATCGTTGCACCGGCTTTCTCAATCGCTTTCGCCAGCATCACCACCTCTTCCCAACTCTGGCCGTCGGGAATGAGATCGAGCATCGACAGGCGATAGATGATGATGAAATCCTTGCCGACCGCCTCGCGCATGCGGGTGACGATTTCCACCGGCAGGCGCATGCGATTCGCATAGCTGCCGCCCCATTCATCGGTTCGCTGATTGGTGTGCGTGACCAGAAATTCGTTGATGAAATAGCCTTCCGAGCCCATCACTTCCACACCGTCGTAACCGGCCTCACGCGCGAGTTTGCCGGCGCGCACGAAGCATTTAATCTGGCGCTCAATGCCGCGTGCGGAGAGTTCGCGCGGTGTGAACGGTGTGATCGGCGAGCGGATTTTCGAGGGGGCGACGGAGAAGGGCGTGTAGCTGTAACGACCGCCGTGCAAAATTTGCAGCGCGATTTTGCCACCTTCGGCGTGAACAGCGTTGGTGACGATCAGGTGTTTTTTTGCGGCACCGGAAGAGGCCAAGCGCGAGCCGAACGGCGACAACCAGCCTTCGATGTTCGGTGCGTAGCCGCCGGTGACGATCAGGCCCACGCCGCCTCGTGCGCGCTCGGCGAAGTAGGCGGCGAGGCGGGGGAAATCTTTGGCACTGTCTTCGAGGCCGGTGTGCATGGAGCCCATCAGCACACGGTTTTTGAGGGTGGTGAAACCGAGGTCGAGGGGGGCAAGCAGGTAGGGATAAGGGGAGGACAAATTAGGCTCCGATCGGGGGCGGGAAATGGATCAGTGGAGACTATGCCATAGGTGAACACAAAACAAACCGCCAATTCAATGTGCTCATATTGACCACCGTTCGCACTAAGCTTGTCGAAGGGTCGGATGCAAACGGCCCTTCGACAAGCTCAGGGCGAACGGGATTTGTTTGACGGCCCTATTCGTAGTGAATTCACAAACCCGACGCCGCTGCGATCACGATCACTTCATGGCAAAAGCAATCAATTCCTGCGTCTCTTTGATAAAAACCCGGCCTTCGCTGGTGGTGTTGCTGCGCTCGTAGCGGACCGGAGACTTCGCCTGCGCCGTGTACCAATATGTCCAGCGGGAGGTGCCGGTTTTGCCGGACTTGCGGTTTTTCCAATTCGCCACGCGCTCGACTTTCACGGTCTTGAATCTTCCCATTGGCGTATCAATTTCTTCCTCCGCCACGGCCGAGATTTTGGTGTTGAGATCGGACGCGTACTCGTCTGCGACCTGCTCGACCGATACGCCGCTCCAGCTCAATCCCGGTGTCAATGGGAAAACGAAAAACAAGGTCGATGGCGTGTAGGTATGTACTTTGCCGCCAACGCGTTCGCGCAGGACGTTTCCGGAAAGATCGCGAACAGTGCCATTGTCGAAGGTCACCGTGTCGCCGCTGATCGCCGTAATTATTCGTTTCGCCGTGCGCACGTCGCCGGTGAGTTCATTGGTGAATCGCCACTCCCACCAGTCGCCCACTTCAAAACGCGGCGCGGCACCGGGATTGGTCGATATTGCACGGGTAGCAGCTGGCTTGGGGGCGGGTGTCGGCGCGGGCTTCGGCGGCGCGCGCTTCAAAATCAATTCACTCTCCAACGAGGTACTTTCCCACGGCGTTTGCGCACCGTTCGATTCGGCGCGCACCGCGACGCGTACTTGCTTGAAGGCGTCCTCGATGCGCGCACCCGGCTTGCCGAGATTCGCAAGCAGATGTTTGGTATATAACCCGTTTCGTGCGCCAGCCCCAACGCCATCCGCCGCGACCGAACCCGGCGCGGTGGCGAATGCGACCACAGTGCCCGGCGGCGCATCGATTTGCGCGAGGCCGCTGTTGGCGAGTTTGAATTTCGACGCGAACGGGTTGTTGCGACAGGCATCGAGGATGATCAAGTTGGTGTGGTTGCGCGCGCTGTCCATTTTTTCCAGCACCGCCTGCAAATCGAGCGCGTTGTATGAGACCTCGTCTTCGCGACCGATATCGGCATCCACCGGCAACAAGTAATTGCGGCCCCGCACCTGCACGCCGTGGCCCGCGAAAAAAAACAAACCTAAAGTTTCGCGCCCGAGCCGGTCGCCGAATTCGCGTAGCGCGCGGTGCATTTCCTTTAGTGACGCGTTCTCTCGCTGGATGACTTCAAAACCGGATTGCTTCAGGAGGGCGGCCATATCGGCGGCATCGTTGGTCGGATTCGCGAGCGCATTGCCGGGGTAGGCACCGTTGCCGATGACCAAGGCTAACCGGGTGAGTTTGATGGGTTTCGCGGGCTCGAAATCTTGCGCGCTTGCAAGCGTCGTACACACGGCGAGCAGTATTACGGCTATCCAACGTGGTTGAGAACAGGTCATTTTTCGCCCGGCGATCATCATTGCCCGAAATGAATCACGAAAGCATATCAAACAAGGTCCGCGCCACAACCTTTGTTGCGCGCCGCAAATCTTCCAGCGCGACATGCTCATCGGCGCGTTTCGCGTTGCTCTCCAATACGCTGCGCGGCCCGGCGCCATAGATAGCAGAAGGTACACCCGCCGCGCCGTACAAACGCACATCGGTATAGAGCGGTGTTCCCGAGACGGGAATCGGCTCGCCGAAAATAATTTCGCCATGCTTTTGCAGTGCATTCACCAGCGGTGCGTTGCCGGGCAATGGCTGCAAGGCGTGCGCCATCAGCAGCCGTCTGATCTCGACGGTAATACCCGGATAGCGCGCGGCAGCCTCGGTGATCACGCGGCGAATATCCGCTTCGACGTCCAACGGATTTTCTTCCGGGATCATGCGCCGATCAAGCTTGAATACCACCTTGCCCGGCACCACGTTGGTATTGGTGCCGCCTTCGATGCGGCCGACATTCAGGTAAGGATGCTTGATGCCCGCGACCTTCGAGGTGATTGATTGATAGAGGTGATTCTGTTCATAAAGCGCGGTGAGAATCATGGTCGCGCCCTGCAACGCATCGATGCCTGTATCGGGAATGGCCGCGTGCGCCATCTTGCCGTGTACCGTCACTTCCATTTGCAGGCAGCCGTTGTGCGCGGTGACCACCTGATAACTGAAGCCGGCGGCGAGCACGTAATCCGGTTTCGTCAGTTTATGTTTCAGCAACCATCCCGGCCCCAATTCACCGCCGAATTCTTCGTCATAGGTGAAATGTAGTTCAACGGCGCCGTGAAGTTTGGCGTGCAGTGACTCCAGCGCGCGCACCGCAAAGGTATAGGTGGCGAAATCGCTTTTACTGACGGCCGATGCGCGACCGTACAACTTGGCATCCACGATATCGCCGCCATAGGGATTTTGCGTCCAGCCCTCGCCCGGCGGCACCACATCGCCATGCGCATTCAGCGCAACGGTAATGCCATCGCCATACCTTCGACGCACGATCAGATTGGTGATCGATTGCAGGCCATAACTTTTCGCTTCCGCTGCCGGTACCGCATGCTTCTCGGCGGAAAAGTTGAATGCCGCGAGCAGCTCGGCGGTGCGCTCGGCGTGCGGCGCGTTGTTGCCGGGAGGGGTATCGGTCGGGACTTGCACCAATGCTTGCAGGAATGTGACCTCCTCGCCGAAGTGCGCGTCGATCCACGCATCGAGTTGCTGATAGGGCGTGGTCATGATTTTTCCATTGCGAGTTGTTCGAGCAGATTCTGAAACGCATTCACGCACAATTCGGCGTCGTCATTGGTGATGGCTTCCAGCGGATTGTGGCTGATGCCGGCGTTCAAGCCGCGCATGAATAGCATCGCCTGCGGCATGATTTCGTGCATTTTCATTGCATCGTGCCCGGCGCCACTGGGCATACGATGTACCGGCAAGCCGAGTGATTCCACCGCGCGCTCCCAGCGCGTCTGCCAGATTGGGTCGCTTGGTGCGGCGGCATTGCGCGCAGTTTCCTCCAGTGTGAAACTGAGGCCACGACGCGCGCAGATATTCGCCAACTCCTCACGCACATCATCCGCGCAGGCGTCACGCACTGCGTTGGTGGTCGCGCGGATGTCGAGGCTGAATTTGCAACGCCCCGGAATAACATTCACCGAACCACTCGGCACTTCGAGCATGCCGACGGTTGCGACCAGATTAGGCTCGCGGCGCGCGCGTGCTTCCATGAAAAGTACAATTTCGGCAGCGGCGGCGGCAGCATCGCGGCGGCGATCCATCGGCGTGGTGCCCGCGTGGCTGGCCATGCCGATGATTTCTCCGGCGTAGCGCATGCTGCCGTTGATCGAGGTGACCACACCAAGCGGCAGGTCGAGCTCGTTTAGCACCGGGCCTTGCTCGATATGTACTTCGACAAAACCAAGGTAGTTCGCGGGATCGCGATGCAGCGATGCGATGTCGTCGGGCCGCAATCCCGCCTGCAACATCGCCTCGCGCATCGTCGCGCCGTCGGTATCTTTTTGGTCGAGCCACTGTGCGTTGAAGCCGCCCACCAGTGCGCTCGATGCAAGAAATCCGGTCTTGTAACGTTGGCCTTCTTCTTCTGCGAACGCAACGACCTCAAATCCGAACGGCAGTCTCCGATTTGCTCGCGCAAGTTCGCGCACGCACAACATCGGCACCAAAATGCCGAGCCGCCCGTCGAACTTCCCGCCATTGCGCACGGTATCGAAATGACTGCCGGTGATGAGGCGTTTAGCTTTTTCATCGCGACCGAAATAGATACCGATGACGTTACCGACCACGTCGGTCTCGACGTGATCAAAGCCACAATCACGCATCCACTGCGTGAGTTGCGTCGCGACCGCGCGATGCGCGTCCGTGAGGTAGGTCACTGTCAGTTGACCGCGCTCCTTGAAGCCGGGATCACTATGAACGGCGAGGGCGTCGGCCCAATCGAGAATTTGATCGCCGAGGCGCGCGGTGGTTTCAAATTTGTCATCCAGCCGCAGTTCTGCGATTCGATGAATGTTGCGCAAATTCTCGGCGAACTCGAAGTCGGGGTGGTTTTCGAAGCGGCGCGCAAATGTTTCAATAATTTCCGCGCGAGATAGGCCGTTGCCGCGCGGCCCACGCACGGCGAAGATAAACGGAAAGCCGAATTTCTCGTTGTAATCAGCATTCAGGTTTTGCAATGTGGCGAAGTCGACAGCTGAGCAAGCGCTGAGACTTGCCAGGTGTTGCTCGCTCGCGGATTCGCTCGTCAGGGCATTCGTCACCATTGCATTGCCCGCAAGTTCCGGATGCGCGCGGATCAGAGCGAGTTGCGCCTCGTGACTCACGTTACGCACGACATCGACCAACGCACGTTTGAGTTGTACCAGACTCGCAAAGGGACGCCGCGCCGCTGCGCGCTCGGCGACCCATGGCGAATGCTCATAGACGCCCCGAAGGCATTCAGAGAATTCAGTTACTGCGGCTGCGTTAAGGGATTGCAAGGTCAAGGTCATGATTGCGAATGTCAATAGTGTGGACCAGTAAACTCCTTTACTGGCAAGCCTTTCCAGCCTCTTTCGGCCCGTAAGGCCCGCCAGCGCTAGTGTTTTTCACTATCGTCGTGCTCAATCCGCACGTCTGACGAACTTGTTCGGCCATCTGAATGGCAACCTTAGCGCGAAACCCGCGCCAACAAAAAAGAGCCGCGAACGGCGGCTCTTTTTTCCTGCCGCACGTTTCAGTAATTACAGCACGGACTTCAATAGCTCGCCCATCTTTGCCGGATTCTTGGTGACCTTGATGCCGCACTCTTCCATCACCGCCAATTTTTCCTGCGCCGTACCCTTGCCGCCGGAGATGATCGCGCCCGCGTGGCCCATGCGCTTTCCCGGCGGCGCGGTGACACCGGCGATGAATCCCACCACTGGTTTTTTCATGTTGGCTTTGATCCATCGCGCACAGGTTTCTTCGGCATCACCGCCGATCTCACCCACCATGATGACGGCATCAGTATCCGGATCATCGTTGAAAAGTTTCATGATGTCGATGTGCTTCAATCCATTCACCGGGTCGCCGCCGATACCGACGCATGTCGATTGACCGAGCCCTAGATCCATCAACTGGCCAACCGCCTCATACGTCAACGTGCCCGAACGCGACACCACGCCGATGCGGCCCTTTTTGTGGATATGGCCCGGCATGATGCCGATCTTGATTTCGTCCGGCGTAATTACCCCAGGACAATTCGGCCCGATCAGAAGTGTGCGCCGACCTTCCATTTTCTTGCGCGTACGAATCATGTCGCGCACCGGGATGCCCTCGGTGATGCAAATCACGAGATCAAGATCGGCTTCCACCGCTTCATCGATCGCCGCGGCGGCGAACGGCGGCGGCACATAAATGACAGACACATTCGCACCGGTCTGCGCTTTCGCTTCCTTCACCGTATCGAAAATCGGAATACCTTCATAACTCTGCCCGCCTTTTTTCGGCGTGACACCGGCGACATAGCAATTGGCACCATTCGCGTATTCCTTGCCCATCTTGGTGTGGAACATGCCAGTCTTGCCGGTGATGCCCTGGGTGAGAACGCGGGTGTTTTTGTTGATGAGGATCGACATGATTATTTCCCCGCCTTGAAATTCGCTGCTGCTGCCACCACCCGCTCTGCCGCCTCTGCCATATTATTCGCGGCGATGATGGGCAATCCGGAATCTTTCAGAATCTGTTTGCCCAGGTCCTCGTTGGTGCCTTTCATGCGCACCACTAGCGGCACCGCCAAATTGACTTCGCGCGCGGCGGCGACCACACCATTGGCAATCACGTCGCATTTCATGATGCCGCCGAAGATATTGACGAGGATCGCTTTCAGATTAGGGTTCTTCAACATGATCTTGAACGCTTCCGTGACTTTCTCGGTTGTCGCGCCGCCGCCGACATCGAGGAAGTTGGCGGGCGAGCCGCCATAGAGCTTGATCACGTCCATGGTCGCCATCGCGAGGCCGGCACCATTCACGAGGCAGCCGATATCGCCGTCGAGCGAAATGTAGGTCAAATCAAATTTGGAGGCTTCGATCTCGGCGGGGTCTTCTTCATCCAGATCGCGCATGGCGACGATATCCGGATGGCGGTAGAGGGCGTTGGAGTCGAAATTCAATTTGGCATCGAGCGCCAGCACTTTATTGTCGCCGGTGTAAATCAGCGGATTGATTTCGGCCAGCGAACAATCGCATTCGTCAAACGCTTTGTAGAGCGATTGCATGAATGCCGCGCCCTGTCCAACCGCTTGTTCAGGAATGCCAATCTTGCGCGCCACCTCTTCTGCCGCCGCCGTTGACAGTCCCGCGACCGGATCAATGGCGACTTTGAAAATTTTCTCTGGCGTATGTTCGGCGACGTGCTCGATATCCATGCCGCCTTCGGATGACGCCATCAGCACCACGCGCTGCGAGGCGCGATCCACCACCATGCCGACGTAGAGTTCTTTTTTGATATCGGCACCTTCTTCGATGAAAAGGCGCTTCACCACGCGGCCTTCCGGCCCGGTTTGCGGCGTGATCAATGTCATACCGAGAATTTTTGACGCATGATCGCGAACTTCGGCAATTGACTTGGCGACCTTGACGCCGCCGCCTTTGCCGCGACCCCCCGCGTGAATTTGCGCTTTCACCACCCACACGTGGCCACCAAGCGATTCCGCGGCCTTGACCGCTTCATCGACCGAAAAACACGCCATGCCACGAGGCGTGGCGACACCGAACTTGCGCAAGATTTCCTTGCCCTGATATTCATGAACGTTCATGCGGGATCCAATTCTGGTGAAGGAAATGCGGTGAGACGCCAGCAGCGTCTCAAATCATGCATCAGGCTATTTTGTCAGTCAGATATTTTAACAGCAGCGCTCACTGCGAATGGGTTCGTCGATCAGTGTTGTTCAGGAACAGTGGCGGGTGCGGGATCGGGCGAGTCGCCGCGATACCACTGAGGGTAATAGTGCGCAACCGTCGGGCCATCCGTGCGCAACGCATGACAGCGATCAAGCTGAAACGG
>JAYTUX010000496.1:0-3451 GCA_043744315.1 Betaproteobacteria bacterium | reverse complement strand
GCAAACCCAAGGCCGCCAAAGCGAGCAATCGCATCCGCATCATCGGCGGCACATGGCGCAGCCGGGTGATCGTGTTTCCCGACGTGGATGGCTTGCGCCCAACCGCGAACCGCGTGCGCGAGACGTTATTTAACTGGCTGGGCCAATCGCTGCACGGCAAACGTTGTCTGGATCTGTTTGCAGGTAGTGGCGCGCTTGGCTTTGAGGCAGGCTCTCGCGGTGCTGCCGATGTTGCCATGCTGGAAGTCAATGCGGTGGCGCTGGCCGCATTAAAAACCAATCAGCAAACACTGCCCGCCACGATGTGCCGCGTGATCGCGATGGATGCGCTGAAATTTCTTGATCGCGGCGCTGAGAAATTTGACATCGTGTTCGCCGATCCACCGTTTACCTCTGGGTTGATGGCATCGATCCTTAAAAAATTGCCCGCCCATCTGCAGGACGGCGGCCTTATTTATGCCGAGTGGAGCACGCCGATTGCTGATTTGCTCGAAACCCTGCCTGAACTACCGCTGGAAATTGCAAAACAGGGCAGGGCGGGTGCGGTACACTTCGCGCTATTACGTATCCGTCCTATTTCTCTGCTAATTTCTCCGCCAATCCGATCTGAGAACAAAACATGATCAGAGCCGTTTATCCCGGAACATTTGACCCTCTTACAAAAGGCCACGAAGACTTGGTCGCCCGTGCGGCAAAGTTGTTTGGTCACGTGGTGGTCGCGGTCGCGCACAGTCAGGCGAAGCAGCCGTTCTTTTCGCTCACCGAGCGGATCGGGTTGGCCAAAGATATTCTTGCGCCGATTCCAAATGTGACGGTGATGGGCTTTTCGGGCCTGCTTTCTGATTTCCTGAAAGTGCAGGAAGCGAACGTCATCCTGCGCGGCCTGCGTGCGGTCTCGGATTTTGAATACGAATTCCAAATGGCCGGCATGAACCGAAAACTCAACCCCGGCGTCGAGACCATGTTCCTCACGCCGTCCGATAAATACATGTTCCTCTCGGCCACCATCGTGCGTGAAATCGCCATACTGGGCGGCGACGTGAGTGATTTTGTTCATCCGCTGACGGCCAAGGCGCTGCAAGGCAAAGTCGGAAAGTAAGGCCTCGCACGTGGCGCTAAAGATCACCGATCAATGCATTAACTGCGATGTATGCGAACCTGAATGTCCGAATGAGGCGATATATCAGGGGCTGGAAATATACGAAATCGATCCGCACAAATGCACCGAATGCGTCGGACATTTCGATGTACCGCAGTGTGTGGAAGTGTGCCCGGTCGATTGCATTCCGCTCGACCTTGCCCACGCCGAAACGAAGGAAGAGCTTTATGCAAAGTTCGTTAGGCTTGTGCAGCAGAAGGCGGCATGACATTCATTCGGCAGCGACATTTTATGAAACTCTAGCATTGGCGGGGCTTTTGGGGCGAAAATAACTGAAGAAGCGCCAGTGCTGGAGTTTATTTGATGATGAAAGATCTGATCCCGTATGTGCGTTGAAGGATCCCTCGCAATCGAAGCCGGGCACCTTTATCGGCTTGCCTGCGAAGATGTGGGCCTGGGGTGTCGCAGCCTCAGTTTGCGTTGGGCTCATCGGTAATTGGTGACAAATAGTGAGACTTGACATCTCAGTCAACACGGACACCTTGCAGCGTCCGCGTGCTCCGTGCGCAAGTCGCCGGTTAGCTTAACGTTATCCCTCCTCGATGGACGCCGTTCTTCAACAATTCGAGCAAGCCGTCGGCGACGAATTCGCCGAGTGGTTATCTTGCACGACTGGCCACGCATGCACATTTGTACGTCGCGCAGGGGAGGCACCCGACCTCGTCTATTTGTATCGTAGGGTTGAACTTCCGGTTGAAGTCACAGGTGCGTACTACGACAGCGTCCATGCCGCGTTTCTGTGGAAGGCAGCAAGGGGTCAATCCGGCGGCCCTACGCATTGGGAGGGCGCAGAACCCGACAAGAGCCTCGCGGATGCGGTCATTGCGCGCGTGCAACAGAAGTCGCTCAAACGCTATGGCGCGAACACGGTGCTGTTGATCGAAATTCCGCCGGGAGTTACGCGCCTGAGTGACCTGAAGAGGTTGTTGCAAGGCCGAATCCCTCGTGAAATGCCGTTTGCCGGTGTGTATGTCGTCGGCACGTTCCCGAAGGAGAATGACTTGGGCGGTCTGTACCAAGTGTTCCCGCTGAAGGAGCATGCGCAATGAGGGCTAACAATTCGTTCGATGCGGACGCAGAGGTGCGTCCGCGCTTCGAGCGCTCCCTGTTTTTGTGCGCCGGTCAATTCCAACGTTAGGACTTAGAACTCTATCCGCTATGACGCTTCTCGTCGCTTGGGCCGGAATTGACTCGCATGGCCCGTCCTCCGTATACATTGCGAGCGATAGCCGGATTTCATGGGGCACTGCGGCCAATTTTGACTACGGTCGAAAGGTCTTTGCCTTCTCTCGCTGGCCAGACGTACTCGGGTACTGCGGAGACGTATTGTTCCCTTCAATCGCGTTGAATCAGATTGTCGAACTGGCTGATGCAGGGCTGTTGTTCGCGCCTGACTTTTCATGCAAACAGAAATTCCAAGCTATTGTCGGAAAACTGAACGACCTCTTTCGGCAGTATCCTCAACTCCACTCCGGTATAGCCGAAAACTCTCTCAGCATCATTCATGCTTCCCGTGATTCGAAAGACAACAAGAAGTTCTCTTGCCACACTATTTCTTGGGAAAGCAAGCGCGGATGGCACGGCGAGGAAAGCGCACTTCCGAAATCGTCCGACGTGCTTTTTGCGTTGGGCAGCGGTGCGAACGAATTCTCGGAAAACTTTTCGCGCTACAGTGGCGGAACGAATCGCGAGACAAGTCGTGCAGTTTTTCACTGCTTCTGCGATACCTTATCTCAAGTGTCTGACCAGCTCGTTGGAGGTGCTCCCCAACTCGTCGGTATCTATCGGAAACCTCACTCTCCAGGATTCACTGCCGGCACTATTTACAACGGTAAGCGCTATTATCTTGGAGTCCATATCGATAATGGTCGCAATCTTGATACAGTCGAATGGAGGAATGAAAATTTCGAACGATGCGACGGTCGGACAACGGCCAAGCTTTCTGATGCACAACCGCAGCCTGACCCTCTTCGCAGGCTGTGAAATGAGCAACTCCCTGGACCCCACAAGGGGGGCGAGGTGCTGTCGGGAACGGGTGCTTCGGTACCCGTTCCCTACTCAGGGTGTGCAACTGCCGAGCCCCAACCCGGCAGTCAACCGGACCCGCGCGAAGAGCCGCGTCGGTTGAGTTTGGGCGTTAGCCGTCAGCATTTGCCATATGCATACTTAATATATACTGTGTCTTATGCGGTTTCAATTTGATCCGACCAAAGCAGCATCGAACCTCAAGAAACACGGCGTCTCATTTGCCGATGCAGAAGGAGTGTTCGCCGATCCGCTTGCTGCTCACCG
>JAYTUX010000495.1:0-11990 GCA_043744315.1 Betaproteobacteria bacterium | reverse complement strand
GCGTGCCG
The DNA here is from genome assembly GCA_043744315.1 of Betaproteobacteria bacterium. Taxonomy (GTDB): domain Bacteria; phylum Pseudomonadota; class Gammaproteobacteria; order Burkholderiales; family Usitatibacteraceae; genus UKL13-2. The sequence continues at coordinate 11,982 of JAYTUX010000495.1, read as the reverse complement.
TTTCACGCGAGCGCGCTGTGGAAATCCGCGATGCACTGCCGCCGTTTGTGACCACGGTCGCCTTGTTCGTGAATGAAGCGCCGGATGTGGTCAAAAATGTCATTGACGACCTCCGGCCCGAACTCTTGCAATTTCACGGCGACGAGAGCGAGGACTACTGTGCACAGTTTGCCCTTCCGTACTTGAAAGCCATTCGTGTCGAACCCCGGATGTGTGCCGATGATTTGTTAAAATGCGAGATGCAATTCCGGTCCGCCAAGGCGTTGTTGCTGGACGCATGGTCGCCGAACCTGTACGGCGGCAGTGGTGCTCGTTTCGATTGGGAAATGATTCCGCAGCCCATGCGTGGCCGTATTGTGTTGTCGGGTGGATTGACTCCTCAGAATGTGGCGGACGCGGTGAAATTGATTCAACCGTGGGCAGTGGACGTGTCGAGTGGTGTCGAGTCGTCAGAGAAAGGCATCAAGGATCACCACAAAATTACCCAATTTATCGAGGCGGTAAAAAATGCAAATGTATGATTTGCCGGATGCAACCGGTCACTTTGGCCCTTACGGCGGCGTGTTTGTGGCGGAAACGCTGCAAGCGGCGCTGCTTCAACTGAATCTTGAATATGCGAAGGCCAAGGCCGATCCGGCGTTCGTCACCGAATTTCAGCATGTGTTGAAGCACTACGTCGGTCGGCCCAGCCCGATTTACCACGCCGAGCGCTTGTCCAACGAATTGGGCGGCGCGCAAATTTATCTGAAGCGTGAGGACTTGAACCACACCGGTGCGCACAAGGTGAATAACACGGTCGGTCAGGCGCTGCTCGCCCGGCGCATGAACAAGCGCCGCGTGATTGCAGAGACCGGCGCGGGGCAGCATGGTGTTGCCACCGCCACCGTGGCCGCGCGCTACGGTCTGGAGTGCGTGGTGTACATGGGCAGCGAAGACATCAAGCGTCAGGCGCAAAACGTCTATCGCATGAAATTGCTCGGCGCCACCGTGGTGCCGGTCGACAGTGGATCGAAGACGCTGAAGGACGCGTTGAACGAAGCGATGCGGGATTGGGTGACCAACGTCGAGAGTACGTTCTACATTATCGGTACCGTCGCAGGCCCGCATCCGTATCCAATGATGGTGCGTGATTTCAATTCGGTGGTCGGCAAAGAGTGCCTCACGCAGATGCCGGAAATGATCGGTCGTCAGCCCGATGCGGTGCTTGCATGCGTGGGCGGTGGCTCGAATGCAATGGGAATTTTCTTCGACTACATTCCCCATGCCGATGTGCGTTTGATCGGTGTGGAGGCGGGCGGCGAGGGCATTGAGACTGGTCGGCATGCAGCCTCGCTTTCCGCGGGCACACCTGGCGTGTTGCACGGCAATCGCACTTATCTCATTCAGGATGCCAACGGGCAGATCATCGATACGCATTCCGTCTCGGCGGGTCTCGATTATCCAGGCGTCGGTCCTGAACATGCATGGTTGAAGGATTCAGGTCGCGCGGAATATGTGGCGATCAACGACGACGAAGCATTGGCCGCGTTTCACCGCTTGTGCCGCACCGAAGGCATCATCCCCGCGCTCGAATCCAGCCATGCTGTCGCACACGCGATGAAGATGGCACCGTCAATGCCAAAGGACAAAATATTACTCGTCAACCTGTCCGGACGCGGCGACAAGGACATGGCAACTGTCGCCGACCGATCGGGTCTCACATTGTCGGGCGGCACCGTCACCAACAAGGCCGCGTAATGTCGAGAATCGCGGCGACCTTTGCAACGCTCGCACGCGAAAAACGCGTCGCACTTATTCCCTACATCATGGCCGGCGATCCGTCTGTCGTCGAGACGGTGCCATTGATGCACGCATTGGTCGCAGCGGGCGCAAATGCGATCGAACTAGGGGTGCCGTTCTCTGACCCGATGGCCGACGGCCCGGTGATTCAACGCGCGGCAGAACGCGCGCTGAAACACGGCGTGGGCTTGAACGATGTGCTGAAAATCACCGCCGAATTCCGCGCGACCAATCAATCAACACCCGTGGTATTGATGGGCTACGCGAATCCGATCGAACGTATCGGCATCGATATTTTCGCTGGCCACGCGCGGGACGCGGGCGTGGATGGCGCCATCATTGTCGACTATCCGCCTGAAGAAAGCAGCGCGTGGCTCGCCGCCATGGATCGCGCCAGCATCGACTGCATTTATTTGCTGTCGCCGACCTCCTCGGCGACGCGCATCGATCTGGTCTGTGCGGCGGCGCGCGGCTACATTTATTATGTGTCGTTGAAAGGGGTCACGGGTGCAGGCAATATCGACACCGGTGATGTTGAGGAGATGATTCGCAAGATCAAGTCCAGTACCTCGCTGCCGGTAGGTGTCGGCTTCGGCATTCGCGATGGCGCAACGGCAAAACGCATCGCCGGCTTCGCCGATGCCGTGGTGATCGGTTCACGACTCATCGAGGAAATCGAGACTTCGCCCAAAGGTGAAGCAATCGAGCGCGTCGCCACATTTGTAAAGAGCATACGCGGGGCGATGGATAAATGAGCTGGTTTCGGAAACTGCTGCCGCCGAAAATAAAATCTGCAAGCGCCTTGCAGAAAAAGGCGGTGCCGGAGGGACTTTGGAGCAAGTGTCCCTCCTGCCAGGCAACGCTTTATTTCACCGATCTTGAAAACAACCAGCATGTGTGTCCGAAGTGCAATCATCACAATCGCATTTCAGCGCGGGTTCGGCTTGATTTGTTTTTCGATCCCGAAGGTCGCGCCGAAATTGGCAGCGAAGTGGTGCCGGTCGATACGCTGAAATTTCGCGACAGCAAGAAATATGTCGATCGTCTCGAGGACGCTGAGAAGTCAACCGGCGAGACCGATGCATTGGTGGTGATTCAAGGCACCGTGCGCAGTGTGCCACTCATTGCCGCCGCGTTTGAATTCAATTTCATGGGTGGCTCCATGGGGTCTGTCGTCGGCGAGCGATTCGCGCGCGCGGTCGAGGCGTGTTCTGACGAAAAATTGCCCTTCGTGTGTTTTACCGCAACCGGCGGCGCGCGCATGCAGGAAGGATTATTGTCGTTGATGCAGATGGCGAAGACCACGGCGGCATTGCACATGTTGTCCAAGGCGCGCCTGCCGTTCATTTCGGTGTTGACCGACCCAACCATGGGCGGCGTCTCGGCGAGCTTTGCGTTTCTGGGCGACGTGGTGATCGCCGAGCCTGGTGCTTTGATCGGGTTTGCCGGTCCGCGTGTCATCGAGCAGACCGTGCGCGAGACCTTGCCGGAAGGTTTTCAGCGCGCCGAATTTTTGTTGGAAAAAGGTGCGATCGACTTGATCGTTGATCGCCGGCAGATGCGTGAACGTGTTGCGCAGTTGGTGACGCTGCTGCAGAAGGAACCGCTGCCGGCGGTGTAGCGAAGTTGGCTCGTTTTTAATCGCCGTGTACTGCGAAAAAATCAAAAGCCCCAGTATCGGCGCGCCGTTCAGGCCGAAAATAGCTGGGGAGCCGCATCCACAGTCGATCTACGTTTCTAAATCTAAATGACGCCCCGCAAGCCCAATACTCTGGACGAGTGGCTCGATTACATCGGTCGCCAGCACTCGGCGGAGATTGTCATGGGGCTCGACCGCGTTGCGAGTGTATGGCAGCGGATGGCAAATCCACGTGCGCCGATCAACATCATCGTCGGTGGCACCAACGGTAAAGGCTCCACTTGCGCGATGCTGGAATCGATGCTGCACGCGGCGGGTTACAAGACGGGTTTCTATTCATCGCCACATCTGGTGCGCTACAACGAGCGCGTTCGGCTCGCCAAGATCGAAGCGAATGATGCATCGCTGATCGCGTCCTTCGAGGCGGTGGAGCACGCGCGCACCGATACCTCGCCGGTTCTGCCACTGACGTATTTTGAATTCGCGACGCTGTCTGCGCTGTGGTTGTTTCAACGCGAGAAAGTCGATGTCGCGATTCTGGAAGTGGGACTGGGTGGACGGCTCGATGCGGTCAATATCATCGATGCCGACGTCAGTATCGTCGTCAGCGTGGATCTGGATCATCAATCGTATTTGGGCGACACGCGCGAAAAAATTGCGTTCGAGAAGGCGCATATCTATCGGTTTCATCGCCCCGCGATTTTTGCCGATCGTGATCCGCCGCGCGCACTCATCGAATATGCGAAAACAATTGGCGCTGACTTGCAATTGCTCGACCGGGATTTTCGCTATGAAATGAGTGAAGGCCAATGGCAGTTTTTCGGCAAGCATCGCTCTCGCCATTCGCTTCCGTATCCTGCGCTGCGTGGCGCGTATCAATTGAAAAACGCGTCAGCCGCGCTCGCCGCATTGGAGGCATTGCACGATCGCTTGCCGGTTTCGCAAAGCCATGTCAAACGCGGACTGCTGGAAGTCGAATGGCCGGGCCGCATGCAAGTGTTGCCGGGCAGGCCCGTGGTGGTGCTCGATGTTGCTCACAACCCTCATGCCGCACGCGCCTTGCATGATGCGCTGGGTTCGATGGGATTTCATCCGAATACCTTTGCCGTATTCGGCATGTTGAACGATAAGGACATTGATACGGTCATTGAAATTCTCAAAGATCGCATTGATTTCTGGTGCATCGCCGGCCTCGAGTTGAGCGCCGGTGCCCGAGGGGCGACTGCGGGCTTGCTTGCCGAAAAACTGGACGCGCACGGGATCAAGGGAAAATACTCGCGCCACATCGGCATTGCCGAAGCCTATGCTGCGGCGCGGGAGTCAGCAGGCGAGAATGATAGAATTCTTGTGTTCGGTTCGTTCCATACAGTCGCGGAAATCCTGCGACTCACCGAATCGAAATGACCCGGATTCCCGCCATGGCCGCCTCCCCCAATCACGAAGTTTCCGCCACCGAGCTTGAACTCAAACGGCGTGGCCGACGTCGGCTGATCGGTGCGATTACGATCGGCTTACTGGCATTCGTATTCTTGCCGATGATTTTCGACAACGAACCTAAACGCAACGGACAAGCGACGAAAACGCAGAACATTTCAGTGCTGGTTCCGGCAAAGGAAGGCCAGCCAGTACTGGCTGAGCCCGCCGCCCAACCGGTGTCGCCGCCTGCCTCACCTGCCATCCCCGCGACGAATCCTGACCCGACTCGTGCCGGGGCACCCGTCGCAGTTGAACCCGCGAAGGCGATTTCTGCCGACACCCCCAGGGCCGCTGCGGTCCCTGCCGTCGCGACGACCGTCACCACCGAGTCCGCGAAGCCGGCAAGGAAGGCCGAGAAGCCCGCCAAAGCTGACACTGCACCGACGGCACCGAAAAGTGGCTTCGTGGTGCAGCTTGGCGTTTTTGCCGATGCCGACAATGCGAAGCAAGCCGTGGCCAAAATGAAAGAGGCGAAACTTGTTGTGTTTACCGAAAGCATTCCGATCAAATCCGGCAATGCGACACGAGTGCGGGTGGGTCCATTTTCGACCAAGGAAAAAGCCGATGCGGCACTCGCGCAAGTGAAACTTGCGGGGGCGGATGGCAAGATTGTTCCGCTTAAATAGCATTAGCCACGCGGTGATCATGTTCTTCGACTGTTGCAAAACGAATGGCAGCTCGAACATTCTGTTGGTAGTGAGTACATCGATCAACTCGAAACCATCTTTTCAAACGACATGAATCTTGGATTTGATCAGATCAGACGAAGCGACGATTTGTGAACGAACTCGATTACGTGGTCATTGCCATCGCGGTAATTTCAATTCTGGTCGGGCTGGCGCGCGGCGCGGTGCGCGAGGCGATCAATCTTGCCGGCTGGATCCTCGCGGCATTGCTCGCGCATGCCTATGCTCAGGATCTCGCCGTCTACTTTGCCGACTGGATGTCTGAGCCGGTACTTCGCATCGCGCTCGCATGGCTCGCGATTTTCGTGGTGGTATTGATGCTGGCCGGGCTGCTGGCGAGCCTCGTTTCCGCTCTCGTGCGAAAATTGGGGCTGGGTGGATTGGATCAGTTGCTGGGTGCCGGTATCGGCGTTGTGCGCGGCGCGGTGGTGTTGGTGGCACTTGCACTCGCGGCGGGTATGACAAAGTTTCCGCAGAGCGCATGGTGGAAAGCCGCCGCGACTACGCCGACGCTGGAGATCGCTGCATTGCATGCGCGGACATTTTTGCCGGAAAGTCTGGCGGCGCGTATTTCTTTTCGGGCAGCAAAATCGCAACAAGCACCAAGTTTGGTGAAGAGTTAAGAGGGCACCTATGTGCGGCATCGTCGGAATTGTTTCCAAGGGGCAGGTCAACCAACTGCTGTATGACGGTTTGACCGTGCTCCAACATCGCGGCCAGGATGCGGCGGGCATCGTCACCGCCGATGGCCGGACGTTTCATATGCACAAGGACCGCGGTTTGGTGCGCGACGTGTTTCGCACCCGCGATATGCGCAGCCTCACCGGCCACATGGGCATTGCACATTGCCGCTACCCGACGGCGGGATCGGCGGCGAGTGCGGCCGAGTCGCAGCCTTTCTATGTCAATTCGCCGTTCGGGCTGGTGCTGGGCCACAACGGCAATCTGGTGAATACGGCTGAGCTGCAGCGCGAACTTTTTCAGGACGATTTGCGGCACGTCAACACCAATTCGGATTCCGAAGTGTTGCTCAACGTTCTGGCGCATGAATTGGCGCGTGCGGCCCAGGGGATTCGGCTGGATCCCGATGCGATCTTCAACGCCGTTGCGGGAGTGCATCGCCGCGCAAGAGGGGCGTATGCGATTGTCGCAATGATTGCCGGCTATGGATTGCTTGCGTTTCGCGATCCGCACGGCATTCGTCCGTTGATCATCGGCAAGCATGGCAGCGCGGAGGATGGCGGTGTCGAGTTCATGGTTGCGTCCGAGAGCGTTGCGTTGGATACGCTGGGCTTTGAGATCATGCGCGATGTGGCACCGGGCGAAGCGATTCTGATCGATACCTCGGGTAACTTTTTCAGCCGCCAATGCGCGCCCAATGCCGGGTTGCACCCGTGTATTTTCGAGTATGTGTATCTGGCGCGACCGGATTCGGTCATCGATGGCATTTCGGTCTATGAAACACGGTCTTTGATGGGGCGATCGCTGGCCGCAAAAATTCTTCGCGATTGTCCGGATATTGAAATCGATGTTGTGATTCCGATCCCCGACACCAGCCGTCCTTCGGCTGTGGAAGTTGCGCAGGTACTCGGCGTCAAGTACCGCGAAGGCTTCATCAAGAACCGCTATATCGGCCGCACCTTCATCATGCCCGGCCAGGAACAACGGCGCAAATCGGTGCGCCAAAAACTCAACGCGATGGCAGTTGAATTCAAGGGCAAAAACGTACTGCTGGTGGACGATTCGATCGTGCGCGGCACCACTTCTCGCGAGATCGTGCAAATGGCGCGCGATTGCGGCGCCAGGAAAGTTTATTTCGCCTCGGCGGCACCACCGGTGCGGTTTCCGAATGTGTATGGCATCGACATGCCGTCGCGCGCAGAGTTGATCGCGACCGGCCGAACCACTGCCGAGATCGCGGAAGTAATCGGTGCCGACGCGGTGTTCTATCAGGATCTGGCCGATTTGATCGAGGACGTACGTTCGTGCAATCCGGCCATCAAAAGTTTCGATGCGTCGTGCTTCGACGGTACCTATATCACTGGCGGCGTGTCCGACGATTACCTGGCAGGCATCGAAGCGGACCGCAATGACGGCGAACTCGCGGGTCGCATGGCCGATGAAGGCGGCAAGAGTCACCAGCTTGATCTGGGCTTGTCGATGGCGAATCGTTGATGAGTGACCAACCCAAATTCGACACCTTGGCGGTGCGCGCGGGGGTTTTGCGCAGCGATTTTCAGGAGCATTCCGAAGCGTTATCGCTGACATCCAGCTTCGTGTACGCGAATGCGGCCGAAGCGGCCAGACGGTTCGCCAATGAAGAACCCGGATTCATATATAGCCGGTTCACCAACCCAACCGTCAGCATGTTTCAGGATCGCCTGGCGGCCTTGGAAGGCGCTGAAGCGTGCATTGCCACCGCTACTGGCATGGCCGCGATCGCCAGCACCGTGATGGGCCTCCTGAAGAGCGGCGACCACATAATTTCTTCGCGCAGCGTGTTCGGTACGGTGGTGCCGTTGTTTGATCAGATTTGCCGGAAATTTGGCGTCGAGACGACATGGGTGGCACCCGCCAAAGTAGACGAATGGCGCGCTGCCGTGCGACCGAATACCCGCCTCATGTTCTGCGAAACGCCGTCTAATCCGCTTGCGGAAATCTGCGATATTGCGGCCCTTGCCGATATTGCCAAACGCGCGAATGCGTTGCTTGCCGTCGACAACTGCCTGCTTACGCCGGCCTTGCAGCGCCCGGTCGAGCACGGCACGGATCTGGTGATTCATTCGGCGACAAAATATCTTGACGGCCAGGGACGTGTGCTGGCGGGGGCGGTGTGCGGACGCAAGGAGTTGATCGAACCCATTTATGGATTTGTGCGCACAGCAGGCCCGGCGATTTCGCCGTTCAACGCGTGGATCTGCCTAAAGGGCATGGAAACGCTGCGCCTGCGGATCGAGGCGCAATCGCGCTCGACTTTTCAATTGGCGCAATGGTTGCAGACATTGCCGCAAGTGACAAAAGTGCATTACGCGGGACTGGAATCGCATCCTCAATATGCGCTTGCCTACCGGCAGGCGAATGCTCAAGGCGCGGTATTGTCGTTTGAGGTTTCCGGCGGGCGGTCGGCAGCATGGAAATTGGTCGACGCGCTCAAGATGATTTCCATCACCGCCAATCTGGGCGATACCAAAACGACCGTCACTCATCCCGCCACCACCACCCACGCACGCATTTCACAGGCGGAGCGCGATGCGTCGGGAATCTCCGAAGGCTTGCTGCGAATCGCGGTCGGGCTGGAGGCGGTGACCGATATTCAGGCCGATTTGGCGCGGGGATTGGGTACTGCCTGATTGCGATGTTTAGGTGGTGGGTGCGATGGTGTGCGCAGTGAGTGCATGTTCCGGGTCATCGTCCGCCAGATAGCCGCCCCGGTCGTGCCAGTCTTGCAGCACCCACCGTGTCACTTGGCGGCCAAATGCATTGTGCATATGCATCGCCGGACGATGCGTGTGGCCGTGAATTATCACGTCAAGATCCTGTTGCTCGAAAATTTTCGCGACCGTCGATGGATTCACATCCATGATCGCGTCCGGTTTCATCGATTTTTCAACGTCGCTGCGTGAACGCATGGAACGCGCCAATGCGGCGCGTTCGGCATACGGCTTTGCCAACAACTCCGCCTGCCATGAAGGGTCGCGCACTTGTGTGCGAAATCGCTGATATGTGATGTCGTCGGTACACAGCGTATCGCCATGCAGCAACAACACCTGCCGCCCTTGCATCGTGATTGGCGAGGGGTCCGGCAGCAGTGTCAGGGAGGCCGCCGCCGCGAACCGCGCGCCAATCAGAAAATCGCGATTGCCGTGCATGAAGAAAATACGGGTTCCGCGATTTGCCGTTGCCGCAAGTTGCGCTGCAACGTGGCGTGCAAGCGGATCGTGGTCAAGTTGATCATCGCCGATCCAATATTCAAACAGATCACCCAGTATGTAGAGTGCTTCCGCTTCGCGCGCGATGTTGTCGAGAAAATGTGTAAACAGCGCATTGATCTGCGGCCGCTCTTCGCAGAGGTGCAGATCGGAAATGAAAAACGTTGTCATCGCGCGACTATAAAACAAAAAGGGCAGCCGAGGCCGCCCTTGTTTGCATCACTAAGTAAATCGATCAGAGACACTCGGCCTTTTCGATCATGATCGTTTCTTGCGGCACGTCGGTGGGGAACATGCCTTTCGGGCCGGTCTTGACGGCCTTGATCTTGTCGACGATTTCCATACCTTCGACGACTTTGCCGAACACCGCATAGCCAAAATTCGCCGGGCCGGCATGGTTCAGGAAATCATTGTTGGTGACGTTGATGAAGAACTGCGCCGTTGCTGAATCGACCACGCCGGTGCGCGCCATGGCGACGGTGTAGTTGTCGTTCTTCAGTCCATTGGCGGCTTCATTTTTAATCGGGGGTTGCGTCGGTTTCTGCGCGAGGTTCTTGTCGAAGCCGCCGCCCTGAATCATGAAGTTGCCAATCACGCGATGGAAAATGGTGCCGTTGTAATGACCGCTTTCCACATATTTGACGAAATTCTCCGTCGACAGCGGGGCTTTTTCCTTGTTCAATTCGAGCGTGATGGCGCCCATGCTGGTGGTGAGTTTTACTTTCATCGGGGTGGTTCCTTTGTCATCGAGTTTGCATGCGGAGGCTTTGGCGGGTGCCGCTTTCACGGCAGCCTTCGTGGTGTCGGCGGGCTTTTGCGCGGACACAGCGGCCACCAAAAAAGTGGCGAACAGGGCGGCGGAAAAGCTCGAAAAAAGTCGGGTTTTGCGGATCATGTGTTGTCGCTCCAGAAAATAATTGATTGAATCGGCATTGCGGTTGCTCAGGTTGCGGCCGCTTCGTAGATGATTTTCCAGCGCCCGTCTTCGCGTTGCCAGTATTGGCGCTTTCTCATCTTCGTTGCGTTGTTGCTGCTCTTGTAGTCCTGATCGAAGGTCACCATTACCATCGGCGGCATGCCGGGGCTAATGGGGTACTCGAAGATGGACAAATTGGCGATGTCCACCTTGACAAATTTCTTGGCGGCATTGATTTGGCGTTTCGCCGACGTCCAGCGCTTGATGTCCTTGCCATCCGCATCGAACGCGTGCGAATAGTGAGCGAGGTAGCCGTCTATGCGCAGGCTCTCCCAATCGGCTTTCCATTTGTCCAGCGTCGCGGTAAATCCCTCACGAAACTCCCGCCATTGATCCGGCGACTGCCACTGCACGGTGGGAACAATGATGATGGGGGTCACGCCGGGCTCGACGTATTTGGAGAACACGGCAAAATCGTCATTGGTGAGCACCACGCAGCCGTCGCTCGCGCGGGGAGGGCGGCTGTAGGTGGTTGATGGCGTGCCATGTATCCAGATGCCGGAGCCATTTTTCTTGAGGCGTTTGTCCCATTCGTTGGGGTAGTTCAACGGGAACGCGCCCGGGCCATAAAAATCCGTGAGTTTTTCGCGGCCCATGCTGGCGGTAACGTGATACACACCAAGCGGCGTACGCTGGTCACCTTCGCGATCTTTTTCAAAACCATTCTTGCCGCCGGAAACGTAAAAATCGGCAATATAAGTCGGCTTGCCACCGACATTCTTGAACACATAAATGCGCGATTTTTCGCTATCCAGCAACAACGCATGTTGTTGCTGTGGTGCCAATTGCAGTAACGCGGTCGGCAATGAATCGGGCGGCGGTGCATCGAAGTAACGGTTGAAGCGCACCTTCGCTTCATCGCGCAAACTGGCCACCAATTCCGGCGGTGACGCCGAGCCACCAAACGCAACCGGCGAACCCGCCTTCGCCATCAGCAAATCGCCTTTCATCTGATGCCCGAGGCGAAAATTCGGGTTCTTCAACAGCGTTGCGTCAAGCTCGCGCAGGGCCGGCTGGATTCCGTTGTTTTTCAGTGTTTCCAGCGCGCGTACCAGCGATGCCTCGACTTCATTGCTGAACGCGACCGACATCATGGTCGTGGTCTGCGCAGCGGCGACGCTGTGAATGCCAACAAGGGCGACGTACAAGGCCGCCCGCGCGCAGCTGGTGACGCGCAACCGACGCCTCACTTGCTGCCGGCACGCTCGGCGCGGATCAGCCATTTATCTCCTGACTTGACCATTTTGAGCGTTTTTGTATTGTTACTCTTGACCGCATCCGATCGATAGGATTGACGGAACACGGCCGTTGCCTCATTGCCTTTGACGGATATTTTCGCAATCTTCACGTCGACCGAGATTGATTTTGGTCGCTCAATGCGTTCTTTGCGTTGCGCTTCCCACGCGGCACGCGTTAAGCCATCGGGGACTTCAAAGTCGGCCGCGTAAGACGCCAGATAGCTGGCAACATCTTTTGCCGCCCAGGCGCTGGCCCAGG
>JAYTUX010000494.1:0-3457 GCA_043744315.1 Betaproteobacteria bacterium | reverse complement strand
CGCGAATCACATCCACCTTGACTGGTACGCGGAAATAAAGACTGAAACTGGCCGCGATGATGATGGCCCACAAAATGGCGGAATAGATCAGCACGCGTGGCCGGAACACGCGCCGGATCATTTCCCGCCAGCCCAGATGCTGGCTCACGCCGTTAAGCGATGCGTAGCGAATCAATCCCGGCGCGTAACCCATCTTGTCCATCACCTGATTGCAGCCATCGATGCAGGCGGTGCAGCCGATACATTCGTATTGTTGGCCTTCGCGGATATCGATGCCGGTCGGGCAGACCTGCACGCAGATTTCACAATCGACGCAATCGCCGAGCCCGGCAAGTTTCGGATCGGTCTTTTTCGAACGCGAACCGCGCGGTTCGCCGCGTTCCTCGTCATAGGCCACCACCAGTGTGTCGCGATCGAACATCACGCCCTGAAAACGTGCATAGGGGCACATGTATTTGCATACCTGTTCGCGCAGCCAGCCGGCGTTGCCGTAGGTGGCGAGGCCGTAGAAGAGCAGCCAGAACGTTTCCCACGGGCCGAGCGTTGCGGACAATACCTCTCGGCTCAAATCCAGAATCGGCGTGAAGTAACCGACGAACGTGAAGCCGGTCCAGAGCGATAGTGCGATCCACACGCTGTGCTTGGCCGATTTCAAACCGATTTTGCGCATCGACAGCGGGCGTCCATCGAGGCGCATTTGTGCGACCCGATCACCTTCAATGGCGCGCTCAATCCACAGAAATATTTCCGTGTACACCGTTTGCGGGCAGGTATAGCCGCACCACAGGCGTCCCGCAACGGCGGTAAACAGGAACAGCGAATACGCCGAAATCAGCAGCAGGATGGTGAGATAAATGAAATCCTGTGGCCAGAAAACGATGCCGAAAATATAGAACTTGCGCGCGGCCAGATCGAACAGCACCGCCTGCCGGCCGTTCCATGCGAGCCACGGGGCGCCGTAGAAAACCAATTGCGTGATGAACACCAGTGCCCAGCGCCACTTCGCAAACCAGCCGCTGACGGCGCGCGGATAGATTTTCTTGCGAACCTCATACAGCGTTTGCTCCAGATCGCTGGTGGCGTCTGGAGCAGGAATAATTGGGATGATTTTTGTGGGCGTACTCATCTTGGCCGCAATGCGGAAATGCAAACGTCCGTCATTCCGGCGCGGGCCGGAATCGAGTCCACTCCAATCGATCGGCAATACGTTTGGACGGGATTCAGGCCTCCGCCGGGAGGACGAATTGTTACGGCGTGTGCAACATCACTCGGCCATCGTTGAAGCATCAATTACTTCGCGATCGCCGGCGCGACGGCGGCAACCGCCGGCATTCCTCCACCCAACCCATAAACATACGCCGCGAGAACGCGTATTTTCGCCGGACCAAGTTTGTCTTTGTGTGCCGGCATGGCACTTTGTCCTGGCGTGAGTTGGTTGGTGCCGCGCCCCTCCCGAATGGTCGCCGCAATTGCCTCGGCAGAATTGCTGTAGAGCCAGATCGCATCGGTAAGATTTGGTGCGCCGATTTGCTGATTCCCCTTTCCTTCGGCGCCATGGCAGGCGGCGCAGACGGCAAATTTTGGTTTGGCTGCTGCCGCCAAGACGGCGTCGTGTTTCAAGCCAGAAAGTGATCGCACAAATTCCGCCATTTCCGTGATGCCTTGTTCCCCGCCGATTGCGGCACCAAGTGCAGGCATGACGCCATTGCGGCCGTCGGTGATACTGGCCTCAATCGCGGCTGCGTCGCCGCCGTAGAGCCAATCCTTGTCACGAAGATTCGGGAAGCCCCTGGCACCCCCCGCATCCGAGCCGTGACACTGTGCGCAGGAATTCAAAAAGAGGCGTTGACCGACGGCAGTTGCTTCGGCATCTTTTGAAAGCGCGGCGACATCGATCTTCAAATATTTTTCAAACAGCGGGCCATAGTCGGCATCAGCCTGCTTCATTTCCGCCGCATATTCATTGGCCGATGTCCAGCCAAGCTTGCCCGCGAAATTACCAAGCCCCGGATAAAGGGCAACATAGCCGAGCGAAAAAACAATGGTGATGTAAAAGAGCCACATCCACCAGCGCGGCAGCGGATTATTGAGTTCGGTCAGATCCTCATCCCAGACATGGCCGTGCGACTCGATTTTTGCGCCCTTCGGCGGCCGCGCGGTACTTTGCATCCACAGCAGCACACCGCAACCGAGAATGCTGACGATCGAAATGACGGCAACATACCAATGCCAGAAATCTGAAATGAAATCGCTCATGAGCGCGCTCCGTGACGGTTGTCCGTGGCGTTGATCACCGGAATGTCATGATTGTCATGAGGCAATTCACTCTCGGCGTCCGCAAACGGTAGGTTGGCGGCTTCATCAAAGCGCGCTTTCTGGCGGCTGCTGTATGCCCAAAATACAATGCCCGCAAACACGATGAACGAGAGCGCGGTGACGAGCGTGCGAATGTCGTTGACGTCAAAAGTTTCCATGGCTATTTCACATTCTTCAATGCGGTTCCGAGAACTTGCAGATAGGCCACCATCGCGTCCTCTTCGGTTTTGCCTTTGACCTCATCGGCGGCCTTGTCGATTTCTTCCTTGGTGTACGGCACACCGACATGGGAAAGCGCTTTCATGTGCGGTGCCGATTCGCTGGGATCAAGCATCGTTGTCGCCAGCCACGGGTACGCGGGCATGTTCGATTCCGGCACCAGGTCGCGCGGTTGGCGCAAGTGCAAGCGGTGCCACTCGTCGTTGTAGCGTCCGCCAACGCGGTGCAGATCCGGCCCGGTACGTTTGCTGCCCCATTGAAACGGATGGTCGTAAACAAATTCACCCGCCACCGAATAGTGGCCATAGCGTTCGGTCTCGGCACGGAACGGGCGAATCATTTGCGAGTGACAGTTGTAGCAGCCTTCGCGCTGATAAATATCGCGCCCCGCCAATTGCAGCGCGGTATAGGGCTTTAGCCCCGCGACCGGTTCGGTCAGCGATTTCTGAAAAAACAACGGCACGATTTCCACCAATCCACCGACGGCCACCACCAGCACCACCAGCAATGCCATCCAGCCGATGTTTTTCTCAAGCGTCTCATGTGAGAATTTCATCGCTTAATCCCCCTGCGCGGTGGCGACGGTGTTGAAAGGTACGGCGTGCGGCGCGTTGGCGTTGGGCAGGGCCGGAATCGGTGCGTCGTAGGCTTTGCCCAATCGCACCGTTTTGAATACGTTGTAGGCCATGATGAGCATGCCGGCGAAGAACATCGCGCCGCCGATCAGACGGATGGTCCAGTACGGGTAGGTCGCCTTCACGCTCTCCACAAAGCTGTACGTCAAGGTGCCGTCTGAATTCACCGCGCGCCACATCAGGCCCTGCATCACGCCGGCAATCCACATCGACGAGATGTAGAGCACGATACCAGCCGTAGCAATCCAGAAGTGCAGTGTGATCAATTTGATCGAGTACATTTCGAT
>JAYTUX010000493.1:0-12057 GCA_043744315.1 Betaproteobacteria bacterium | reverse complement strand
GCAGCGTAGTGCTGTCCCGGAGCCGGTGCGCCAAGTGCCCTTGCCGCCGCCACCCAAACCGCGCATTGATGAAGTGAAGTATTCGGTCACCGTCAAGGATGTCCCGGTGCAGGAATTGATGTTTGCGATCAGCCGCGATACCAAAGCCAATATCGACATACATCCGGGGATCGAAGGGCGAGTAACGCTGAACGCCATCGACCAGACACTAAAGCAAATCCTCACCCGCGTGTCCAAGCAAGTGGATATGCGCTGGGAAGTCGACGGCCCCAATATCGTAGTGAAACCGGATTCGCCCTACCTGAAGATTTACAAAGTTGATTACGTCAACATGACGCGCGATTCATCCGGTTCGATTGGCGTACAGACGCAGGTGGTCGGCCCTGGCGGCGCGGCGGGTGGTGCGGCGGGCGGTGGCGGGAGTCAAAACAGCTCGCAAATCCGTTTGGACAATACGTCCAAGAATCGATTTTGGGAAAATCTGGAAAAGAATATCCGCGATATCCTTCGCGACACCGATAAACTCTTGCCGGAAGGTAGCTCCGAAACAGTGGTGCAAAATCGCAGTCAGGGCACGACAGCCTCCACGCGTGCACAAACTGCCACGCAACGTCGCGGCGGAGCGAATACCACCGGCACAACACAAACGAATACTACTGGCCCAGGCGTGGTAGATGCACAAGCGGCTCAAGAGTCGGTGTCCCAGACGCTCACTTTTCGCGAGGCAGCCTCAATTATTGTCAATCCGGAAACCGGTACATTGGCTGTGCGCGCGACATCGCGTCAGCAGGAAAAGATTGGCGAGTTCATTGAGCAAATCGGCGGATCAGCACGGCGTCAGGTGCTCATCGAAGCCACTGTCGTGGAAGTCGTACTAAATGACAACTACCAGTCCGGCGTCGATTGGTCGGCATTGGGCTTGCAGGGCTTGGGTTATTCGATCAAACAGAATCTCACTGGTGCCAATCTTACGGAGTCGCCTTTTTTCTCCATTCAGTACCGCAATCCCAATGCAGCAGCAGGTGGCGATATCAGCAGTACCGTGAAATTGTTGAACTCATTCGGCAACACGCGGGTACTCTCCAGCCCTAAAATAATGACGCTCAATAATCAGACTGCTGTCATGCGCGTGGTCGAGAACAGCATTTATTTCACCGTTCAATCCACCGTGACGCCGGCCTCCACCAACGCGGCGGCGACGATTTCATACAATACGACGCCCAATGTGGTCCCCGAAGGCTTTGTGATGAATGTCACGCCGCAAATTGGCGAAAATGACATCATCAATCTCAATATCCGTCCCAGCGTGACGCGGATAACGTCTTATGTGAACGACCCCAATCCGGACCTCGGCAAAGCGGGAGTCATCAGTCGTGTGCCACAAATACAAACCCGCGAGTTTGAAACCATGCTGCGTGTCGCGAGCGGCCAAACCGCCATGCTGGGTGGCCTGATGCAAGATAGCTTCCAGGCCAAGCGCGATGGTTTGCCGATTTTGTCGCGAGTTCCTGTGCTGGGTGACGCGGTCAGTCTGCGTAATGACACGGGTCGAAAGAGCGAATTGGTCGTGTTCATCCGCGCGCTGGTGATTCGTGAGGCAAGCGTTGATGCGGATATGTCGGAATACAAAAAATATCTACCCGATGCACAGTTTTTCAAGGATTCCTCGCCGACGTTTGATTTGAAGAATCCCGGCACGCTTCACCCCGAAGCAGCGGTTTCTCAAGGGGAGCCAAGGAAAGCGCCATGAGCTTGCTCCTCGATGCGCTTAAACGTGCCGAGGAGGCAAAACGCGCCAAATTGTCCGTCGATTCCACGCTGGACGTTTCGTTGCCAGATGCAAAACCATCACTTGACGTCGAGCGACCTGTTGCCGAGAAAGTGGAACCGCCGCGTAAGGCGGAACCAGCAGATTTCAGGCTGGAAGATTACAAAGAAGTCATACCACCGCGAGCGAGGCAAAGTGCCTCACCAACTGCCAAGCGCGCGGATCTGGACGTCGATAGTTCCCCAACCGCAGCCGAACTAAGCCTGTTGGACTTCGCGGAGGCCAAGTCCGCCAATGCTGCGTCGTTGAGTTCGGGCGCACGTACGCCGGAATCTGCGCCCGTACAGAGCGCCTCAACAAGAGCCGCACATGCCGCTACTAGTGTTGAGGCGGTGCAATCGCGGGATGCGGCGCGTAATGTGTTTGTTGCCAAACAGACGTTTGCTGCCGAAACGGACACAAAGAAAAAATGGCTACTGCCGGTGATTGCCGTTGCACTGTGTGCAATTGGCGGGGGCGGCTGGTATGTGTGGAATGAGGTTTCGCGGGTATCCCGTCCTGCCGCTGTAAATATGGCCGCGCGCCCGGTGATCCCGCTACCGGCAGCGGCACCTGGTACGGGCCAAGTGCCTCGACCGCCGGATGCGAACGTCCCAGCCAAACCTGAATCGCCGGTGGAAGCGCCGCTGCCGCCATTGTTGCCGCCGCCCGCGGAAATGGCACCGTTGCCAAAACTTGCGGTACGTGCGCCGGTGGAGTCCGGGCCACGTCTTACTGAGCGCGAGGCGCTTGCGAAATCGTTGAAAAGTGCGGCCGCCGCGAAGGAGGCACCGCTGAAATTGCAGCTAGCGAAAACCATAGAAATTCCCTCGGTGAATACCGATTTGTTGGAGGCCTACGAGGCACTCAAGACAGGAGATTACCCGCGTGCCAAAACGCTCTACGCGAAATTGGTCTCGGCGGAACCATTGAACCCTGATGCGCATCTTGGGCTCGCCACGGTATTGGCCAGAGGCGGGGAGTCGGCTGCCGCTGCGCGCAGCTATCGGCAAGTATTGGTGATGGACCCGCGCAACGGTGCCGCCGTCGCCGGCCTGTTGGCGGTGAGCGCCGCGCGCTCGCCATCGCTGGAAACAGAACTACGCACATTGGTCAGCCAACATCCTGAAACGGCGTCATTGCGTTTTTCACTTGGCAACCAGTACGCCTCTGAGCGCCGCTGGGTCGAAGCGCAGCAGGCTTACTTTGACGCCTTTCGACTGGAATCAGACAACGCCGACTATCTCTACAATCTTGCCGTCAGTCTGGATCACTTGAAACAAACCGCACTTTCGCGTGACTATTATCAAAAGGCGTTGCAGACGCGACCGAGATCCGGCGGACAATTCGATCCCGCCGTGGTGGCGCGACGCATCAAGGAACTTGCGTCCGAAGCGCGGATCGATTGAGTACGATTGCGACCATGGATCATCGTGGCCACTTCCTCGCGCGTAAAGACCGTGTGCGATTGATACAATCGGAGTGTTTCGCGGATACGCTGTCGATTGTCCGTCAATGATGCAATTCCGCTCGCCATGGATCAGATGAACACCCCTGTTACTCAACTGCCGCTCGGCCAAACGCTTCTCGCGCGGGGTGTGATTTCGCCCGATCAGTTGAATATCGCGCTGACCGAACAACGCAAATCAAAAACGGCGCTGGGCAAGATTCTGGTTCGCCTGGGGTTCGTGACCGAAGCGACTATTCGCGATACGCTCTCTGAGAGCCTTGGCCAAGTCGCGATCGATCTTTCAAACACCATCATCGATCACAACGCGCTCGAATTGGTGCCCAAGGATATCGCGCGCCGCTATCAAGTCTTGCCGGTGGATTATGACAAGCAAGCCCGAAAGCTGTTGCTTGCAGTGGCGGATCCATCGAACGTGGTGGCGCTCGATCAAATCCGCGCGCTCATCAAGGACGATATCCGCATTGAGCAGGTACTCGCGCGCGAATCCGATATTTCCATCGGCATCGAGCAGCACTATGGCTTCGAGCTTTCCATCGACGGTATCCTGAATGAAATTGAAACCGGCGAGATCGATTACCAATCGCTTGCCACCGAATTTGACGAGTACAGTCAACCGGTAGTTCGACTGGTCGATGCGTTATTGAACGACGCTGTCAAACGCAGCGCATCCGATATCCACTTTGAGCCTGAGCAAGGTTTCTTGCGCATCCGCTACAGGATCGATGGCGTGCTGCGGCAGATTCGTTCGCTGCACAAGAATTATTGGTCGGCAATGGTGGTACGCCTGAAAGTCATCAGCGGCATGAACATTGCGGAAACCCGTGCGCCGCAGGATGGCCGTATTTCGTTAAGTCTTTCCGGCCGATCGATCGATTTTCGCGTGTCTGCACAGCCCACTACGCATGGCGAAAATATTGTGCTGCGTATTCTGGATCGGCAAAAAGGCATCGTGCCGCTTGAAGATTTGGGGTTGCAGGAAGACGAACTCAAGATGCTGCGCCTGATGATGGCGCGGCCCGAAGGCATTATCCTTGTTACGGGTCCGACCGGCTCCGGCAAAACCACTACGCTTTATTCAATCTTGAATCACGTCAACACCGAGGGCGTCAATATCATGACGCTGGAGGATCCGGTCGAGTATCCCATGGCGATGATCCGGCAAACCTCGGTCAATGAAGTGGCCAAACTCGATTTTGCGAGTGGAATCCGTTCGATGATGCGGCAGGATCCCGACGTGATTTTGGTCGGCGAGATTCGCGATCAGGAAACGGCCGAAATGGCGTTTCGCGCCGCAATGACCGGCCATCAGGTGTATTCCACACTGCACACCAATTCCGCGATTGGTGCCATCCCGCGTTTGCAGGATCTGGGCGTGCTGCCCGACATCATGGCGGGAAATATCATCGGTGTGGTCGCGCAGCGCCTGATGCGTCGCGTGTGTATGCATTGCCGTGAGCCATACCGTCCCGACGATGAGCAGACGCTCAACATTCTCGGTGTCGATCCTGGCTGGCGGGGGGAAATTTTCCGCGCGGCCGGCTGTGATCATTGCGACAGCACCGGCTACAAGGGGCGGCTTGCGATCATGGAACTTTTCAAGATGAATGTCGATATCGACGAGTTGATCGCGCGCCGCGCCACCGGTCGCGAAATTCGCGAAGCCGCGCGCCGCACCGGCTTTCGCACGCTCGCCGAGGACGCAGTCTCAAGGGTGCTCGCCGGGCAGACCAGTTTGGACGAGATTTCAAGAATCGTCGATCTGACCGACCGCGTGTCATAGCCGACGCTTTCAACGAAAATTCCGCCATGGCTTCCTACTCCTACCGCGCAATAGACGACACTGGACGAATTCTGCCGGGCAATGCCGACGCCATCAACCCGGTCGACCTGGAGATGCGCCTGAAGCGGCTCGGCCTCGATCTGGTGACATTCCAATCGATCAAGAAATCGACGCTAATGCGGGCGCGCAAAGTGACCCGCAAGGAAATCATCACCTTCTGCTTTCACATGGATCAGTTGATGCGCGCCGGCGTGCCGATCATCGATGCATTGACTGACTTGCGTGACACCGTCGAAAACGAGGGCTTCAAGGCGATTGTTGCGAGCGTGCTCGAGGATGTCGAAGGCGGGCTGAAATTATCCGATGCGATGGCCGAACACCCACAGGCATTCGATCAGGTATTCGTCGCATTGATTCGCACCGGCGAGCAGACGGGCCAATTGCCGGATGTGTTATCGAAGCTCACTGAGAATCTCAAGTGGCAGGATGAATTGTCCTCGCAAGTCAAAAAAGCAATGATGTATCCGATCTTCGCGGGGACCGTTATTTTTGGCGTGGTATTCATGCTGATGGTGTTTCTCGTGCCGCAACTTGGCGTGACTATGAAAGCGTTGACGCCCAATCCGCCCGCATCCACCATGGCGCTCATCGCTGTTTCACTGGTGATGAAAAAATACTGGTTCTTGTTCATCGGTGTGCCGATCGCCATCATCGCGGCACTGGTCATCATCGCAAAGACGAGTGATGACGCGAAGTACCGTATCGACGCCATCATTCTCAAGCTGCCGATCATGGGGCCGCTGATGACAAAAATTATCCTGGCGCGTTTTTCCACCTACTTCGCACTCATGTATCAATCGGGGCTCGGGGTGCTGGATTGCATTCAGATATCCGAAAAAATTGTCGGCAATCGCGTTATTGAAGAAGGGCTGCAACGCGTCGGTCGTGAGATCAACGACGGTGCCGGCATCAGTCAGGCATTCCAGAATGCGCGACTATTCCCGCCATTGGTATTGCGCATGATCCGCGTCGGCGAATCGACGGGTGGATTGGACACTTCACTTTTGAACGTAAGCTACTTTTACAATCGCGATGTGAAAGAGCAGATGAGCAAGTTGCAGGAAATGATTCAGCCGATTTTGACGGTGGTATTGGGCGGTGTACTGATCGGCATTCTGGTCACTGTCTTCAACCCGATGTACGACGTCATCGCGAAAATCAAGTTCTGACGCGGAGCGGATAGCGAACGTGGCCAGGCATTTTCTTTATCTCACCAACGACAAGATGATCGCGCTGGTCTGGAAGAGCGGCGCGATTGTCGAGCGCGAGGTCTTCAACTCGACCGATGGCGATACGCCGCAATTCGCCGAATATCTCGCCCGGCACCGCGAGATGCCAACCTACGTCGTTACGGATCTGATCGAAGAAGATTTCCGCGTTGATACCGTGCCACACCTGCGAGGTGGCGACCAAGAGGCGATCCTCAGCCGCAAACTTTCACAGCTATATCGTGCCACCACGTTTCGCCATGCGATTGTCCAGGATCGGGAAGCGGAAGGTCGTCGCGATGACCGCGTGCTGTATCACGCCGTCACCAATCCGGATTTGCTGCAACCGTGGCTGACCGCGCTTGAACAGTCGGAAGTGCCGCTGGAAGGCGTGTTTTCATCGGCGGTCTTGTCGGCACGTTTGCCCAAAGAATTGAATGTGTTTTTTACCCACACCTTGCTGGTGACGATCGTTCCCGATTTTGGCCTTCGGCAAACGTACTTTCAGAACAAACAAGTCAAGTTCAGCCGCTTGACGCCGATCGCCTACGATGGCGGGCAATCGGTCGGCGCACTGATCGCGGAGGAGACCAGCCGTACCTGGCAATACCTCGATAGTCTGCGATATTTTGCGGGCGGTGAAACGCTGGAAGCGTGCATCATGGTTCATGCGCCGGATCGCGAAGTTATCGCCGAAGCGATCCGCACCTATCCATTGCTGAAATACCGCTTTCTCGATATTGGCGAAGTTGCGGCCAAGATCAAACTCAAACCCGCGCCCACGTCGTCGCACGCGGAAGAAGTGCTGGTGCATTTGTTTGCGCAAGGCAGCGTGGAGAATCACTTCGCCGAGAAGGAGCAGATGCGGTTTGGGCGCTATCGAAAAATCAAGATCGGATTGTATGGTTTGACGGCGGGATTATTGGCAGTTGGTGCGGCGGGAGCCGGGTTCAATCTTTATCAGACGGCAAGTGCCTCGGCGGTGAACGATCAACGCAGTCAGGTCGTGCGGTCGATTCAGGCCGAGTATCAAACTGTTTCAAAAGTTATGGCGACGCAAACAAATACGTCCGAAACGGTGCGCGACTCCAGCGTGTTTTATCGAACCCAAATTCGCAGACAACCTGCCTCGCCCTCTGCCATGTTGAAGGACATCGCAATGGTCTGGTCGGAGTTTCCGGAAATGCGCCTGCTGCAAACAATTTGGGCACCCAACCAAGATTCGGAATTCATTCCTTCCTATCAAACTGTGGCGGAAGCCTCCACCCAAAGCGTTCGTTCTGAAGTCAAGGTCGTTGCGGGCACGCAACCTGCAATCGCGAGCTCAGGCGTAGCTGATGCAGACCCACCATTGCCGGGCAGCAAGTTCGAGGTATTGATTGTAGAGGCGGCCGTGACTCAATTTCACGGCGACTACCGGGGTGCCATCGCCAAGATCGAACGGTTGGCCGATAGAATTAGTAAGGCTTCGAACATGAAGGCCGAGATCATTCGATTTCCGATTGACGTAAAGCCAACCGCGATGCTGCGGGCCAATACGCCCAGCGCAACGACACCAGAAGTAGGCGAAGTGCGGTTCACGATGAAAATTATCCGCAACCGGGGGGATTCGTGAGTACGTCGTCTCCCCAAGGTGGCGCCTTCAAGGCGCTACGATTTGCTGGACTGGTCGCATTCGCCGGCCTCGGCGTGGCGATTTTCCTGGTGACTGGGAGTTATTTGATTTGGCAGTCGGAAACCAAGTCAAATGTGATTTCAGAGCGGAATTTGCAGGAGTTGCGATCCCGGCTCGAAAATGCCAAACGCGAATTAGCTGATTTACAGGGGTCTGAAGAAACTTATAAAAGCTTAATCGCCCGCGGTGCCTTTGCACCCGAACGACGAATGGATTTCATCGAAGCGATGGCTGAGCTCAAGAAGCGGCACAACATTTTGGGCTTGGAATATGAAGTTGCTCCGCAACGACCGTTGAGGGTCGCGAGCGGTGCCGGATACGCGGCCGTCGGGATTATGGCAAGTCGGATTCGCATGAAAATTCAGTCCTATCACGATGGCGATTTGATGGCATTTCTTGACGAGTTCCCACGAATTCAGCGGGGATTTTTTCCAATTGACAAGTGCACGATCACGCGGGTCGGCAGCCCCGAGGCGCGCGTACAGGCACCAATTGTTACCGGTGCGCCAAGCGTTACGCGTTCAACCTCTCCAACCATCGTCGCGGCGATCGAAGCGGAATGCGCATTGGAATGGATCACCCTTGTGGACAAGAGCAAGCCTGCAAATATTCAGGCCGCCGTTGAGGCGCGGAAACCAATATGAAATGGTTATACATATTGTCGGTTTTAATTTACACGGCAGCGAATGCGAGTTTGGCACAGTCGTTGGCCGCAACCAATGCCCCGACTTCCGTTATGTCGGTGTTCACTCCGGCCGAAGACGTTGCCTTGTTGAAACCGCTCGGTGGAACCCTTTTCTTTGATGTTAGTGAGCGCGATCGAATGGATCTCGCGCGCAAGTCGGGCCCGACCAATATACATCTCGCGACGACCATCAGTGAGCCGCCGGTCA
Source organism: Betaproteobacteria bacterium (assembly GCA_043744315.1). Taxonomy (GTDB): domain Bacteria; phylum Pseudomonadota; class Gammaproteobacteria; order Burkholderiales; family Usitatibacteraceae; genus UKL13-2. The sequence continues at coordinate 3,163 of JAYTUX010000493.1, read as the reverse complement.
TCAATGGGTTTGTCAAGAGAAGCGATGGGATAACCACTGTCTGGGTCGATGGTGCCTGTCAGGAAGTGACAAGTGCCACGCTAGTCGCGCGAATTAGTTCAACGTCAGTCGGCATGGCGGTAAAGTTTGCAGAAGCGTCGGATAACACGATGGCTAACGCAACAAAACATCAAGCACTTGCAAAAGCGTCCAAGAATATTCGGACAACAAAAAGAAAACCCAAGCCGCACAACAGCAATTCCCGCAAGTGAAAGTAGTGAGAAGTCGCACAAAGTTTTTTTGGTGGTCGACTCCGCGAAGAAGCGGTGGATTTGCGCTGGTGCTCATTGTCATACTTGCTCTTGGCGCGATAGGAATCCTCTTAATTTCTAAGTTGAATACCGGTGCTGCGCAAATGGCGCGCAATCAAACTTCCGACGAATCGCTAAGGGTCGCAGCGGACGCGTTGATCGCATATGCTGCAGGCCGAAATTTTGCGCTTGGCCTCCCAAAGCCGGGCACCTTGCCGTGCCCGGATCTCAATGATGATGGCTTAGCGGAATCCACTTGCGGAAATGGAAGCGGATCAACCAGTCAGCAGTCCCGTTTGGGGCGACTGCCGTGGAAGACACTTGGTCTGCCCGATCTCCGCGACTCAAGTGGCGAACGCTTGTGGTATGCCGTTTCAAGCCAATATAAATCCGCGACAGCATCCGCGATTGCCCACAACCCAACCACTGGCTTAGGAACGATTACATTGAGAAACAGCAACGGAGTCATCGTTCACGACGGTACATCCAGCAATGCCTACTTGGGTGATGCGGGCGGCGCTGCAGCCATTGTCATCGCGCCCGGCGATGCGTTGAAAAGACAGGGTGCGTCGACACAGCAGGAACGTTCGTGCAGCGGCGGCACGTGCAGTCCAGCGGGCGATTCTGCAGGCGTCTGCACCTCGGCACCGGCATCTCTTACCGCAAAGTGCAATCCGCTGAATTATCTTGATATCGCATTGGGCGAGGATAACGCGGACTTTATCGACAACAACACGACACGAACCAGCAACGGAAACGGCTTTATACAAGGCCCCATCACGGTGGCAGGCACACTTGCCGTCAACGACCGAATAATTGCGGTGACTCAAGATCAAATCATGTCGGCGGTGCAAAAACGTATTGCAACGGAGGCGTTGATTTGTCTGAAACAATACGCGTCAACGTTGACGCCTCTATCCAATCGCGGCCGCTACCCTTGGCCGGCACCCGTGTGCAGGCAAGCAAGCTCAATCAACAATTGGTCTGACCACAATTCCGTTTCTTTTGGGCGAATTCCCGACACCAGCTTTGATACGACCGACGACAACAATATGGCCAGCACTTGGGGTAGCGGTGAATGCAATATAGGTTTTAGTTGGTGGGCGGACTGGAAGATGCATGTTTTCTATGCAGTCGCGGACGCCTACAAACCAGCGCCCACCGGAAGTGGCGGGCCGTGTACGACTTCGTCGGATTGTCTTCGGATCCAGGACAGGAGCGGCAGCGTGATCGCCACCGGCAAGCAGGTTGCCGTCATCGTAGCGGGACGTCCGCTCAACAGCACAACACCCGCGCAGGTGCGAGGTGGCAACAACGATGGCTACGCGTCAAACTACCTTGAATCCAGCAACAAGGAGCTTGAAGGATTGATCAATTCAGCGCCGCCTTGCGGCTCACTCACGCCGACACCGGTGTCGACCGCATGTTCGCCGTTGTCAAGTTGCAACAAAATCACAACTTCATCCAGGCAATCGGGCTTCAATGACGTGGTGGTTTACTATCCCTAGGTGCAGGAATCGATGAAGAATCAAGTTAATTCAATTGGAGTTTTCCAATCCGGATTTTCGCTGCTAGAAATCGCCATTGTCATGGTAATCATCGCGATACTGTTGACAACAATTGGAGTGCCCATTGCAAGCCAAGTTGAATCGAGGCGCATTGAAGAAACGCGTCGTGCGCTTGAAGAAGCCAAAGTTGCGCTACTAGGATTTGCGATGGCAAACGGAAGATTCCCTTGCCCCGCGTTTGCAACGGCAGCAAGCAACTCTGCGGGGCGCGAGTCTTTTTGCGTCGCTGCCAGCGGCACCTGCGCCGGAAGTGAAACACAAGTTGTTCAAACACATGGTAATTGCTCGAACTTTTACAGCGGCTTTCTCCCTGCGGCCTCGCTCGGTCTGTCGCCGCTAGACGAGCAAGGATTTCTCAGGGATTCGTGGGGACTTGAAAGCAATCGAATCAGGTATGCTGTTTTTGGCGGTGCTGTCGCCGGATTTAACTTTCCGTTCACCAGTTCCACCAACCCCACCGCGATGCAATCGGCGACCATTTCGAATCTCGGAGCCACTGCAACAGACTATTTGCAGATTTGTAACAGTGGTACAGGCGTAACCGCAATCGCCTGTGGAAGCACCGCCAATACCTTGACTACAAAGGCGCCCATATTGCTGCTTTCTCTCGGCCAGAATGCTCCCGCAGGTGCCACCGGTACCGATGAATCAAAGAATACGGATGGGAACATTGTTTTCGTGTCTCACTCTCCTGTGAAAGGAGGCAACAACGAATTCGACGATATCGCGAGCTGGATTCCTGTGGGCACAATCATCACGAAAATGATGGATTCAGGAAAGCTGCCGTAGTTTCTCGTAAATCATGCGGGCATCGCGCCGCTCAAACCATAGCATCGGCGAGGCTCCCAAGCAAAATGCCCCCAAGCCCTCTTTGAATGGCGACCTAGGTTTTCGGTCCACTCCGCAACTCAAATCGCACCTCTCCCGCCCGATTGCTCGCGAGAGCGAGCTCGTACCCCAATTCTGCCGCCTGCCGATACGATTGAAATAGCCCAATGCCATAACCGCCGCGCCGCGTATTGGCGATCGGCGCACGGAACAGCTCTCCTGCGGGCCCGGTCGGAATTGCGCTGCCGGAGTCGGTAATCGATAACTTTGCGTTCTCGTCGCGAATCGCGATTTCAACCGTGATCTCAATCATCGGTTCCAGGATCTTTTTCTTGCGCGCATTCTCCAGGCAGTTCTCCAGCACCGCATCGAATAGATTAGCCGGAATCGTGCCGACTAACGGGCTAAGTGCCTTGAACATGGCACCGCTATCGGCATGACGCTCAATGGCATCCTGCCACCATTCCTCAGCGGGCA
>JAYTUX010000492.1:0-12074 GCA_043744315.1 Betaproteobacteria bacterium | reverse complement strand
ATGGATGGTTGTTTCGCAACTCCACCGTACACCCATCGAGTCGGCCTTTCCAATCAAGCGCTTATGCTGATCGCATCCTTAAGTAAGTGCCATTCGGGGCAGGGTGATTTATTTGCGTTACGTTTCCGCCAACAAAGCTTCAACGGTACGTGCCAACGCTTCGTCGGTTTCCATCCCGAATCGTTGATGCCGCAGTCGTCCCGCGCGATCGATCAAAAGCGTACTGGGCGTACCCTGCAATCGATAGGTTTGCATCGTTCGCGGTATCGGCTCTCCTGCCTTCGCAAGGTCAACACCAACCGGAAAGGGGATGCGGAATTCATGCAGATACACGGCCAGCGCATCGGGTGTCATCACCGCGTGGTGCTCAAACACCGTGTGCAAGCCGATGACCTTGAGGCCGGCCTCGCGATACTTGAGCCACATCCGCACAGCTTGGGGTGTTGCTTGCAAGGTGCAGCCCGCGCACAACATTTGAAACGCGTGCAGCATCACGACGTTTCCGCGTAAACCTGCGAGCGTCAGCGTTTGGTCGGTATTGAACCAGTGCGAGACCGCGAGTTCTGGTGCGAATGGGGCGTCATCGTTCGGCGTCATTGCCGCATTTTACTGAAAACAAAGCCGGCATCCTTTTGCGCGATATGGCAGGCGTGGCAGGCGGTTGCCGCGTTGCCAGCGACTGCGCGTTCCGTCTGGCTATCGCCCTTGAAGCCCTCGTAACCCCAGCCGCCGGTGGCGGCATATTTTTTCGCGTCGCGATGCATCACGCCAACGACTTTGCGCACGCCCTCGGTCACCGTGTTTTCTGCCGAAATTGTGTCGAGCAAATCAAACACGATTACCGCGCCGTCGGGCCACTTTCCAGTCTGGTAGCCGTTGATCGCGGCCGGGTTGGCATAAAGGTGATGGATACCGCCGAACGCGTCGTACAAGCCATGGCCCGGATTGATCACCATACTCTTGACGTGATGCCAGTGGCGATATCCGCTTGGATACTGCACCGGTGTTGATTCGGCAAACGCTGCAGCGTTCAGCAATGTCGTAACGAAAAAAATGGAAATGCGTCGCATGAGATGTTCCTTTTCGCATAATATTTGCCAGTCGGCAGCGAAAATGTAGGCGTCGTATCAGCGAAACAAATGCGGGCACCAAGGCGTGGGGTAGGCACCAAATGGTGCATCTTGATGTTTGCGCAATGAAAAATTATTTCGATGGAAATTCCTGTTTCTCCCAGCGTTCACCAGATGGTGGAAAGTGTCATCGGCTGCAAATGGTCGTTGACCGTGATTGACCTTGTCCGGCGTGGCGTACATAGGCCCGGCGCAATGGAACATGCCATCGACGGCCTGAGCGCGAAGGTACTCAACGAGCGGCTGGTGAAATTGGTGCGCTTCGGCATCCTTGAAAAGACCAGCTTTGCAGAAGTGCCGCCACGTGTGGAGTACCGCTTGACGCCGTTCGGCCGCGAATTTTCAGCGTTACTCGATCAGGTCGATCAACTGGAACAGCGCATCGCCGCGCGCCCGTAGTACTGGCAGCTACTACGTCGCTACCATCCGCGCTGCCTGATCGGTTGCACGCATTGCGTCGCGCACAAGCAAGCAGTTTTGGGTCACCCCTTTCAATTTCACATGCTATTGAAGTGCGTCCACAGCAAAACGCCGTCCGAGCATAAATCACCTTTGACCCGAGCCAGCAGCGGACGCAAAATGCGGCAGCACAAACTGAAGGAATGTTCAAGGTGATCTATTTTCAAGCCAGCTGAAAAACAATTGACGCTGGCTGCCTTTTTGCATCGTTGCCACACCGTTCATCGACCTGGCGTTGCTGGCAACTGCTTTGTGCCGCGATGCGCCGACGGCATTGCGCGGCCGTGATGAATGGGTGGGCCACTTTTCGATTGCCATTTCGGCGCGGCACCGCGCGGTTGCCGATGCCTTGGGTACCGCAAAACTATTTCAGGTGCTGCTGCGGCGCGCGGCAGCGCAACAAATTGAGTCGGCGGTCGCCCTATTCAAACTCGCTGAATACCAGCGCTGGCTGTCGAGTAGCCGGTCGCACTGAGTGATCGACATCAACGCTGGAATTCGTCCAGGTTGACAAGTGATGCGCGCCCGGAATAAATAGCACTACACAAGTGTCGCGACACTAAATTTCCGGAGCATTCGATGCGTACCGCCCCGCCTCTATCCACCAAGTCACGAGCCGTCAGCAGCAGCCCCAAACGCGGGATCCGCGGCCAGCGTCTGGTTTGCGTGTTCCTGCTGGGCGCGGTGTTGTTCAACTTTCCGATTCTGGCGCTATTCAACGTCGGCTCGACCCTGTTCGGCATTCCGATCCTGTTCGCCTATCTGTTCCTCGCGTGGGCCGCGCTGATCCTGCTGATGTACCTCGTGATCGAACAATCGCCATAGCCGCCGAACTCGCATGCTACAAGGCTGGTTCATCGTTTGCGCGTCGTTCGCCTACATCGGCTTTCTGTTCGCGATCGCCTATTACGCCGACAAGCGCGCGGATCAAGGCCGCTCGCTGATCGCCACCCCGTATATCTACGCGCTGTCGCTCGGCGTGTACGCGACGGCCTGGACATTCTATGGATCGGTCGGCCGCGCCGCCAGCGATGGCGTTGGCTTTTTGCCGATCTACCTCGGCCCGACGCTGATGATGATCCTGTGGTGGTTCGTGGTGCGCAAGATGATCCGCATCAGCAAGATCAACCGGCTCACCTCACTCGCCGATTTTGTCGCCTCGCGCTACGGCAAAAGCGCGCTACTCGGCGGCCTGGTGACCGTGATCGCGGTGGTCGGGATTCTTCCCTACATCTCGCTGCAACTGAAAGCGATTTCGACCAGCTTTCAAATTCTGCTGCAGTACCCGGAAATCGTGATGCCGCAAAAGATCGGTACCGCCGGGATCATGAACGACACCGCGTTCTACATTGCGGTATTCCTCGCGTTTTTCACCATCGTCTTCGGCACGCGCCAACTCGATGTCGCCGAGCGGCACGAGGGCATGGTCGCCGCGATCGCGTTTGAGTCGCTGGTGAAATTGATCGCCTTCATCGCGGTCGGCGTGTACGTAACGTTTTTCATGTTCGATGGCCCGGCCGATATTTTCGGTCAGGCCTTGAGGCAACCGCAGCTTGCCGCGCTGACCACGCCATTCGGCGGTGCGGCCGGAAACTATGTGAGTTGGATCTGGCTTACCATTCTCTCAATGCTGGCGATCATGTTTTTGCCGCGCCAGTTTCAGATCGCGGTGGTGGAAAACGTCGATGAAAAACACCTGAACAAGGCGGTGTGGCTGTTTCCGGTCTACATGCTGGCGATCAATTTGTTCGTCTTGCCGATTGCCTTCGGCGGACTGCTGCATTTTCCCGAAGGCAATATCAATGCCGACACATTTGTGTTGACGTTGCCAATGTCGCAAAAGCAGGAGTGGCTCGCGTTGCTGGTGTTCATCGGCGGTCTGTCGGCGGCGACCGGCATGGTGATCGTCGAGACCATCGCGCTCTCGACCATGGTGTGCAACGATCTGGTGATGCCGCCATTGTTGCGGTTCACGCGCGCGCGCTTCATGCAGCACGAGGAACTTTCCAATCTGCTTTTGGATATTCGCCGCGCGGCGATCGTCGGTATTTTGCTGATGGGTTATTTCTACTATTTGCTTGCCGGCGAAGCCTACGCATTGGTTTCCATCGGCCTGATTTCATTCGCGGCGGTCGCACAATTCGCGCCTGTGGTGATCGGTGGCATGTATTGGCGAAACGGCACGCGCGCAGGTGCATTGGCAGGCTTGAGCGCGGGTTTTCTGGTGTGGGCGTACACATTGATGATTCCGGCGTTCGCGCAATCGGGATGGTTGTCGGTCTCGATGATCGAACAGGGCCCGTTCGGCATCGAATTGCTGAAGCCACTGCAATTGTTCGGATTGAAAGGGCTCGATCAAACCACCCACGCGATGATCTGGAGCATGTTGGCCAATATCGGCGGGTACGTGCTGGTATCGCTTTCGAGCCGGCAAAGTGCGGCCGAGCGCATTCAGGCGACACTATTTGTCGACGTGCTGAGCCAGACCGGCGAGCGCACGGGATTCTGGCGCGGCACCGCGTCGGCCTCGTCGCTGCAAACGCTGGTGGGGCGATTCCTTGGGCCGGCCCGTGCGGCTGAATTGTTCGATACGTATGCGCGCTCGCGCGGCGTGGCGGCGGCCGACGAACTCGATGCCGACGCGCGGCTGGTGCGCTTCGCCGAAATCCAATTGGCGGGGGCCATCGGTGCGTCGAGCGCACGCGCAATGGTTTCCTCGGTGGTGCAGGAAGAGCCGCTCGGCGTCGATGAGGTGATGGCGATTATCGATGAGGCCTCGCAGGCGATCGCGTACAGCCAGAAGCTTGAAGAAAAACAATCCGAGCTGGAGGCCGCCACCCGCGAATTGCGTGACGCCAACGCGCGATTGCAAGAGCTCGATCGCCTGAAAGATGATTTCATTTCCACGGTCACGCATGAACTGCGCACGCCGCTCACATCGATTCGCGCATTTTCGGAAATCCTCCACGACAATCCCGGGTTGGATAAAGACGAGCGCGCAAAATTTCTCGGCATTTTGGTCAAGGAGTCGGAGCGCCTCACGCGGCTCATCAATCAGGTACTCGATCTGGCGAAACTCGAATCGGGCGCCGCCGAGTGGCAGAATGTAACGCTGGACCTGCGCGAGATCGTCGCCGATGCGGCCGAAACCACCAGTCAATTATTCAAAGTGAAAAACGTGAAACTTGAATTGCAACTTCCCGATGCGCCTGCGCCGGTCGTTGCCGACCGCGACCGCTTGATGCAGGTGATGCTGAATCTGCTCACCAACTCAATCAAGTTTTGCGAAACCGATCGCGGTGAAGTGCGTGTGACGGTTTCGCACGGCCAGGACGTCGTGCGCGTCGATGTGCGCGACAACGGCGTCGGCATCGCGCCGGAAAATCAGGAATTGATATTCGAAAAATTCCGCCAGGTTGGCGACGCAATGACCGAAAAACCGCCCGGCACGGGGCTCGGCCTCGCCATTTGTCGTCAGATTGTCGGGCACTTTGGCGGCCGTCTGTGGGTGGAAAGCGCGCAATCGATGGGTGCCACGTTTTCATTCTCGTTGCCATTGACCGCCGCGGCGGCCGACTGATGCGCGCGCGCGTGTTGATCGCCGACGATGAGCCAGAGATTGCGATGTCGCTGGAATTTCTGCTGCGAAACGCCGGCTATGAAACGCGCATTGCCAGCGCCGGCGACGATGCGTTGCAAACTTCGCGAGTGTTTGAGCCGGATTTGATTTTGCTCGATGTGATGTTGCCGAAGTTGAGTGGTCTGGCGGTCTGCGCGGCGATCCGCAACGATTTATCTCGCAAGCAACCGAAAATCCTGATGGTCACTGCGCGAGGAAGCGCGGGCGATATCGCTCGCGGCAAACTCGCGGGTGCCGACGCGCACCTGACCAAACCATTCTCGACTCAGGAATTGCTGGACGAGGCGCGGCGCCTGCTGGCCACAGAAAGTCCGCAAGATGGCGGCTGATCACATCGCGGTGGACGTGGCACCGACCGTCTATGTGGTGGATGACGATGCGTCGATCCGCGAATTACTTTCATGGTTAATGAAGACCAACGGCCTTGCCGTGGCGACGTTTGCCAACGCGCAGCACTTCCTGCGCGCGTATAAGTCGGACTCGCCGGGTTGCCTCATCGTCGATCTTTATATGCCCGGCATGAGCGGGCTCGAGTTACAGCAATACCTGATTGAGCACGACATCCTGATGCCGGTGATTTTTCTCTCCGCGCGGGCGGACGTGGCAAAAGCCGTGGCGGCGGTCAAGCATGGCGCGATCGACTTCATCGAGAAGCCGTTCGACTATAAAAAGATCGTCGCACTTGTCCATGATGGTTTGTCGCGCGACCAGATGTTACGCACCTCGCGTGGCAATCTCGACGCGAAGCACGCGCGCCTGGCGCTCCTTACTCACCGCGAGCGCGAAGTCATGCAATTGGTCGTCGCGGGAAAAATCAATCGCGTCATCGCGGAGGAACTCTCGATTGGCGTCAAAACGGTGGAAGCGCACCGCGCGAAGATTATGGAGAAACTTGAAGTGAAATCGGTCGCCGAGCTGGTGCAAATTGCGATGCAGGTGGCTGTGAAGTAGCGCGCTACAAAGTTTAACACAAGAACTAGCAGGCGTCTTCAGCCATTTGTGCTCCGAAAGGTGCGCCAAATGGCGTTCTACGTGTGATGACGGCTAAAGTACCAACTTGATTTTGGCAATCGTCAGTGCCAGCCAGAAAAACAGCAGAAAGAAGAACGCGAGCACGCTGATGTGTTGATCGAGGATCACGCGCGGCATGATGAAACGGGTAAATTTGGTCACCGGTGAGGTGAGCATTTTGAAGGTGGTGTAAACAAAATTGGTCTCACGTTTGGCGCCGGCGAACCAATAGAGAATGCCTTGTGCGAGGAACGCGAACAGCGCGACTTCGGCGAGTGCTTTCAGGATAATGACGAATTGCAGCATTATTTGCCTGCCTGCATCGGTGTTTGGGACTGGGGCGCCGTCGGCGATTGGTTGATGCGCCCGGTTTCACGCATCAATTGCTGGGTCATTTTTGGATCGAAGCGACCAAGATGCGCAATGATTTCGTCGACCTTGGCTTTGTTTCCCATCGTGTGATACGCCATGCCCATCGCGTACCATGCGTGCGGATTCATCGGTTGTAGTTCGGCGGCTTTTTCCAGCGCTGTGGCCGCCGAATCATGCAGACCTTGCGCGGCCAATGCGAGGCCCATGCCATACCAGGCTTGATCGAGTTTCGGTTTTAAGTCGATCGCGGCCTGAAACGCGGCGACGGCCTTCGCGAATTCTTTATGGCGCTCAAAGTGATAGCCAAGATTGAATTGTGCGATCGCGTCGGTCGGATCGATTCGCAACGCCTCGTGAAACCATTGCTCGGCCAAATGCTGCTGGTGCCGCGATGCATAGTGATGCGCGAGACAACTTGCGGCAAGACCGAAATCCGGCTTGGCCGCGAGCGCCATTTTGAATGCCTCGATGGCCTGCGCATCGCGTTTGAAGATCAACAGGACTCGTGCGCGATAGAAGTGCATCCAATGCTGAAGTTGCATCTTTGACCTTTGAAGAAGAAACAGATTGCAGGGATATTACTGGCATATCTGGTATCTGTACCACCCAAAAACGAAGCCCGCTCGCGCGGGCTTCGTCATGATTTGCAACAGTACCGACACTAGGCAGCGAGGGTATTGATATCGCCTTCCAGATTCGGGTAACGAACGTGTTCAACCAACTCCTGTACTTCGCGTGATGGCTCGGGGGTCAACAAGCTCACCACAATAATGGTGATAATGCCAACCGGCACGCCGAATACGCCGGCAGTGATTGGCGTCATGTCGAACCACTGATTTGCCGCGACGCCGCCAAAGAACGGATAGGTCGTGTACATGTAATACATGCACAATCCCAACCCCGCCGCCATACCGGTGATCGCCCCCCACTTGTTGGCGCGCTTCCAGAATACGCCCAGCACCAGCGCCGGGAAGAAGGCGGACGCCGCCAGCGAGAATGCCGCGCCGACGAGGAACAGAATATCGCCCGGTTTGAGTGAGGTCACAAACGCGGCAATCAAGGCAACCACGACCAGCAATGCTTTCGATACCGTGACGCGCTTGGTGGTGCTCGCATGGGGATCGATCATTTTGTAGTAGAGGTCATGCGACAGCGCGTTGGCGATGGTCAGCAGCAATCCGTCGGCCGTTGATAGCGCCGCAGCAAGACCACCCGCCGCCACCAGCCCGGAGACGACATACGGCAGTCCGGCGATCTCAGGCGTTGCGAGCACGATGATGTCGCCGCCGAGCACGATTTCAGCCAGCTGGACGATGCCGTCCTTGTTCACGTCAGTAATCACGAGCAGCGTTGGATCGACCGCCGCCCAATTTGCCGCCCAGGCAGGTAGGGCCGCAAAACTTGAACCGACAAGGTCGTGGTAGACCACGTACTTGGCTAGTACTGCCAGGGCAGGTGCCGTGAAGTACAGCAGGAAAATAAAGAACAGCGACCAGAACACCGACTGACGCGCCTGACGCACGCTTGGTGTGGTGTAGTAGCGCATAAGGATGTGCGGCAATGCAGCGGTGCCGATCATCATGCAAAAAACGATACCGAGAAAGTTTTTGCGGGCGATATCCTGTGCCTTCTCGTCCTTGCCCGGAAACGGTGTTGCATGCGGACGTGGCGGTCCCGCGCGTGCGGTGAGGCCTTTATCCTTGTTCCATTGCGCGGTAGCGGCGGCCTGGTCTTTTGGATATGCGGCGACCGCTTTTTCGGCGGCGGCATATTGCTCGACCGGCACACCGGCGGCTTTCGCGTCGGCAAATTTCTGATCTACCTCAGCTTTACCTTTTTCAAAGGCAGCCTTCGGATCTTTCAGTGCCGCATTGGCCGCATCCGCACGCGCCTTGAAAATGCCGCGAACTTCGAGCTCTTTAGGGTCGGTCGCGAGTACTTTTTCACGCGCGGTCACTTTTTCGAGCTGTTGTCCATAGGCAATTTGCGGGATCGGATTGCCCGTCTGCTTGAGTGACAGCCAGACCACCGGCGTCAAATACGCGATGATCAGGATGATGTATTGCGCCACCTGGGTCCATGTCACGGCACGCATTCCGCCGAGGAACGAGCAAACCAGAATGCCACCCAATCCGACGAACACACCGATGCCGAACTCAAGCCCGGTGAACCGGCTGGTAATGAGGCCGACGCCATAAATCTGCGCCACCACATAGGTGAATGAACACAGAATCGCGGCGAAAATGCCAACACTACGGACGATGTTGCCGCCGTAGCGTTCACCGAGAAAATCGGGGATGGTGAACTGGCCAAATTTGCGCAGGTACGGTGCGAGCAAGAAGGCAACCAGACAATATCCGCCGGTCCAGCCCATCACGAACGCGAGCCCGTCAAAGCCCGACAGATACAGCGTGCCGGCCATACCGATGAACGACGCCGCGCTCATCCAGTCAGCACCGGTTGCCATGCCGTTGAAGAACGCGGGAACGCGTCGCCCGGCGACATAATATTCGGCTGCGTCAACGGTACGGCTCATGATGCCGATCGATGCGTACAAGCCGATGGTTGCAAACAGGAACCAGTAGCCGATCCACTTCCGCGACATGCCCATTTGCTCCGCGATCGCCAGCGCAATCAGAAAGCCCAGGAAGCCGACGGTGTAGAACGTGTAGTACTTCTTGAGTTGGCCGAAGAAGGCCTTGTGACTGAAGTCAGCGGTAGTCATTCGTCTTCTCCTTCATGCACGCCATACTCGATATCGAGCTTATTCATGTAGTGCTGGTAATACCAGATCAGCAATACATAAACGATCAATGAGCCTTGTGCGGAATTGTAAAAGCCGAGCGGAAATCCCATGATCGACATGCTGTTGAGTTCGCGGGAATACCAGCCGGCGACGAATGTGACGATGAACCAGATCACCAGCAGGATCGCGGTGATGGTCAGGTTCTTGCGCCAATACTCCTCGTGTTTTTGCGTGAGTTGCATTTTTCCCCTCCTGTTTTAACAGCTATTGGATGTGGACGGAACATGACATATGCTGGCAAATGCGCGCCCGTCGAGCCAATCATAGGCGTCATGATGTGCGGGGTGATAGTCGGGAAAACCCGAATTCGGGCACGCTATTTTGAGTCGAAGATACGTAGTAAAAAATATTGCGGCGCAGCAATATTAGATCGTGTTGATCGTTTTTCGTTGCGGCGTCGGTGCAAGCGGCATCGCCCAGTGCGCATCGCGAATCGGTAGAATGCGGCAACCGTCGCCCGGCGCATACTTGCTACCTTCTTCGGAAATCCCAACCTAACGTGTCCACCCTGTTTCGCTATCTCGCGCGGGAAATATTTTTCGCTACGTTGCTGTTGCTGGTTGCGCTGCTGGCGTTGTTTGCGCTGTTCGACCTCATTCACGAGCTCGGCGATCTGGGCAAGGCTAACCACAGCCTGTCGAGGGTGCTCGCGTATGTGCTGTTGTCGCAACCATCCCACGTCGCGGTGATTTTCCCGACGGCGGCATTGATGGGAACCTTGTTTGCCGTCGCCCGCTTGTCGGCGCAATCGGAATTGACGGTCATGCGCACGTCGGGACTGTCGCTTACCCGCCTCGCGGGATATGCGACGCTGATCGGCCTGGTATTTTCAGTGCTGACATTGTTGTTTGCCGAATTCGTCGCGCCGGTTGCCGAGGCGACCGCCAAGCGCATGCGCATGTCTGCAGCACCCGGCGTGGTGGCGACGCAATTTCGCTCGGGTTTTTGGGTGAAAGACGATTTGGCGTTTGTGAATATTCAAACCGTCACACCGGATACACAATTGCTCGACATGCGCATCTATGAATTCGACGCTGCGTATCGCTTGTCCTCATTGCGGCTTGCCAAACGCGCGACGTACGATTTCAATAAGAGCAACTGGGTGTTGCAAGAGGTTGAGAAAACCACTTTCAGTGCCAAGCAGGGTGAGGGTGCTCGAATGGAGAGATTGGTAACCGATGGCTGGAACACCGCGATGACGCCGGATCTGTTGTCAGTGCTTCGAACCAGGCCAGATGACATGTCGTTGCTAAGTCTGTCCGCCTACATATCGCATCTGCGTGAGAACAAGCAAAACAGTACGCGATACGAATCTGCTTTCTGGGGCAAGGTATTTCAACCGGTCACGGTGATCATCATGATGCTGCTCGCGATCCCGTTTGGTATTCAATCGCAGCGCGCGACCGGGCTTGGTGGCAAGCTGGTGTTTGGCATCATGTTGGGATTGGCGTTTTATTTCCTCAATCAACTTTCTTCAAACTTGACGGAACTGAATAATTGGCCGGCGCTGATCAGTGCCGCGGCACCGTTGCTGGCGTTCTTTGTGCTGGCAGTGGTGTTGATTTTGCAAAAAGAATACGCGACGAGTCTCCCTCGGCGCAGCGCGTAGTTCGTTCTTTGGGGGCCATCACCGGTTGACGAGGCGGGTCCCCGCAAGGCGGTCATGCAGAAACTGGCGGTCGATATCAAATCGTGCCCACAATATCGTGGCAACCATCGGCAGAAATGCCCACATGACGATCACCGGGTTGATTCGATTTGGAAAAAAAAATAAAACAAGTCCGGCAACCGCCGGAACGTAAAACAGGCTCGCCAACACCAGCCTTGCCAATGCGCGGGGCAGAGACAATGGCCGACCATCGGTTGCAATGACCCGGAAACGCCAGGTTTTCATGGCAAGGGTTTGCCCGCCGCGCCGCCAGAACCAGGTGAAATAGGCTGCGACAACAAACGCAAAGTAGACTTGCGCCAAGTAATGTGGGGCACCGCCCAGCGTCGCTCCTTTGAGTCCGGCAAGCGGAAACGCTGAGATTAACAACAACGCGAGAATTAACAGGAATTCGTAGGGCAGCGCGGCCAGACGGCAGCGGATACTGGGAACGGTGTCCACAGCGGGGATTAGTGTCGCGTTACGCAAGAATCGTCGCGTAAAACGGTGTCTTTTTCCGCATGGCGGTTTCGGCGCACCAGCGGTGCGCCCTCGTCGTTGCCATAGACCATGCTATGTCGCCTCCTCGCGCCTAGCCCTGCGAAAAAATCCATCCGTTTTCCTTGCGACGATTCTTGCGTGACGCGACACTAGGCTCACCACTTATTTCGCCTGCGCGCCACCCGGAGTCGGTGTCGATTCAGCGACGGCAGGCGGCTTTTTCTCATTTTTCGAGTCGGTCCATTTTTCGCGCAACTCGTGCTGTTTGGCCGGTGGCAATTTGGATAGATTCTGAAACTTTTCACGGGCATCCGCGCGTTGTTGCGGTGTCAAGGCAGCCCATTCCGTGAGGCGTTCCTGAAAACGCTCCTGTTGTATTGGCGTCAATTTGGAATACTGCTTGGCAGATGTGATCAAACGCCGTTGCTGCGTACCCGTCAACTGGCCCCAGTCTTTGGCGAGCGGCGTCAACACTTTCTGCTCGCTGCCCGCCACTTTGTTCCAAGG
>JAYTUX010000491.1:0-3488 GCA_043744315.1 Betaproteobacteria bacterium | reverse complement strand
TAAATGGCCGATGCGCCGTCCTTCAGAATTTCGATGCGCTCAATCGCACCAAGTGGGATGACGTTCAAATTGAAAGAGGCACCCTGGCCGAGATTCGGATCCGCCACGGGAGCGGTTTCAACGCGGCGACCATTCACCAGTACCAGTGTCGCAACCGAACCCAAGCCGCGCAACGAGACCGATTGCGTGCCGCGCGCAAAACCGTTGCCACCGTTGAAGTCCTGCACCGATCCGCCCGCGACAGCGGGTATTTCACGCAGCAGTTCCGCAATGCTGTTGGTGCCGCTCTTGCGGATATCCTCTCGGGTGATAACCTGAACCGGTGAAGGCGTTTCTGAATCGACGCGCTTGATGTTCGAGCCCGTGACTTCGATCTTTTCGACTTTTTGCGCGGCGGGCGGTGTTGGCACTTGTTGCGCGAATGTGGTCCCGGCGACGACCACTTGACCAGCGGCGAAAATTGCCGCCATAACACACCCCAATTTTTTTCTGCTTGGCTGCATGCTCAGTTTCCTTTAGGTGAAAGTAGTCGACCAGCCGAATGAAATCCGGCCAGTCAATTGCTTCTTTTGCTCAATAACGAATCGGCAAGTTGCCATCAATCAAAACTTGTATTGCGCAGTGAAATAGAACTGCCGTCCGATCGGATCGGTGTATCGGCCGTCGTATCCAAGCTGGTTGCCGCCACCGCCGTTTTGCAACGACAGAGGTGGATCGCGGTCAAACAAGTTCTTGATACCAAACGTTCCTGACAGCGTCTTGTCCCAAACGAATTTGGTCTGCCAATCGAACGTGGTGTAAGAAGGGACCTTCAAACCGGCAAACGCAACCGACCTGCCCAGCGTGCCATCGGCTTTGGCGAGGAAGATGCTGGTGTTCGCCCCATAGGCCTGATCGAGATAGCCGGACTTGTAGTGCGCCGTCAAGGTATTGGTGAGCGAACCTGTCTGCAGGCTCGCGGACAAGTTCATGATGGTGCGAAACACCACTTGCTGATCCGGGCCAAACACACCCAGGTCGGTGTTGAATGGCAGCCCCGGGCCGAAGTTGTACTGTTGCTTGCGCATGACGGTGCCATTCCAGGTCATCGTCAAATTGCCGACCGGAATTTTGGTTCTTAACGTTGCGTCCCAATCGATACCCTGATATTCCGCTACGCCGCCATTGAACGGTACTTGCTGAAACGCAATGGTGGTGAAGCCGGCCGGATCCTGGTACGGATTGATGAACAGGCCTGCATACGCGGCCGGACTGCCGAAACCGACCTGCTCGGCGATGCCTTGTGAGAGCACCTGATTCTTGATTTTCACGTCCCACATATCCAAGCCGATTGACAGGCCTTTGGTGGGGTCCACACGAAAACCAATTGTCCATTGCTTCGACTTTTCCGGCTTTAGACCGGCATCACCCGAAAGTCCATTGGGGCCGGCCACCAGATCATACTGCGCACTGCCAGGCGCACACCCAATCGAGCCCGGAAATGGACACTGGTAGCTGCCAGATGTACTGCCGGCAAAGCCCAATGCTCCCGCGATGTCGCTGATATTGGGGGCCTTGAAGCCGGTACCATACGAGCCGCGCAACAACACCGACTCAACCGGCGTAAAACGCACGCTCACCTTGCCCGTGGCGGAATTGAACGTGTTGCCCAGATCGGCGTCGGCAATTTTGTTTTGCAGGCCGGTGACAGGATCCGGCGCAACAGCGAATACGTATTTGCTGTGCGTTTTGGAATAGTTGTCGTAGCGTGCGGAAAGGGTCACGTCAAGTTGCTTCGAGACAGGGAATAACCACTCGCCGGACAGCCCCCAATTGGTTCGTTTTGCATCAAATGGGACCAGCCCCGAGCTGCCGCCCACCGGAAAGTTTGCGGAAACGGGCTGCGTGGAAAAACCGCTCGACGCCAACACCAGGTCATCGTAATTGGTCACATAGTGGAAGGTGGAGTAATCCATCCCCAATGCGATAACCGATGCGCCACCGCCCATCTGGAACAGATCATGCTGCGCGGCAAAACGCAGCGTATTCATGTCGGACGTCGTGCGCTGAAATTCAGTATTCAGGACGGCGGATGCGATCGACGCAACGCCGGTACCCAGCACCGGATCGTAGGCACCGCTGGCAATTGCCGCATTCAACTTGTCGAAATCGGTGAAGCCACCCGCAGCGGTATCGGTGAATTTTGCACGCGAAAGGGTCAGGCTTCCTTTGTAGTCCCAGCCCATTGCATTGCCATCGACGCCAGTCGAGAAAAACGTCGCGTCGGTCTGGTAGTCATCCGTCCGCCCACCGTTTTGCACCGCGCGATAGCCCAATCTTGCGCCACCGGTAAAGGTGAGTTTGTTGGCAGTCAGATAAGGAACAACATAGGTGTTGAAGAGCCGCGGAAAACGAGTCGCCGCATCCAATCCAAACGGTTGTGCGCCCGGTGCATATTGCGGCGTGATCAAGAAGCTGGACAGCGCCAGGGTGGCCCACGCCGTTGTGTCATCGTTTATCTTGAACGTGCCCTTCAACAGGCCGCTGTCGCGTTTTGAAGCAGGAATCAACTCCACCGTTGCCGCGTAGTTGAATCGGCAGGATTCGCCGATTGCTCCCAACGCAACCGGATCGGTAATGACTGCCGCAAATGACGACCCGCAATTGCCGTTCGCCCGATAGTAAGGATTCAACGAATACGCGGCTGCGGGACCACCGGCCGTGGGTCTCGCGTTAAACGTCACGTTGGCGGGTTCGGTGTTGGCGGTCGATTGATTGAAAATGTAATTGGTACCTTCAAACGAGAAAGGGAAAAACGCGCCTTTCGCGGAGAATTTCCGCTGCTTCGCCTGCAGCCGTTCCTGATTGTCATGGCTATAGGTCAACAGGACATTGAATCGGTCGTTTTGCAGATCGCCAAAGCCTTTGCTGATGGCGACGTTGTAGCTCGTCGCGCCGACCTGCTGCGGCTTGTTGTAGGTGAGCGAGACATTGCCGTCTGTCTTGTTTTTCTTCAGGATAAAGTTGATCACGCCGGCAATCGCATCCGAGCCGTACACTGCCGACGCGCCGTCAGACAGAATCTCCACGCGCTCGACAGCGTCCAGCGGAATACTTTCAAGGTTGACGCCAAAACCGCCGCCCTGTACCAGGCCCAGCGCCTGTGGTGCCATGCGTTGCCCATCGAGCAGCACCAGCGTGTATTTGGATGGAAGCGAGTGCAATGCCGCTGTCGTGACGCCTGCACCAGCGCCATTGACCGAGCTCGATACCGGCACGAAGCCTTGCATCGCGGGCAAGTTCTGAATCAGATCCGTCACCGAATTTGCGCCGGATCGCTCGATTTCCGCTTTGGTCAATACCATCACCGGCAACGCGCCCTCTTGTGCAATCTGTTTGATCGACGACCCGGTGATTTCAATCTTCTCGATTTTCTGCTCGGCGGCTTGTTGCGCATAGGCAAGCGGTGCGGACATCAGCGCGATGGCAATGCTGGTTGCAATGACACG
>JAYTUX010000490.1:0-12135 GCA_043744315.1 Betaproteobacteria bacterium | reverse complement strand
TGACGGCGAATGTCACGATCAACAAGGCCAGTCAGACGATTGGCTTTGCGGTGCTCAGTGACAGGCAGGAGGGGGATCAACCGTTTACGGTTAGTGCGAGTGCAACCTCGACGCTTGCGGTGACGTTTAGTTCGACGACACCAGTCGTTTGTACGGTGGCGGGCAATACGGTGACGCTGCTTGCGGCAGGGACGTGTTCGGTGAAGGCCGATCAGGCGGGCAACGGCAACTATCTGGCGGCGGTGGCGGTGACGCGATCGTTTACGGTGAATGCGGTGGCGAAGGTTTATTACGTGCATGCCGATCATTTGGGGACGCCGCGAACAATTACGTCTACGACAACCAATCAAATAGTTTGGGAGTGGAGGAATGATGACCCGTTCGGCGCGAACCAACCGAACCAGGACCCCAGCGCGACCGGGACGGCATTTCAGTTCAACCTGAGGTTCCCCGGCCAATACTACGACGTAGAGACGGGGCCGCATTATAACTACCATCGGGACTACGACCCTTCAACTGGACGGTATATTCAGTCCGACCCGATTGGGCTTAACGGTGGGATCAATACGTATGCGTATGTCGAAGCGGATCCGCTCAGTGCCATCGATTCTTTTGGTCTGAAGCCAAACAAGCGGGATCGCATTCCGGGAGATGCGAAATGTAGTCCGAAAGTATTCATAATCCTAAGAAGCAATGTTGAGCTTTGGTGCAAGTCTGGTCTGAACAAGCCATGTGAAGCGTGTGACGACTGCTTTGACATTGATCGAAAAATCTTTGCTAAGAGGGCCTGTATCCTGTCTCAGTCGCTTCTTACAAAACAGTGTTATCCGAACGACAAAACGCATCCCAAGCGAATTGCCGACGAACGGCAGGGCATCAAGAATTGCATGACAATCCTCAACGGCAAGCCTTGCAATAGCATGTGGCGTGGCAATGGCCCATGGAGCAGTGATCCATTTGAGGGCCTTGAATAAATGCGGTTCTTGGCGATGATGGAATTGCTTTCGATGCTGGTTGGAGCGTCAGTCTGTTTGGCACAGACCTGTTCCACCGAACGGCTAGGTGAAGAATCGACGACGGGAGTTGAAATGAAACGCGCGGCGTGTAAGGAAGACCTGATGGAGCTACAGCGAAAAATTGATGCGGCGTTCGACATGTCAAAGAGCCTGCCGAAGCGATTTGCTATCAGTGGGTCATACGACGAGAGGGAGATAAACGCAGAATTTCGAGACTTACCAACTTCCCCAAACAAGTTGGAAGTGATACGTCGAAACAAGAATGCGCTTCATGCGCTCACTGACCGGGCGCTGATTGCTGTATTGCCCTATTACATTAGCTTCGGCATCGAGCATACAGATACCGGAATCATGGATCACGTAATCTTCTTTTTTACTGCGAATCGAGACAACGAGACCAGATTGCTTGGCATAGTGAGGCGACTCAATAATGCACAGGTGATGGCAATTTCCGATGCAATAAGAATTTTTAGAGATTCCACCTGGGCCAGTATTCCTGAATTTGTTGAGCAAGCCAATGCTGCATTAAGTTCAATCGACAGTCTCCAAGCGAGGGGTATTCACAAGCGGCCTGGGAAATCAACGGTTTCAGGCTCGAATTGATATGCCGATCATTTGGGCAGCCCCCGAGCGATCACGCGGCCGAGTGACAACGCGACAGTCTGGAAGTGGGAGAACACCGATCCGTTCGGGGCAAACCTCCCGAACGAAAACCCTTCCGGGTTCGGACAATTCGTTTACAACAATCGATTCCCGGGCCAGCAGTACGATGCGGAGACTGGGACGAATTACAACTACTATCGTGACTACGATCCGGCGACGGGGCGCTATATTGAATCGGACCCGATTGGGTTGGAAGGCGGCATAAACACCTTTGCTTATGTCGGCGGCAACCCGCTTTCCAATGTTGATCCTGATGGCCTTGATTACTGGATTGAAGGGGCGGCGGAAAGCGAACAAAAATGCACACAGGGTTGCGGCTTTCACAAGAGCGTGTGTGTCGGCAAGCCAAACGGCAAGCGAGAGTGCATTGCATTTGGCCGCAAGCCCGGCCAAGGAAATTGTTGGTTCGACTGCAAGGGGTATGTGTATTGGGACCGGTCCGAACCAGGCCCTCTCGAATCCGACAGCTATCGCTACTCAGACAAAAAAACTGATGCAGCCATTCTCACTTTAATGAAGAAACGAATCGGTGAAGAAGCCCGCTACGACATTCTCTTCATGGGGTTGAACTGTCGCAAGTTCGCAGACTCACTCTTCAACGATCTTGTTACTCAATTTGGCGGGCCGACCAGTGCGCCTCCGCCCAATCCGACACCGCCAAAACCTACGCCCAAGAAAAAATGAGGAGAAACTAGCTAATGGCCAATCGTATTCTGCTTGGGTTTGTTGTGGCGATTCTGCACTTGGCAGCGACCATCGCATGCTTGAGTCGCACCACCTTTCCCAATTCGCCTAGTGATCTTTGGGGCGCAATACTATCCATTCTGTCATTTCCACTTTTGTATTTGTTGCGGCTGGAACAGTACATTGGCCGTATCCGATTCTTTGGCAGTGATGGGCTCGATTGGCTTGTCGTGTTGAACAGCATTCTGTGGGGATTTTGCGCAGCCATGTTGTTTTGGTTTCTGAGAAAACGTGCAACCCGCCAAACAACGGCTCCAGGCTCGCATTGAAATTGCAGATTGGAATGTCATGAACACTGCGACATATCATTGGGAGGTGCAAGTTCTGGGCGACCAGTTCGACCTTGACCATCTCGTGCGTCATTTCGAGTCGCCGGATATCAGCGTCTCGAAAAGCGACCGTGATGGCTGCTACGTGCTTCGTTCTGACCAGTTCGACTCCTGCACCACTGCAGAAGAGGTCCTGTCTATAGCAGAAGGCGAACTGCCAATCATTTCCGGCGTTCTTAAATTCGTAATCGATTCGAGAGAACCATTACGCACAGCTACCGTATACAAGATTCACGCCGATGGTCGACGAGAAATCTTCCAGCACATGACCGAGACCCTTGTGCTGCGGGCCGAATGCGAAGCGACCCTCATTGATGCCCAAGGAAACGTCGTGACGCCGCCCGTCATGGTCTCGCGCACAACGGCAATTACGGCAATTGCAAAGGCGGATTCTGCAGTCGCAAAAGCAATGCGTTTACTGGCGGCCCATGATGTGGGCACCTGGGTGGGCCTCTATCGCATTTACGAAGTCATAGAAGACGATGTCGGCGGCGAATCCGGATTGCGTCAGTACGGATGGGCACCGGAATCCGAGCGCCGGCGATTCAAGCACTCGGCCAATTCCGTCGCGACGGCCGGCGATGGCGCACGGCACGGCAAGGAGCTTACCCAGGTGCCGGTGAATCCCATGTCAATTGAAGAAGCAAAGGCCTACGTCAACTACCTGCTGCACGCATGGCTTGCGACGAAATAGCAGAGGCTCCAGGCTCGCATTGATTCGCGCGCTGATCTGTCTTTAGTAAAAGAAAAAATCCCTCCCAACGCCCGCTCCGCGGGCGTTGTTCTTCGGCGGCCGCTGTGGTGTCTATTTCGCGCGATTCTTGCGGCCGGTCTTGTGCTCTTCCGGGGCGACAAACCCGATCGGCCGTTTCGGCGGATCGGGCGGCACCATCAGTTCGCGTATCGCCTCGAACACCTGCTTCAACTGGAGTCGCGTGTTCTGCGCCAGCGTATCGTGTTTCAACGCCAGCGCCTGGGTCTGGCGTTCAAGGGTGGCCAGCTTCGCGGCCAGGTCCTTGTGCGTGGCCAGCACCTCGCGCAATTGCACGAAGGCGCGCACCACGTAGAGGCTCATTTCCACCGCGCGCGGGCTGCTCAATACCGTCGCGGCCATCAACGCGCCATGTTCGGTGAAGGCGAAGGGCGCTCGCCGCAAGCCCATCTTCGCGTCCGGATTGGAGATCACAACCTGTGATCTCCAATGTTCAAACTCTTCGGCGCTCAACTGAAACAGGAAGTCGACCGGGAAGCGATCGAGGTTGCGCTTGACCGCCTGGTTGAGCACACGGGTTTCCACGCCGTAGAGTTCCGCCAGATCCGCATCGATCATCACCTTGTGGCCTCGGATGAGCTGGATGCGGTTCTCGATGCGTGCGATGGGGACCGGCGGCGCCTTCATGAAGCCTTGCTCAGGAAAGCGTCGATCGTTCTGAACAGCGCTTCCTGATCGCGCTTCGGTAGCCGGTCGATATCCTGTAGCTGTCGGTAAAGGCGGCGGTTCTTGACCACCGTTTCGCGCTTGGTCATCTTCTCCAGTCCGAGAATCTCATCTGGTATCTGTCTTTAGTAAAAAAGAAGACCACCCCCAACGCCCGCTGCACGGGCGTTGTTCATTTCGCCGCCCGTCTACTTGTCGTCGTCGATAACGAAGCCGATGCGGCGCTTGGTGGTGGTGGGCGAGGTCAACTGGCGAAGCGTATCGATGATGCCGGCGATGGCCTGATCGTGGGTCGTCAGCTTCTTCTCGATGCGTTGCTCCAGCGCCCGTAGCTTGCGCGCCAAATCCTTGTTTGAGGCCAGCAGTTCGCGCTTCTGGACGAAGGCCCACACCACATAGATCGACACCTCGACCGCGCGCAGCGAATTGAGCACCGTGGCGGGCATAATGGCGCCGTGCTCGGTGAAGGCAAGGGGCGCAAAACGCGGGTCGCGGTGCTTCTGGGAACCGGTCGCAAATTGCGACCGGTTCAGCGCCTCAATTTCCCCGGGCGTCAGGCGGAACATGAAATCGGCCGGAAACCGCGCCGCGTTGCGCTTCACCTGCTCATTGAGCCGCTTGGTCGGCACTTCATAGAGTGCGGCCAGGTCGGAATCCAGAATTACCTTGTGCCCGCGCACGATCAAAATCCGTTCGGCGTTGATCTCGGTCGGCACCAGCGCCACGCTTACGCTTTGGCTCCCTCGGCAATTCTCATCGCGCCGCGCAGGGTCACGCCTTGAACACCAACACCCCATTGACGATGGTATGCGTCACGCGGCCCTGCAATTCGCGCCGGAGCCACGGCGTGTTCTTGCCTTGGCTGCGCAGCGTTTGCGCCGTCACCGCCCAGTAGGCGGCGGGATCGAAAATGCAAATGTCGGCGGGCGCGCCGGCGGTAATTCTGCCTGCGTTGACGCCGAGTATCGCCGCCGACGACCCTGTGATTTTGCCGAGTGCGGTGGCCACATCGACATTCGCTTGAGTGGCCCACTTGAGCGTAAGCGGCAGCAACAATTCCAAGCCAGTGGCACCGGGTTCGGCCTCGCCGAAGGGGACATTTTTTGCATCGTCATCGACCGGTGTATGGTCGGAGCAGATCGCGTCGATGGTGCCGTCGATCACGCCGCGTGACAACGCATCGCGATCGGTGGGACTGCGCAACGGCGGCGCGAAGCGGTACTGCGAATCGAAGTGACCGATATCGCGATCGGTGAGCAGCAGGTGATGAATGCCGACATCGCAGGTGAGCGGCAATCCTTCTGCTTTGGCGGCACGCACCAGATCGATACCCTGTCGGCTGGAGAGCCTCGCCAAATGGACGTTTGCGCCGGTTTCGCGCATCAGCGTAATGATGGTGAATATCGCAATCGTCTCCGCACTCACCGGAATGCCGGCAAGACCCAGGCGTGTTGCAACTTCGCCATCGTGCGCAATGCCGCCGCGCGCAAGATGCGCGTCTTCGGCCCTGAGCCACACCGGGTAGCCGTAGGTTGCCGCGTATTGCATGCCGCGAAACAGCACCACCGTGTCGATGATGGGATGGTCACCGTTGGTGAAACCCACGCAACCCGCCTCTGTGAGTTCGACCATTTCAGTCAATTGCGTGCCGCGCAATCCGGTCGTGAATGCGCCCAGCGGATAGACGCGGGTTTGATTCAGCGCGCTTGCCCGGCGCTTCAGCATTTCCACGAGTCCGGGTTCATCGAGCACCGGATCGGTATCCGGCGGGCACACCAGTGAGGTGACGCCACCGGCGACGGCGGCCAGCAATTCACTTTCCAATGTGGCCTTGTGTTCGAAACCCGGCTCGCGCAGACGAGCGCATAGGTCGACCAATCCCGCGCAGACAATCTTGCCACGGGCATCAATCACCGTGCCAGCTTTCCAGCCGACGGGCGACTTGCCGATGGCGAGGATTTTTCCATCGCCCAGATAAAGCGTTTGCACACCATCAACGCCGCCGCCGGCATCGATCACACGGCCCTGATTGATTTCGATTTTCATGTCGGGGCTCATATTCATCTCAGGCCCCCGTTACCGTCGCCATCACCGCCATGCGTACCGCGATGCCGAAAGTCACCTGCGGCAGGATCACGCTTTGGCGACCGTCGGCGATCATCGAATCGATTTCCACGCCGCGATTCATGGGCCCCGGATGCATCACGATCGCATCCGGTTTGGCACGGGTCAGTTTCTCGGCCGTCAAGCCGTAGCACTTGAAAAATTCGTGGGCCGACGGCAACAGCGCACCGTTCATGCGCTCGTTTTGCACGCGCAACATGATCACCACATCGCAGCCCTCCAGGCCGCGCCGCATGTCGTGAAACACCGACACCCCCATCCGCTCGACGTCGGTGGGAATCAGGGTCTTCGGGCCGATCACGCGCACGTCAGGGCAGCCCAACGTGGTGAGCGCATGGATCGCCGAACGCGCGACGCGTGAATGCAATACATCGCCAACGATCGCCACACTTAAATTGTGAAACGATTTTTTGTAATGGCGGATCGTGTACATGTCGAGCAGGCCTTGCGTCGGATGCGCGTGACGGCCGTCGCCCGCATTGATGACGGCGATACCGGATTTCACATGTTGTGCAATCAGGTGTGCGGCACCCGATTGGGCGTGACGCACGATGAACATATCCGCGTTCATCGCAGCGAGATTATCGATGGTGTCGAGGAGTGACTCGCCTTTGCTGGTGGAGGAGGCGTTGATGTTGAGGTTGATTACATCGGCCGACAGGCGCTTCGCGGCGATTTCAAAGGTGGTGCGGGTGCGCGTGGAATTCTCAAAAAACAGATTGAACACCGATTTGCCGCGCAGCAGCGGTACCTTCTTGACCTCGCGGTCGCCGACGCTGACAAACTGATCGGCTGTCTCCAGGAGTGACTCGATCATTGTCCGCGGCAAGCCTTCGGTGGTGAGCAAGTGCTTGAGTTTGCCGTCGGCGGCGAGCTGCGGATGAGATGACGAGGGAGGCATATCAGGATTTATTGAGGATATCGAAACGCAAATGATGATCGTCGTTACGCAGCGCCAGCTTTTGCTGCGCATCGAGCGTCATGGTCGCGCCGACGTAATCGGCGGCGAATGGTAATTCACGACGGCCACGGTCGATCAGTACGGCGAGTTTCACGCTGGCAGGCCGACCGAAATCGAAAATCTCATTCAACGCCGCACGCAACGTGCGGCCGCTGTTCAGCACATCATCAATGAGCAGAATATCGCGGCCCTCGATATCGAACGGCATCTCGGTGGATTTCTTGGTGGGGTGCAGGCCGATCTTGCTGAAGTCATCGCGATGCAGCGTGACCGCCAGTTTGCCCAACGGCAGCCTGGCACCGAGTCGCACATGTAAGCGTTCAGCCACCCAAACGCCGCCGGTGTGGATGCCGATCAGCGCGGTTTCTGCTGATAGCGTGCCGATTTTTTCGGCCAGTGTGTCGATTAGTGGTTCAGCATCAAGCTGCATGGCGATCCACGTTGTCGAGATAGCTCTGCAGGATGATTTGCGCGGCGACGGCGTCGATGTGTTCTTTTTGCGCGACGCCTTTGATGCCGCGCGCTGACAGCGATTGTTCTGCCGCCGCAGAGGTCAGAAATTCATTCACGTACACCACCGGCAGGTGAAAATTCTCATGCAGCCGATTGCCGAATTTATGTGCAAGGTGCGCGATCGGATGCGACTCTTTCCCCACTGCATTTCCCAGCACACGGTCGGCATGGCTCGCTTCGCCAATCACGAAACGCGACGGCTGCCATTCAGCCACCAGTTTGCCGACAGCATCGAGTCGATCGCGATTCGACTCCACGTGCAGGGTCGTCAACGGCTCGGCGTGCGAGGTGACGGTATTACCGACTGCAACACCGATGCGCTTCTCGCCGAAATCAAAACCGAGAATGATTTCTTCATGCATCGCAGTGCTCATGCGTGTCCCGCCACATCGGATAAATTACCGTAGTTCAAACCCAGTAATCCCATCGCCGCACCCAGGCGCTCTTCCGGTTCGAGATCGAAAATCATGCTCGGTCGCGCCGCCACCGTCAGCCAGCCGTTACGTTTGATTTCATCCTCGATCTGCCCCGGTGCCCAGCCCGCATAGCCTAACGTGACCAGCACCCGACCGGGGCCGTTACCGGCCGCCATCGCTTCGAGAATATCTTTGGACGTGGTGAGCCCGGTGTCGTCATCGATCTTCAACGTCGAGTTCCAATCGGCGAGCGGTTGATGCAACACGAAACCGCGATCAATCAGCACTGGCCCGCCAAAATGCACGCTTTCCATCCGCAACGCTTCATCGTGCAATTCGATATCGACTTGTTCGAACAAATTGCCCAAGGTGACATCGATTGGCTTGTTGACGACAAGACCAATCGCACCCTTCTCGGAGTGTTCGCAGATCAGTGTGAGGGTTTTTGAAAAATACGGGTCGGCCATGCCGGGCATGGCGATCAGGAAATGATTGGTAAGATTAATGCTGTCCATTCACTTGCGCATTCTACCGACTTGCGCCATATCTGACTATGAAAAACCTTGGCGGCACCACCAGTGGCCGAGTATTGTTCTGGTTTCGCCGCGATTTGCGGGTATCCGACAACGCCGGTTTGCACCGCGCGCTGAGTACCGCGAATCAGGTTTATTGCGTGTTCGTGTTCGATCGCGCCATTCTTGATGCGTTGCCGTCGCGGGAAGATCGGCGCGTAGAGTTTATTTGGGAAAGCGTCTCGGCGCTGAAGAAATCATTGAACGAGCGAGGTGGTGACCTGATCGTTCAACATGCGATTGCGGAAGTCGCTATTCCCGAATTGGCGAAAAAATTGGCTGTCAATTCGGTGTTCGCCAACGACGATTACGAACCGCGCGCGAGTGCGCGCGACTCTCACGTTCGCGCACGACTTGCCGAGAACGGCATCGGCTTTCAAACCCACAAAGACACGGTGATTTTCGAGAAGAACGAAGTTCTTACGCAAGTCGGTGGCACCTATAGCGTTTTCACACCGTACAAAAACGCGTGGTTAAAGAAGCTCAATGACGCCGACTTGGCTGCGTATCCTGTTGTTGAATATGCAAGCCATCTTGCCAAGACGGGCTCAATTGAACCGATGCCGTCACTGGAATCGATCGGCTTCAAACGCACCAACCTCAAATCGTTGGGCGTGAAGGCTGGCGAAATCGGCGCGCGTGCATTGCTCGCTGATTTTGCGGCGCGCATCGCGGATTACAAAGAAGCGCGGGATTTCCCTGCCGTGAAGGGTGTCTCTTACTTGTCCGTCCACAATCGTTTCGGCACCATATCCATCCGCGAGTTGGCCTCGATTGCTTACGCGGAAACGTTGCGCAGAAAGAATATCGGTGCGGAAACCTGGCTCAGCGAATTGATCTGGCGTGATTTCTATTTTCAGATTCTCTATCACCATCCTCACGTCGCATCCTCCGCGTTCCGCCCGGAATACGATGCGATTATCTGGCCCAATGACAAGACTCTTTTCGGCGCCTGGTGCAACGCACGCACGGGATATCCAATCATCGACGCGGCCATGCGACAGCTCAACCAGACCGGCTACATGCACAACCGCCTGCGCATGATTGTCGCCAGTTTTCTCACGAAAGACCTGCTAGTCGATTGGCGTTGGGGCGAAAAAATTTTCGCCGAGCAGCTCATCGATTTCGATCTCTCGGCCAACAACGGCGGCTGGCAGTGGGCGGCATCGACCGGCTGCGATGCGCAACCGTACTTCCGTATTTTCAATCCGGTTACACAATCCGAGCGATTCGATCCGAAGGGGAAATTTATCCGCCGCTATTTGCCCGAACTTGCAAATGTGCCAGACAAAACCATTCATGCGCCGTGGCTGATGCCACCCGCCGTGCAAGCGGCGTGCGCCGTTTCAATAGGGAAAGATTACCCGGCACCCATTGTTGATCACGCGGTGCAGCGTGAGAAAGCGTTGGCGATGTACCAAGCGGTGAGGGGCTAAATCAGACGTGCAGCTCTGTTAACCCGTCATTCCGGCGAACAACCACAAGGGTTGCGCAATACAAACACGCTAGCACTGGCGGGCCTTTCAGAGCAAAAACATCTGGAAACGGCCGCCAATGCTTGCGTTTGTCACAACCGGATCAAAACCCCACCACCCGCACATTCACAAACACGGACCGCGCCGGCGTGTTGTAGCCTTGTGCGAGTTCGTATTTCCGCGCCGTAAGATTTTGCCCAACGACTTCCACGCTAACGTTCTTGTCGAGGCGATAGCGAACATTCGCGGCGAGGACGCCGTAGCCGCCCATCCGCGAGGCCGGCGTTTCTCGGTTGGAGTCATAGCGCGCACCACTTGCAGCGAGATCCGCTGATACGTCCCAGTCACCGACATTGCGCGCGGCGCTGAGTGCGCCGAAGCGATTGGCGCGTGAGCGTAATTGGTAGCCGGTGTCGCGGTCCTCTGGGCGCTGCGCGGTAAAGGATGCTTTGAGTGTCGTGCCAAAAACGATCGCATCGACCTGCGCCTCCCAACCGCGAATGCG
The DNA here is from genome assembly GCA_043744315.1 of Betaproteobacteria bacterium. Taxonomy (GTDB): domain Bacteria; phylum Pseudomonadota; class Gammaproteobacteria; order Burkholderiales; family Usitatibacteraceae; genus UKL13-2. The sequence continues at coordinate 1,379 of JAYTUX010000490.1, read as the reverse complement.
CGCGCGACTGACGTTTTCCGGCTGGCCACGATTGCGCACCGGGTCGAAGACGAACACGATCAAGTCATCGATGCGGTTTTCAAAGTACGCCACGTTCACGCGCGCGTGCCGCGTGCGCAGGCGCATGCCCGCTTCTGCCTGATCGCTGCGCTCGGGTTTCAAATTGGGATTGCTGAATCCGGGGTAGTAAAGGTCGTTGAAGCTCGGCGCGCGGAATGCGCGGCCGCCGCGCACGTAACCGGAAAATATCGGCGACAACGCATAGCCATAAGACGCAACGCCGGTGTTGCGGTGTCCGAATTGTTTTTCCTCATCGCGACGGACAGTAAATTCCATCTGCGCGGGCCCAAGCTTTTCGAGGTAGCCGCCGAATATTGAGGTGGTGTCACGTTTCTTTGCGGTATATCCGGTGTCGCTATCGAGCTTCTCGCCGCGCCATTCAATGCCTGCAGTCGTGTGTCCGCTTGCGGTCTTGAATTCGTTGAACCAGCTCGCCTGACTTTGTCCGGTTTTGAAGCGGCCCGGGAAGCTCGATGTGATGACGCTGTCGTCGATGGTGCGACCGAGGATCAAACGCGATTTCCAGTCGGCGGTAAAATTGTTCTCAGACGTGATGTGATAACCAGAAAGTGTTTGCCGGTTTGCAGCGGGTGTCGTTGGCCCCGCATCAAAATCGGTGTCGCCGCGTGATTGCCAGGCAGTGAATCCCAGCGTCTCGCCTTGCCACAAGGTTTGCGAAATTTTGACCAGCGCATGGGTATTTTGGTAGGGGTCTCGATCCGCGTTGTAGGTGAATGGTCCCGCTGCCAGATTGGTCGCCGATTGCGGCTTGCTGCGCTGATGGCCGACGTCGAAAGAGATTGCAGTCTTGCCTTCCGCGACGGAGAACCCGGCGCTCACCGCGCTCGTCGAGTCGCTGCCTGCGCCGACGGACGCGGTCGCGCGCGCGTTGCCGGCGGTGCGTGTAAAGATTTGAATCACGCCGCCGATTGCGTCCGAGCCGTACAAGCTCGACATCGGCCCCTTCACGATTTCCACACGTTCGATCATGTCGAGCGGAATATTTTCAAACGCAGTCGCCCCGGAAGTCGATGAACCAACGCGCAAGCCGTCGATCAACACCAGCGTATGAGTCGCACTTGCGCCCCGAATGAACACACTGGAAGGCTGGCCGGGGCCGCCGGTGGCACGGATTTCAAGTCCGGCTTTGCGTTGCAATAAATCGGTCAATGTGGCGACGCCAGCGGTATCGATGTCGGCGCGGGTGATGATGCTTGCTTGCGCATAGGTGCTGTCCAACGGTTGCGCGCTGCGGGTGGCGGTGACGACGACGTTGTCGAGACGATTGGGTACTTCGGTGACTTGCGCGCTGACGTTTG
>JAYTUX010000489.1:0-3505 GCA_043744315.1 Betaproteobacteria bacterium | reverse complement strand
GGCGTCAGTGCGCGTGTGGATAGCTCATCCGAAACCCAGTCTTCTGCTGTGGTCCCATGGGTGACACCGAATTTACGCAACCATTCGGCGTCAAGCCGAAATCCGGTGCGCTCCTCCTCTGTGCCGCCATACTCAAACGCGGAATTCTCTCCCCATACGACCAGTGGAACGCGAAACCGGACCGCAATGCTGAGGGGAATGTTAAATAGCGCCATGTGCATTGGAATGGCTGTACTGCCAAACCGTTCGTAGGCGCGCAGCATGAAGGTCGATTCGACTTTGGGGTTGATCTGGTAGTCAATGTGGTCCACCCCAAGCCGTACCAGATTATCCAGATTCTCTTGCCCGATCGCCGTACGAGCAGGTGTCTTCCAGGTCACCGCCAGCGGATTGAGCCCGTATTTCAGGCACTTGAGCACCTGCCAGGTACTGTCCTTGCCACCGCTGACCGGAACCACGCAGTCGTAGCCATTGCTGCGCGAGCGCGCGTTTTTCACGACCGCACCGAACATTGATTCACGCTGGGTCCAATCGATCGATGGCCGACTCCCGTGCGCATGACAGGCGTTGCAGATGCCATCGGCCTCGATCACCAGATTAGGGCGTGAGTCCGGCAATACGCAGCGGCGGCAATATTTCATCGAAGCCGTCTCATGAAGAAAATTCCTCAAGGAATAATTTGCAATTTAGAAAATAAAACACAAACTTGCTTTCACTATTCGGCAAATCCGCCTTGTCCAGCAGAGAGGAGATTTTGTCGCGACTGATCATTTCGAACACCGGGCTATCGCGCAAAAGTTCTCTGCGCACCTCCGGATTATGCACATCGAGAAATGAATATATCGGCGCGTTGAATCCAACTTTACGGCGATTCTGCATCACTTCGTCCGGGCCAATCCCGGCCAATGCGTCACGCAACACCGATTTGGCGCGGCCATCACGGATCAGGTGGCGAGTAGGAATCGAATTGCAGAACTCCATCAGATTGCGGTCGAGAAACGGCGAACGGTTCTCGACCGAGAAGTACATGGCATTCAGATCGTCTTCATGCAGGATCACCGGCGTGGCTTCATGGAATAGCTCGTTGAGCATGCGATTTCTGAGCAAATTTGTGCTGTACTTCTCCTCGGCGAAGGCCTCGCTCCAGTGCGAAGTGAGATAACCGGCAAAACCGTCGGCATCCATGTAGATATGGTCACGGAAACCGGGCGAATCGACGAACAGATCCGGATTGCGAAGATGCGGATTGCGCACGATGGGCTGAATGTGTTTGGTCCAGGCGGCCCGCGCGGCACCATGCAACGCCGCATCGGAGCCCATTTCCTGCAAGTAGGCCAGATGGTGGTCGTAGTAGCCTGAAAACAATTCATCAGCTGCCGTGCCGCTGACCGAGATGCGGTACCCCGCCTTCGCAATCGCCTCCTGCAGCATCCATTGCGCGTAATAGGTAATGGTGTACACCGGCGCATCGTGATATCGCACCAGCTCGCGCAAGCGCTCTAAAAAACGGTCTGTCGTTACCGGTATCGAGGTATGTCGCACGCCGAGTTCGCGCACGGCACAGTCGACCATGTCCTGCTCCTCGTAGCGCGCATCGTCGTTGACGATGGTGAAGCCATGCACGTCATAGCCGAACGTGCGTTTTGCGATGCCGATCAGCGCATTGGAATCGACTCCACCGCTCATGCAAAAAGCCAGCGGAACGTCGGCGCGCAACCTCAATTCGACGGAACGAATCAGACGCTCACGCGCACCTGTCACTGCCGTCTGGTAATCCATCCCTTCATCAATATCCAAGCGCGGAATCCAATAGCGCGCCAGACTTTCGCTGCCATCGGCCGCAATCCGCAGTGTGTGGGCCGGCCGCAGTTCAGCCAGACCGTCGAAAAACGTCTCGCCCACTTTATAAAGGGCCTTGTAGCCATTCACCAGGTAACGCCGCAGATGGTTGTGGTTGATCGCCAGACGCCGGCCCAGCATCGCTGCGATGAATTTGACCTCGGACCCAAAATACAGGCCCGTGGCATCACGGTATAGATACAAGGGCTTCTCGCCGAATCGGTCACGGCAAAGCGTCAGTGAACCGTCCCGCTCACTGTAGACGCCAAAGGCCCACATGCCTTCGCAACGATCCAGCGATTGCCATCCGTGGTCGTGCAACGACGCCAGCATGACCTCCGTATCCGATTTCGTATGGAATCTGCGCCCCGCCTGTTCCAGGGCAGTGCGGCGCTCAAGGTAGTTGTACAGTTCGCCGTTGAACACGATCCAGTCATCGTCCACACGCATTGGCTGATTCGAGCGAGCGTCGAGGTCAATGATCGACAGGCGAGTGAACAGCAGGTGTACATGCCGGCCGTGGGGATTGATCCAATGGCGCGCCGCCCGGTCGTCCGGTCCGCGGCGACGCATGACGGCAAGACAATTTTCAATGGCGCGTGGGCCAAGTTCTTGCGTGCCGATATAGCCTGCGATTCCACACATGCTCTGATTCGCCTACGAATAATGCTCGGGTGACAGCACTGTGTGCCGAACCAGCGCCACCCGAAGCGTGCGTCCGATCAGATCGGCAACCGCAGCTGGGGCGATGCCGCCTCCAGGTCGCACAAAATCGAGATCCGCTGGCGCCAACTTGGCTCCAGCGGGAAGGTCTTGGGCAAGCACCACGCTGCGGCGCACCGCCGGTGCCATCGCAGCGTCCGCGAAGACACCAGTCTTTTCTCCATCGCCCAGCAATGCGGGGAAGCCATGCATTACTTCCGCCAGACGCCGCATTTCGCCGGGGTCGGCGGACAGCGCGTGATCGCGAAACGCACTCTGCGTTTTGTCAAGCGTGAAGTGTTTTTCCACCACCCGCGCGCCCATGCCAAGCGCCACTAGCGCCGCTTCAATGCCAAGGGTGTGGTCGGAGTAGCCTGTCGTCAGGCCGAAGCGTTGGGCAAGAGCACGCATCGTTGCCAATCCGGCCTGGCCTAGGCCAGTTGGATACAAACTTACGCAATGCAATAGTGCGAGTTCTTCCGGGAGTGTCTTTCCTGGGAGCAGATGACTGCCAATCATTGCTACCGCATGGGCGATTTCCTCTATATTGGACATGCCGGTGGACAACACCATCGGCTTTCCTAGCGAGGCCGCCGCCATCAGCAAGGGGTCAAAGGTCAGATCGCCCGATGCAATTTTTATTGCATCGCAAAACGGTGCGATCCGGGCAAGTGATCCGGTGTCAAAAGCGGAAGCCATAAAAATCGCTCCGCCCTGGCGGGTGCGCCTGGACATGTCGGCGAAAACCTCCAACGGCAAGGCGAACCGGGTGAGTTGTGCGATGCGTTCCGTTTGCGCAATGTTGACCAGCCGTGGCGGATCAATGATTTGCACTTTGACCGCATCAACACCGGCCGCCAGCGCAGCGTCCACAAGCGCCAACGCCCGTTCCTTGTCACCTTCATGATTGTTGCCAATTTCGGCGATCAGCAAAGGCCGGATATCCGTATCAAACGCTGCAATT
>JAYTUX010000488.1:0-12245 GCA_043744315.1 Betaproteobacteria bacterium | reverse complement strand
ATCACACTGAACGATATCAACGCCGCCCGCGACATCCTCAAAGGCCATATCGCCACAACCCCCTGCCTGCATTCGCGCACGCTTTCAGAGATCACCGGCGCGACCGTGTATCTGAAATTCGAGAACCACCAATTCACCGCAAGCTTCAAGGAGCGTGGCGCGCTCAACAAACTCGCGTCGTTGAATGCGGAAGAAAGAAAACGCGGTGTGATCGCGGCCTCGGCGGGCAATCACGCCCAGGGTGTTGCCCATCACGCCACGCGCCTGGGCATTCCCAGCATCATCGTGATGCCGAAATTCACGCCAAACGTGAAAGTGGAAATGACCCAGCGGCACGGTGCCACGGTGATATTGCACGGTGAAAATTTCGACGAGGCCAAGGCGCATGCCTTGTCGATGGCTGAACAGCGGAAACTGGTTTTTGTACACCCCTATGACGACGCGAAAGTCATCGCCGGTCAGGGCACCATCGCGCTGGAAATGTTGGCAGCGCATCCGGAAATCGACACGCTTTGTATCGCCATCGGCGGCGGCGGGTTGATCAGCGGCATGGCAATTGCCGCGAAAACGTTGAAACCGGACATCGATATCGTTGGCGTCGAGACCACGCGTTTTCCGTCGATGCGCGCGGCCATCAAGGGTGAAGCCGCGAGTTTCGGGCAATCGACCATCGCCGAAGGTATCGCCGTGAAAGAACCGGGCAAACTCACGCGCGCGATCGTGGAGAAATTGGTCTCGGAAATATTGCTGGTTGATGAAGGTGCGATCGAAGAAGCGATCGTGATGCTGCTGGAGATTGAAAAAACCGTCGTCGAAGGTGCAGGCGCGGCGTCGCTGGCAGCGCTGCTCAAGAACCGCGAACGCTTCGCCGGTAAACGCATTGGATTGGTACTGTGCGGCGGCAATATCGATCCGTTGATGCTCGCCGAAATCATTCAGCGCGGCATGGTGCGTGCCGGACGTTTGTCGCGCCTGACGGTGGAGTTGCGCGATATGCCGGGCGCGCTCGCGAAGATTACCGGTGTCATCGCCGAATGCAACGCGAATGTTGAGGAAGTGCATCACCAGCGCGCCTTCACCAATTTACCGGTGCAATCAGCCGAAGTGGTGTTTGTGCTGAAGACCCGCAACTCTGCGCATGTGGAACAAATTATCCGCAAACTGGCCGAGGCAGGGTTCCGTGCGTATGCGCCGATCGTCTCCGGATAAGCGGTCTTGCAGATTGCCGATTTCGGGGTAGGATATGCCTACTTTTTTGTAAAGGAGATCGCCATGAAACGAATTCAAACATTGCTCGCCATGTCAGTCGCGCTGCTGTCTTTCGGCGTTGAGGCGCAAATGAAAGAGATGCCCGCCGGATTGTGGGAAATGCGCATGAAGATGGACATCCCCGGCATGCCTCCCGAGATGGCAGAGAAAATGGGCAGCCGAACGATTACGCAATGTGTGAAGGTCGGCGAGAGAAAATGGAATGATCAGAACCCGCCAAGCGAACGCGGCGAACGCAAATGCGAGCAGACCGAAATGAAAATGTCGGGCAACACCGCTTCGTGGAAAATGAAATGCACCGACGGTACCACCGGCGAAGGCACCATGACCCACAACGGCAAGGACGCCTACAAGATGGACATGGCAATGAATTCGCCACGCGGCAACATGAAAATGCAGACGGAAGGCAAACGCATCGCTGAAACGTGCGAAAAGAAATGATCAATTGCCCGCGCAAATCGATGTTTGGTCACGCATGAGTCGCCATGCATTTTTCCTGATGACGGGGTTGTTGTTAGTGAGCAGCACATGTGATGCGCAAACCTCGAAGGCTCAGGAACCCGCGTCGAGGCGCGTGTTCCTGGCGAACTATGGTCGGTATCGACAGTAAAGGAGTTTTCGGGTACGCGCTTAAGCGATTCTTCCAAACGGGAAAATCAGCTATTTGCCGTATGTTATCCGCGCGGAACAGTTGGCCTCGATACTGTCGCCAACGCCGAATTGCCCGATGAACTATCGAGCAAATGCTGGCTGGCCGACAAGCGCACCGAGCCGAATCGACAGCAAACCAAGTACGCCTGTCGCGACGGCATCACCGCCGAAATTGCGACGCGTCGCGAACTCGATGGCAGCTTCGGCAGCATGGTGGTGGTGAATTTGCCGGACAAAGGTGGCATCGCCGTGACGCGCAAGATGCGCAGAATGCCCGGCACGTGCGACGCTGCGGTCAAGCCGATAGGGGTAACCTCACAACCAGCAACTCCGGCCCCGCCTGCCGCACCTTCGCAATCCGCGCGTCCAGAAAGCGACAAATCGGCGGAATAAGCTGAGGCCGTGCGTGCCTGCATTGCACTCAAGCAATTGCGCGCTCAAAAAATAATACTTTCGTCCCTGTTCTCGAAACGGCGATGACACGTTGTTTTGAACTCCCGTCGAAGTTCGGTACTGCATCCTTCATTTCCGGGCCCGCACCGCCGAAGATACATGCCCGAAGCGCCGGCCATACCAGTCCGGGCGCTCCACCCGCCGCGCATCTCCGCCATGTTCGCGCACGGCTTCCAGATCGCGAAACAACGTCGTGACAAAATCGATAAATACCTTGACGCGTGAATTGCGCCGCTGATTCGGCCGGTACATCAGATTCACCGGCGGAGCGTCTTTCATATTCCAGTCGAGCAGGACCGGCACCAACCTGCCGTCTGCAAGCGGCGCTTGTGCGGACAAATCGGAAACGCGTGCCACTCCTTCGCCCGCGAGTACCAGGTCGAAATTCACATCGCGATGGTTGCTGGTGAGCCAGCCGTTCACTACTACCGATTCCTCAATGCCGTCCTTTTCAAAATTCCATAGATCGATCACCGTGCCCTCAGGATTGCGGAACGTGAAACAGTTGTGGGTAGCGAGATCGCTCGGTCGCTGCGGGAAACCGTGTGTCGCCCAATAGGCGGGTGATGCGCACGTCAGTTGCCGCGTCTGTGCAATCACGCGGTGCACCAGCTCAGTGTGTGCGGGCCAGCCGAGCAGGATGAACAAGTCAGCGGCACCCGCATCGATCTCCGTGACGCGGTTGACGACGCGAAGGTCGATCTGGATATCCGGATAGCGCACATGAAATTTCGGCAACGCGGGCACCAGGCAATGCTGCGCGAGGTGAGGCATTGCCCCGACGACCAGCGCACCGCGCGGCTTAATACCGCCACCCGCCACTGCTTCGTCTGCGGACGCAACCTGTTCCAGCAGCGGTTGACACGCTTCCAGATAATTGACGCCGTCGGCAGTCAGCTTGAGTCCATGCGCGGTACGTTCGAACAATTGTGCATCGAGATTTTTTTCCAGCGCGGTGATCAGTTTCGAAATCGCCGGAACACTCACGTCGATGCGCCGCGCGGCACCGGAAAAACTTTGCTCTTCGGCGGCGGCGACAAAATATTCGATGGCGCGAAGTTTGTCCATGGAAGTCCCCTCGATGGCTCAATGGAAAGTCGTTCGTCGTAGATCCGTTTGCCCTGAGCTTGTCGCAGGTCCCAATGCATGATGTCATTCGCCAAGTTGAGGGCAAACGGATTGCTGATGGCAACGCAACATTCTGCTTAAACCTTTGGTTAAAGGCAACTTTGCCCGATGGCATATTCCGCGCCGAGGATGTTGCCGATATCGTGCAGACTCTTGATACGGAGGCAAAACATGAAAACAATTTTCACCGCAACGCTGTTGTCGCTCGGGTTGGCCAACACATTGGTACCGGCATCGGTGTACGCGCAATACCCCGCAAGACCCATCCGCATCATTGTCCCCTTCGCGGCGGGTGGCGCGTCGGACGCGGCGGCGCGTACGCTGGGCCAGACGCTCGCTAAATCGCTTGGCCAGCCGATCCTGATCGAAAACCGCCCCGGTGCCGGTGGCAGCCTCGCTGCACAAGCGGTGCTCGCTGCCCAGCCGGATGGCTACACGCTTCTTTGGGCGAGCGCCTCAATGGTGGCGATACCCTACCTGCAGAAATCCGCGCCGTTTCAATCGCTGAACGAGTTTTCACCGGTGGCGATGGTGGGGCGATTGACCTATTGCATGTTCATTCCGGCCGATGTGCCCGTGAAAACCGTCGGCGAGTTTGTCACCTACGCGCGCGCCAATCCGGGGAAGTTGAGTTACGCGACCGGCTCGTTGGGCGAATACATGGTCACCGTGCAACTCATGACGTCGGCTGGCATTAACCTTGTGCAGGTGCCCTACAAAGGTGGCGCGGCCTTGATGCCTGACCTCATCGCCGCCCGTGTGCAGTTGAATGTTGGCCCCTTCGCCGGCGGATATCCGCATGTAAAGGATGGCAAGCTGAAAATGCTGGCGACCTTGTTGCCGCATCGCAGCCCGGCCGCACCTGATGTGCCGACGATGGCCGAAGCGGGTGTGCAGAATGTATCGAGTCCGACGTGGCAGGCGCTGTTCGCGCCGCCAAAAACACCGAAAGAAATCGTCGAGAAAATGTCTCGGGAAGTCGCCGCTGCGTTAAAAGATGCGGGCCTGCGCGAACATTATGAAAAACAGGCGATGCATGGTGAAGCATCAACACCGGCGGCGTTGGCGGCTGTGGTGGCTGAGGATGTCGGCACCTGGCGAAAATTCATCAAAGACAACAATATTGCGCAGGAATGATGATGATTACGTCGAGCGTCGTTGCACGGAATTCCAAGAATGATTTCATCGATGGCGAACCAGATGATTTGGGGCCAGCCGCACTGCTGGAAATGATCGGCGCGAACTGGACTACCAAGGTGATCGCGGTGGCCGCGGAATTGCGGATTGCCGATCATCTGGCCGCCGGTCCGCGCAATGTCGATGTGCTGGCAGCGGCGGCCCGGTGTCACCCGCCATCGCTGCGCCGATTGTTGCGTGCGCTGGCAAGCCTTGATCTCTGCGCGGAGCAGGAAGACGGTTCGTATTCCCTCACGCCGCTCGGTGCCTTGCTGCGTGCCGATGCGGAACACGCAGTAAATTCCTGGGCGATCTGGTGGGGAAAATATCATTGGCCGACGTGGAGCAATCTACTGCACAGCGTGAAAACCGGCGAAAGCGCGCGCGAAGCCGCAACTGGACAGAAAGGTTACGCGCACGTCGAGAACAACATCGAGGCGGCGGCGGTGTTCAACCGCGCGATGGTGGAAGTTTCGCGCCTGATCTCGACTCAAGTGGTGCGCGTCATCAACCTTGACGCAGCATCGCATGTCGTCGATGTGGGTGGCGGCCACGGCATGCTCCTCGCCGCGATACTTTACGCCTATCCCGGCGCGCGCGGAACTTTGTTCGACTTGCCACACGCGATGGAAGGCGCGGCAACATTGATGCGCGAAGCGGGCGTCGCGACACGGGCTGTGTTGGCATCGGGTGATTTCTTTGATGCGGTACCGGGTGGTGGCGATGCGTACTTGCTCAAAAGCATCCTGCACAATTGGGACGATGAAAAATGCGCGCTGATTCTCGCCAGTTGCCGACGGGCGATGACGCGTGAAAGTAAATTGGTGCTGGTCGAACGGGTGATGCCGGCGCGCATGCAGGCGACCAAACTGAATCAAGCCGTCGCGCGCGCCGATCTAAACATGCTGGTCGGATTGGGCGGGCGCGAACGCACGGCAGATGAATTCACCGCGATGCTGGCCTCACGCGGATTTGTCGTGACGAGAATTGTGCCGGCGGATCTCGAATTCAGTGTAATTGAGGCAACGCCGGAATGACAATCAACCGGCAATGTCCGCGCTATCCCAACGCACCCGCCAACGCCGTCCGCCGCTTTTGCAACGCCGTCGGCAAACCGTGCGCCAATTTCGCCAGCAACTCGTCGTGCAATTTCAATTCCTGACGCCATTCGGTTTGATCAACTGCACTGATCGCGGTATAGGTATCCTGCGAAAAATTCAGCCCTTGCCAATCGAGATGACGGTAATCGGGAATATTGCCAAGCGCGGTTTGGTTTGCGGATGCCGTGCCCTCCACGCGCTCGACAATCCATTTCAGCACGCGCATGTTGTCGCCGAATCCGGGCCAGACAAATTTGCCTTGCGCGTTTTTGCGGAACCAGTTCACGCAATAAAGCTTGGGCGCGGCTGCGCTGTTCTTCGCGCCGAGTCCGATCCAGTGGCCAAAGTAATCCGCCATGTTGTAGCCGCAAAAGGCGATCATCGCGAACGGATCACGTCGCACCACGCCCACCTGTCCGGTGATCGCCGCCGTGGTTTCAGAGCCCAGAGTGGCCGCCATGTAGACGCCTTCGTTCCAATTTTTCGCCTCTGTCACAAGTGGCACCGTGGATGAACGCCTGCCGCCAAAAATCATCGCAGAAATCGGCACGCCAGCCGGATTGTCCCATTCGCTATCAAGCGACGGGCAGCGCGTGGCTGCGACAGTGAAGCGCGAATTCGGGTGTGCAGCGACGCGGCCGCAATCGGGTGTCCAGGCCTGGCCTTGCCAATCGGTCAAGTGCGGTGGCGGTACTTTGGTCATGCCTTCCCACCAGACATCGTCCTCGGGCGTGAGTGCAACGTTGGTGAAAATGGTGTCGGCCTTCACGGTCTCCATGCAATTCGGATTGGTCTCGTATGACGTGCCGGGTGCCACGCCAAAAAACCCTGCTTCCGGATTGATCGCATACATTCGGCCATCTTTGCCGGGCTTGATCCACGCGATGTCATCGCCGACGGTCGTCACTTCCCATCCCTGTTTCGCGAATGACTCGGGTGGAATCAGCATGGCAAAATTGGTCTTGCCGCAGGCCGACGGAAACGCGGCGGTCACATAGTGTTTCTTGCCTGCGGGGGTTTTTACGCCGAGTATCAGCATGTGTTCCGCGAGCCAGCCTTGCTGCTTGCCCATGACGGATGCGATGCGCAGCGCGAAACATTTCTTGCCGAGCAGTGCATTGCCGCCGTAGCCGGAACCGAACGACCAGATTTCATGCGTCTCGGGAAAATGCACGATGTACTTATGATCCTTGTTGCACGGCCACGCGACATCCTTTTCGCCCGCCGCGAGAGGCGCACCGACCGAGTGCAGCGCCGGTACAAATGCGCCGTCGCTACCGAGCACATCGAGCACTTTGCGGCCCATGCGCGTCATCAATTTCATGTTGACCGCGACATACGGCGAATCGGAAATCTCGATACCGATATGCGCGATGTGCGATCCCAATGGCCCCATGCTGAACGGCACCACATACATCGTGCGGCCCTGCATGCAGCCATCGAACAGGCCGCGCAGCGTGGCCTTCATTTCGGCGGGCGCGACCCAGTTGTTCGTGGGGCCGGCGTCGGCTTGCTGTTCCGAACAAATGAAGGTGCGGTCTTCCACCCGCGCCACGTCGGATGGATTCGACAGGGCCAAATAGGAATTGGGGCGCAGTGTTTCGTTGAGCTTCTTGAACGTGCCCGCGGCGACCAATTCCGCGCACAGGCGGTTGTATTCTTCGTCTGAGCCATCGCACCAATAGATGCGTGCAGGTTTGGTCAGCGCAGCGACCTCTTCGACCCATGCCAGCAATTTTGCGTGGCGGGTGGGGGCATCGTTCATATGAACGGGTTTGGCTTGGGCGTGCATACCAAGTTCTCCAAATTATTAAGCTGGCGGGCGGAACGCGGTCTGTGCGCGACTCTTCGCCCGCGAGCGTGTGAGCGGGACGGAGATTATCCCATAGCGGGCCTTGCTGGCGAGTGCCTGAATTATGCGGATGTGGGTTGCAGGGCTTGTTGGCGATTGGTCATGAATTTGGGGGTGACTTTGGTTTGTCAGTTTGCATTTGCCATTCAACAGCCGATGCGCTGTTCCAGAACATGTTCAGCCCCATAGCCCGTTCGCCCTGAGGTATCGAAGGGCTCGTTGATTCCTGCCCTTCGATACCTCAGGGCGAACGGATTTCTGTCGGGAAGCCGAGTCTTGTTGACCGTGGAGCGCAAAAAAACACGAGCAGCCCGAACTTACTGGGATCGCGAATAAAAAATTTAGGGCAGCTTCGTCGCCGAACGCGCCTTGGCTGCGGACACATCTGCGCCATCGATCTTGCCGCTAAGGTTGAGGTCAAAGCGGAAATTGCCCTGATTCAACGTCGCACTTGCGCGCGCCTTGAGCGCCATGATGTCGGCGGCGGTGACTGTGCCGGAGCCATTGATGTCGCCGACGAGGAAACCGACTTCCTGCGTGACACTCGATCCGCCATTGCCGTTGATACCGGAAAGTGTGATCGAGACGCGTTGGTTGTCGGCAATGTTCGGCAAGATCACGGTCACGATATTGCCGGTGGTGCTGTGAGTGACATTGGCAATCGTATTGTTGCTTGCGTCCTTCGCTGTGACTGAGTTGGGAGCGGTCACGGGTTGATTGAATTCGAACAGTAGTTTGTGGCCACTGCCGATAGAGCGGGGTTCGATGGGGGTGATGTTGGAAGCGCTCGGGAACAGGGTCAGATCAAAGTCGGCATTGCTGCCGTGGGTTTTGCGGGATTTCAGTGAAGACAAGGCCAATTGCAATAAGGGAGTAACGCTCTTTGAGTTGGATTTGGCGCTTGTGCCATGAGTAAGGCTGCACGAATATGTAACGCCATTGACCAATCCACTAACGACAATGGGTGAGTTTGTACCCGATGCGTTAACGGTCGAATTTCCCGCGGCCGCACAAGATGCGATGAAGTAGGCCTGTGACTGAACTTGCGATGGTACAAATGAAATCGTTGCCTCACCGTTTCCTGCAGTGATAGTTGTCAACGTGGGAGGCAAGGTTGCATTGAAATAACTCGCATGTACTGTCCGCGATGCACTCATTTGCACGATGCAATCTTGATCAAAACCGGGCGGCAAAATGTCACATCCACTCCATTGCAGGTAAATTGGATCGCCATCGTTATAGAAAAGCCCCGAAATTCGCACCGACTGATTGGTATTGAAGGTTCTGACACATTCGTTGCCTACGCTACAGTCGAGCGGAGAACTCGCCGGATCGACAACGTAAATTGAATTTGGCGGTGATCCGGCAACAGTGACTCTCAACACCTTCCCTGCCGACCCCAACCCATCTATCTGCCCGCGCAACTCCCCATCCGGATACACGCTCGAATGCACATTCACGTACAACTGCCCCGCCAACAACTGTGTTTCCTGCATCGAATCCAGCGTGACGATATCTGTCTTCGGGCTGCCTGACGCCAACGGAAATAGCACGCCCGCAGACGCGCCGCGCGCTGCCGGCCCATGAATATGCGCGTTGTTCTCGGTGCCTTCCATGCCGCTATACGAAATATTCAACTTGAGTTGCTTCGTGGTGACGTCGAACGTCGCGGTTCCACCGCCTCCGCCGTTGCTGACATTGAGTGGCACCTCCTGCGCCCCCTCCAGAACGATGTTGAATACCTTAAACACCTTGAACGATTGCGTCGTTTGCGCGGCTGCCGCATAGGTATTGTTGCCCGCCTGATTCGCCGCGATCGTGCAAAGCCCAGGCGTGCCAGTGAGCGTGACAGTCGTGCCGTTGGTGCCGGAGACGGCGCAAATCGAACTCGTCAAGGAACTGAACACCACCGGCTGCAATGACGCACCACCGGTCGCAGAAACCGAAATCGCGGCACTGGTGGTTGGCTTGTCGATCAACGTGCCAAAGTTGATGGTCTGCGCGAGGGGTACCGCGAGGTAGGTGAAATCCTCGAACGTATCGGGCCAGATCGGGTTGTATGGCGCGGACGTTTCACGGATTTGGTTGATCGTGACGCGGTAGGCGGTGTCATCCGTCATTTGCGTCGTGGTGAGAACGACCTTCGTTGCATCCATCGCGTCAATAGTCGCTGCGGTTACGCTGACACCATTGTTGATCGCGTAATTTGCCGGCAGACCCGCGTCGGCCGCATCGACCGCGCGATCGAAGCGAATGGTCAGCTTGGTGGGATTGCCGACTGCGAAGGCTTCCACGGAATCAAACGGATACTCGGCCCACGCACGCATTACGGCGAGCCATTCCGCGTGAGGCACATTGCGCGCAATCGGCGGCATGGGTAAAGGAATTGAGGTCACACGCGGATCAACCGAATCGCGGATGTGCATTTTCGAATCAGCGAGATTGAAGCGGTGCAATACGCCGTTCGCAATGTTTTGGCTAAGGATCGGCGTGGTGAAACGCCCATCCCACACGGGCCCAAGCGGGCCAATTTGATGGCAAAACGCGCAATTGGAATCGACATAGCTGCGCACCCGGTGTTCAAGCGTCGCGGTGTTGTCGCTCAAGGGGGCGAGACGCGGTAGCGCCGCAGGGTTCGCGAGCGTGGTGTTGAACATACCCAATTCGCTCCAGGTGTTCAATTGATTGTCGGTGCGGCCCGGCAGCGGATAGGTGTAGTTCTTGTTCAGTTGGCGCGACTTCAAGCCGAGTACCATGCCGGTGCCGAAACCATTCGGGTCGTTTGCGTTCGCGTTGTTGTGGCAACTGATGCACTGTGCTTGCCCCGGGTAGAGCCAATTTTGCGTTTCCTTGGTGACGCCGTCGGCAAGTGTGACTTCTATGCCGGACTCCGTTTGTGGATCGGTGACGATATCCGCGTCTGAATTATCTGGTCGCCAGCGATATGACGCACCATACACGCCGCCATTCGCATCGCGCACCAACAGGCGCGTTTCCAGTCGTCGCGAGGCACCGGTTTGTTTGTTCGTGACGAGACCGAAATGTTTCACAAAGACGGTACCGTTGGGATACGTCCAATTACCCTCGGTCGAATAGCCGATTGTCGGCGACGCGGGCGTGCCGTCATACGGGAGCGCGATCCAGCGCTGCTTGAATGCCGCATCCGACCACAACGGAGAATTCAGGTCATACGGAAGCAGGCCAGGGTGCGGCACCATGTTCGGTGTATTGGCGAATGCACCGGTTTGCGAAAGCAAAGGCGGCATCAATTGCGGATCGGACAAGGGCAATGCACCGCCGAGATAAGCGCCGATATTCGCACGGATGTCGAGCCCGGCGGGCAGCGTTGCACGGCTGATGCCAGTGGCCAGCAACAGACTTGCGACTGCCCACACCAGTATCGTCCTGGCATTGGAAAAAATTGTGCGTGAGATATCACGTTTCATTCGAGGGTTCGTCGTTTGCATTGCTTGTTATTTTTTTTGATCATCGACCTGCAGAGCGCGGTATTACACCTGAATGCTAGCATCGGTCCAACAGTTGCCAGCGCAAAAAATGGATGGGAATGTGATTTTTGTCACACTCGATAATGCGAATCCTATTGGCCGCTGCTGCCCTGCTGCCCATACGTCTTGAATTTGTACAGCACCGTGCGCATTTCTTCCTCCGATAGCAGCGCCGGCTCACCGATCTGCAACGCCTGCCAGTACATGCGCGAAAGCGATTCGACTTCCACGGCCAGTGCCAACGCTTTCTCGAGTGTCGCGCCGCAGGCAATCATGCCGTGGTGCGACAGCAGACATGCGTGGCGATCGATGAGCGCGGCAACTGCGAAATCCGACAGCGCTTGCGTGCCGAAAGTTGCATAGGGCGCGCAACGAATATCGCTGCCACCCGCGGCCGCAATCATGTAATGAAACGCAGGAATCGCGCGATCCATGCAGGCGAGTGTGGTGGCAAATGCTGCGTGGGTATGGACGATGGCATGGATGTCATCACGGGCGGCGTAGATGTCGTGATGAAAGCGCCATTCGGATGAGGGCAGCGTTTCGCCCACATGCGTACCGTCCATGCGCATCGCAACAATTTGTTCGGGTTTGGTTTCTTCGTACGGGATGCCGGTGGGCGTCACCAAAAATCCTGTGTCAATCCTTGCGCTGACGTTGCCCGATTTCCCTTGATTGATGCCGAGCACATTCATTTTCAAGGCGGTGCGGATGATGTCTCCGCGCAAGGCTTTGTCGGGCGTGTGTTGTAGATCGAGGAAGGCCATGATGGTCAGCGGTTTGTTGAAATTCGATATTACACATCGTGTGACAGTATTGGCGGAGCACGTCCTCCTTTTCTAAAAGAGGATTGAGGAGGATTTTGGGCGGTATTCACATTGTGGTGACCGAAAATCTCCCTCAATCCCTCTTTCTCAAAGAGGGAAGTGCTTCGAAATTCTCTGCGTCGCCATTTGCATTGCGAATTTCAACAAGGCCTTAGAGTGAGGCCGCGAGTTGATCGGGCGCGAATACGCCGCGCTCCGTGATGATGCCCGTCACAAAGCGGCGCGGTGTGACATCAAACGCGGGGTTGGCGACCGGTGAGGCATGGTCAAGAATGAGCACTGG
>JAYTUX010000487.1:0-12295 GCA_043744315.1 Betaproteobacteria bacterium | reverse complement strand
GTGTCAAACCGGCGGCCTCAATGGCCGCCAGCAGCTTCGCCCGGAACACCTTGGCCAGCGCCTTGTGATTGAACAGATAGCCGCCCTTGGCCTTGCCGCGCCCTTTGGTTCGCCATTGCTTGCGCACGCTATCGACCGCCGCCGCCGGCATGACCAGATGGACGCAGCAAGCGACGGGGTCAAGCAAGCGACGGGGTCATAAGCAAGCGACGGGGTCAAGTCTTGCAATAGAGCATTTCCGCATTCCGTGCCCACAGATCGCCATTCGCAATTGTGCGGGGGGAATTTGCAATTTTGCATTTCACTCAATTGTGCTTTTGCCAGAGGTGCCTGCGACACGCCGACACATTGACAAAGTGGTGCCACTATTGGTACCATTTGTAAATGGCTTCATCCAAGAAAATTCTCGAACAAATGCGACAGCAGCCGACAAATGTCAGCTTCGCCGACTTGTTCAAAGTATGTGAAGCTTGCTTTGGAAAGCCGCGTCGTTCCGGCTCCAGTCATAGCGTTTTCAAAAACGCCTTGGCCCGGTGACCCGCGGGTCAACATCCAGAATGACAAGGGCAAAGCCAAGGCCTATCAGGTGCGACAGGTACTTCTCGCCATCGATAAATTAAAGGAACGCCAAAATGAACATTAACCATTACACCTACCGTGTCACATGGTCTGCGGAGGATGGCGAACATGTCGGGCTTTGCGCAGAGTTTCCGTCGTTGTCCTTGTTGGCACCGACACCAGAGAAAGCACTGGCGGGAATTCGGCAAGCCGTTGCGGAGGCGGTCGCCGATATGCAAACGAATGGTGAACAGATCCCCAATGCGCTGGCCGAAAAACACTACAGTGGTGAATTCAGGGTTCGAATTCCGCCTGAAGTACATCGCTCGCTGGCAATGCAGGCCGCAGAGCAGGGAATAAGTTTGAATCGATTGGCGAGTGCAAAATTGGCAGGATAAATTTTTGATCGCGCCTCTTGTTTCAACCATTGTCGCGGCATGGCCGCCACTGGGCCAAGTCTTGCAATCGTGCATTTCCGGTGCGCCACAATTCGAAGATCGCCATTCGGCGGGCCTTTCAGGCCGAAAATGCCGGGAAATGCGCGCCAGTGCTTGACTTTCGTTTATTGGGTAATTTCGATATTGTCATCCTGAGCGAAGCGAAGGATCAGATCATTGCGAGATCCTTCGCTTCACTCAGGATGACATTGCAATTTCAAACGTGACGATAAATTGGCGGCTTGCCTACGCGAACAACTCCGTCCACGCCCGCATCACTGCCAGCCGCTCACTCGAAAATTCCTCAACACCCACCCACGTCTTCAACTCGTTATTGTTGCGCGCCCGATGCTGGCGTTCGCGATAGGCGAGGTAGGCTTTGCCGACTTTTGCGGCGAGGTCTTCGTCGAGGATTCCCAGCGCCGCCGCGCGCGTGAGGAGCGCGAAATTGCCGAGGTTGCCGAGAAATTCCGGGTGTTCGTTCGAGTAGGCGAGGATCAGGTATTGCACGATGAATTCCACATCGACAATGCCGCCGCGCGTGTGCTTTAAATCAAGTTGATCGGCGCGATCTTTTTTCTCGGCGCGCATCTTGTCGCGCATGTCGATAATGTCTGCGCTCAATTTTTGTTTGTCGCGTGACGCGGCAATAATTTCGCGGCGGATCGCTTCGAACGGTGCTGCCATCGCGGGGTCACCCGCGCAGAAGCGCGCACGCGTGAGCGCCTGATGTTCCCACGTCCAGGCACGCGTTTGCTGGTAGACGCGAAACCCGTCGAGGCTCGAAGCCAGTCGCCCGGAATCGCCGTCGGGACGCAGGCGCACATCGGTCTCGTAGAGTACGCCGCCGGCCGTCATGGTGTTAAGCCAACTGGAGAGACGTTGCGCGAGTTTGGCATAGCGATCCGGCTCGATTCCGCTGGCCGGATCATATAAAAACACCAGATCAAGATCGGAGGCGTAACCCAATTCCTTGCTGCCGAGTTTGCCGTAACCGATGATGGCAAAGCCGGGTGGAGATTGCCATTTCTTTGGTGTTTGACTTAACGGTTCAGCAGTGGGTTCATCGCGATTCGTGTTTGTCGATAGCGCCCGCCATGCCAGCTCCAGCGCCACATTTAATAGCATGTCGGCCAATGCGGATAGCTCATCAGACAATGCCATCACGCTCAGGCGACCTTCGATATCCGCCACATTGAGTTTCAGTGTGGCGACTTGTTTGGCGTGGCGCAGAAGCTCGTATTGTTTTTCAATATCGCCGTCTGCTCCATCACAGGCATTTTGCAGCGCACGCCGTTCCGCACGCCAATCGAGCGAGGCATTTTTTTCCGCAGGCGCAATCAATTCATCGAGCAGGATCGGGTGCCGACGCAAAAATTCCGCCGCCCAGGCGCTATTGGCGGCGATGCGCGCCACCCGCTCCAGCACTTGCGGATACTCAACCAGCAAAGCGAGATAGGTTTCACGTTTGTCGATGGCTTCAATGAGATCAAACAGCCGAAAAAATGTTTTCACCGCCGTGGCCGGCGCGTGGTCCTGCACCAGCGCTGCTTTCAATGCGAATGGAATCAGCGACTCCATGCGCGCGCGCGATTTGGCGGAAAGCGTTTGTGTTCGCGATGAGGCGAGCCACGCGTCGATGCGGGTGCCGATCAGTTCGGCATTGTCTGTTCCCAATTCGGCGGCAATGGTACGCACCTGCTGCCCCTGCGTTTCGCTCTCAGGTTGCGGCGCAGATATTTTTTCATTGGCGGCGGGCGCAGCAAACAGCGCCTCGAATTCGCCGGTAACGATTGCCCGATGCCGGTCAAGTTCAGTCAGGAACGGCGTCCAATCGGTGAAATTCATCGCTTCCGCAATACGTTGGCGATCGCCATCGTTTGCCGGGAGTACTTGCGTTTGTTGATCGTCCAGATATTGCAGTCGGTGTTCCAGATTTCGCAGGAAAACGTAGGCTGCCTGCAATGCGGCGATACGCTCATCGGTGAAAATTCGCAGCGCGCCAAGTTGCGTCAGCGCCTTGCGGGTGGAACGGGTTTGCAGCGCGGTCTCGCGACCGCCGCGAATCAATTGAAACAGTTGCGCCACAAACTCGATTTCTCGGATACCGCCGACACCCACTTTAATATCGTCCAGCCGGTTTCGCTTGGTGGCATCGGCGCGGATTTGTCCATGCAAGCTGCGCATTTCTTCGATGGCGGCATAGTCGTGATAGCGGCGGTAAACGAATGACCGGGCGAGCGAATCAAGACTCGCGATGGTGCCTCGCGCGCCGGTGATTGCGCGAGCTTTCAGCCAGGCATAGCGCTCCCAGGGCCGCGCCTGGGTGATGAAATAATTTTCTAACGAGGCGAGACTCGACACCAATGGGCCGCTTGCGCCGAATGGCCGCAGGCGCATATCGACACGAAAAACAAATCCATCGCCATTGACCTGATCCAACGCACGGATCACGCGTTTGCCGACTTCGGAATGAAATTCGTGCCACGAACGCTGTCGATTCGCGTTGCCGTCCTCGGCGTGAACGAATATCAAGTCGATGTCGGATGAGACATTGAGTTCGCGTCCGCCCAACTTGCCCATGCCGACAATCATCAATTGCGCGTCCTCGGCATCGGGAGCGTCGAGGGTGAACTTTGCGGCCATCGCCCGCGTGTGGAAGCGTTGCGCGGCGGCGAGTGTGACTTCGGCCAGGTCGGAAATGGATTCGACCACCTCCGTAAACGGTGCAAGTCCATTCACGTCGCGAAAAATGGTGTGAATCATCACGGTGCGGCGCAGACTTCTCAAACGCGCATGAAAATCCGCTTCGTCCGTGATTTCATCCAGCCACGCGCGCATTGCTTTCGCGGTGAATGGCGTATCAACGGCACCTTCAAGCGTTGCGACCAGCCTGGAATGTGCCGCGCACATTCTCTCGGCGTAGCGCGAAGCACGAAACGTTTTGGCAATTTGGGCGTCGAATGAGTCGGTCGGCATTGGAATGTGCGTGGTCGTCCGAACGGGACAGAGCACCGTTAAAATAGCATGTAAGCCCCCGACATCGCCGCGCCCGCAATACACCAGGAATCAAGAAAATCAAAAAAGTCGTGTTCCATCTCGGCAAGACCTGCACCAAGGTGCTGTTCTGGAGCGCAGTCGTCGCCTCGATCGTCCTGGTGACGCTGGTGTTGACCGTCAAGTATGCGGTTATGCCCAATATTGAACGCTATCAGGGCGATATCGTCGGGCGGGTTGCCGCCGCGAGCGGGATGGATGTATCGGCCAGCGCGATTCGCGGTGGATGGTCGGGGTTCCGGCCCTATGTGGAATTGGAAAATGTGGTGCTGCGCGAGCCGGCCAGTGCAACCCGCCGCGAAGCCGGTGCCGAAGCGCTGCGCGTGCCGCATGTCCATGCGTCGCTGTCGTGGTGGTCATTGTTTGCGGGGCAGATTCGCTTTGCCGATGTCGCCTTGTCGGGCCCCGCGTTAGCACTTTCGCGAGGCAAGGATGGGCTGATTTATTTTGCCGGTCGCGCCCTCAATCCGCCGACGGAAGTCGAAGATGATGGACGTCTGATCGAGTCACTGCTGGAGCAGCCTGGCGTCTCGATACACAATGCCTCGCTCTCGTGGATCGATGAACTCGCGCCGGATCGGACGTTGACATTCACCGATGTCGGTTTGACGCTCGAAAAACGCCTCGGCGGCCATGCATTTTCGTTTGTCGCGACACCGAGCGATGGGATCGCCAGGAAAGTGGAAATCCGCGGCGCGCTCAAATTTGGCCGGGAACGCGACAATACCGAAAATGGCCGCACGCGCTGGGTGCTGTCGGGCACCACCTATGCCATGTTGAATGACGCCAATCTCGCGGAAATACGCGAGCACATGACCCTGCCCGAGGCCATGCAATCGGGGATCGGCAATGTTCGCGTCTGGGTGGAGATTGACAACACCGCCGCCGGTGCCAATGCGGGCCTAAACGTTGGCGCTGGCGCATCGCCTGCCGTCAACCCAATCCGCGCTATCACTGCCGACGTCAATATCGTCAACGCGCGTGCGCAATTGGGTGCCGAATTGGCAACGCTGCATATCGCTAAACTCGCCGGTCGCATTGAATACGTTTCGCACGATGGCGGCTACACGCTGCGCAGCAGGGCGCTTGAATTCCGTACCCGCGAAGGCGTGAGCTCGCCACCGGCTGATTTTTCCGTGACGCTGACCAACACCGGAAATCCTGCGACAGCGGCGGGTGCTGCGGGCGAAATCACGGCGAACGCGATCGATCTCAAGGCAATGACGGCGTTGCTCGAATATTTTCCGGTCGGTAAAGAAATTCGCGCCGTAGCGGCGCGGTTCCACCCGCGCGGCGCAGTGCGTGACATGGCATTTTCGTGGAATGGGTTTATCGAGCAACCGTTGAGCTACAAGGTCAAAGGCTTGGTCTCGGAATTCGGTTCACAGGCGGATGACACCATTCCCGGCGTCAGTGGATTTTCCGGATCGATCAATGGCGACGAGAAGGGCGGGCGTTTTACCGTCGCGTCAAAGAAAATGCGGCTCGACGCATCACGCATTTTCCATGCGCCGCTGGATTTTGCGATCCTCGACGCCATCGGCGATTGGAAGGTGACACCCGAGTCGATCGAGGTCAATTTGGGCAGCGTGAACTTTGCCAACGATGATCTTTCCGGAGAGTTTTCCGGTCGCTATTGGCGCTACCGGTCTGACGGTGCGCGTGCGGGCGAAGAAAAAGGTCCGGGCTCGATCGATATCAAAGGCAAGTTCGCACATATCAAAGCGGTAAAAGTGCCCGATTACCTTCCCAACCCCGCCGCCAAGACGCGCGATTACATTGCTTGGGCGATCCGCGACGGCGAAGTCGAGTCAGCCACTTTCACGCTCAAGGGTGCGCTGTACGATTTTCCATATCGCCAAGGCCAAGGCGGGCAGTTTCGCATCGATGCGAAGATTAAGGACATCGATTACCGTTACGCCGAAGGCTGGCCCACCGTGAACGACATCAATGGCAGCCTCTTTTTCGAGAACACCCGCTTCGAAGCAAAAGTGGATAGCGCGAAAATATTCAATGCGCCGCTGAAGCAAACCAGCGTGGTTATCGATGACTTTGGCGGCTCGCCACCGATCCTGACGATTCAGGGATTCGCCGATGCGCGCGCCGAAGATACCGCGCGCTATCTGAAAGAAAGCCCGCTCATCGACAACGTCGGCGCGTTCACCCGCTTTGTGAGCCTGGAAGGCCCCGGAAAACTGGAACTCGGACTGAAATTTTTTCTCGGCACGAAAGAACCCGCCAGGATCAACGGCAAATATACGGTCTCGCGCGCACGCGCCAAACTGCCGCTGGGCGAGCGCGGCATCGATATCGTCAATTTGAATGGTGGTGTGGCATTCACCGAAAACAGCGTGAAAAGTCTTTCGCTCGCCGGTGTCACGTACGGCAATCCGCTGATGATCAATATTGCGGGAGCGGGCGAAAATCCTGTGACGGTCGATTTCGCTGCGCGTGCGGACATCGCGCAATTGGGCGATGTGCTGCCATTTCGGATGCCGGCGCAAGTGACCGGTACGGCGGATTTCTCCGGGCGCGTCGCGGCGGTCAAGGGCAGTGGTGTTGAAGTTGCGATTGAATCCACGCTCGCGGGAATAAGCATGGACCTGCCTGCGCCACTCTCGAAACGCGCGGATGAAATGCGGAAATTGCGCGTGGCGTTTACCAACACGGGGCTCGCCAACGAAAAAATTCGCGTCACATTGGCGGGCAATGCGCTTGCCACTGGCGACAATCCGGAAACTCGGATCGACGCGCGTTTTCAACGTCGCTTTGATGCAAAGGGAAACACGCAGGGATATTTTGGCGGCATCGCCAACGTGGGTGCGCCATTGGGCGAAATCGTCGTGCCGGAAGGTACCTGGCTTTCGGGGACCATTGCAAAACTCGATTTTGATGCGTGGCGCGCGGCCATCGATGCTTTTTACCCTACCGTCACCCCTGCCACACCTGCGGCTGCCGGCACGAACACGGTCGCTGCCAAGTACGATTCTCCAATCGCCGGATTCGATTTCAAGTTGGGTAGCCTGCTGGCCTACGGACGTTTGTTCAACCCGATGACGTTGAAAGGCCGTCACGGTGCTGACGGTTGGGGATTGAATGTCGATAGCATGGAGGCAAGCGGCGATTTCACCTGGCGACCTGCTGCGTTTAGCGAGCGTGGCCTGGTGCGTGCGCGGCTGCAACGATTCACGCTGGCCGATGAATCGCCAAACACGGCCACCGGCCCGTTGCCGGTACCCGAACCGGGCAAGGAACCGGATTATCCGGCGCTCGATATCGTCGCAGACAAATTCACGTTCAAAGAGCGTTTGCTGGGCAAACTCGAATTGCGCGCGACCCCGCAAGGTGCCAATTGGAAAATCGATCAGCTCAATATCAGCAATGGTCACGCGAAACTCGATATGCAAGGCCTCTGGCAACGCTACGGCGATCCGCAGAGCGATCCGAAGGGGTCGATGGGTCGTTCGCGCACGGCAATGACGGTGAAGCTGGAGACATCGAATCTGAATGCGTTGTTCAACCAATTCGGCTTCGGCGATTACCTGAAAGGCGGCAACGCTAAACTGGAAGGCGAACTTTCCTGGCCGGGCCACGCGACACAATTTCAGACCAATATTCTTTCCGGCCATTTCAAAGTGCATGCAGCCGACGGGCGCTTCGCCAAGATCGAGCCTGGTGCCGGAAAACTGTTGGGCCTGATGAGTCTGCAATCGCTACCGCGCCGCATCACGCTGGATTTTCGCGATATTTTTTCGGAAGGGCTTGCGTTCAACAAAATCGATGGCGATGTGAAGATTGTCAACGGCGTCATGGCCACCGATAATTTTGAAATCAAGGGACCGGCGGCGTATATCAAGACCACCGGTGATGCATCCTTGCCGACCGAAAAAGTCAATTTGAAAATGAAGGTCGCCCCACTGGTAGGCGAGGGCGCGGCACTCGGCGCAGCCGTTTTCCTGACGCCGGTCATCGGCGCCGCCGTCTATGGTGTCGGAAAATTGCTCGAGGGTGCGCTATCCTATGAATTGCTGGTGACGGGGCCGTGGGACGACCCACACGTCGACGAGGTCAAGAAAAACGCGCCCGTGCCGCCGGCCGCTCCGGCAATTGTGCCGACCCCTGCTGCCGATTCCGCCAAAATTACACCATGATCATCACTCGTCATTCCAGCCAAATTCCCGACGCTCTTGTAAAGATCAGCCAATCTACGCAATCTTTTTTTCGTGTGGCGGCGATCCAGATGGCGAGTGGCCCGAATGTTGCCGCCAATCTCGAAGAAGCGGCACGGCTAATCGATATGGCGGTGTCGATCGGGGTGCGCATCGTGGTGCTGCCGGAGTACTTCGCCATCATGGGGATGAAGGACACCGACAAAATCGCGGTGCGTGAGAAACCCGGCGATGGCCCGATCCAGCAATGGATGTCCGAGACGGCGGCGAAGCACCGCATCTGGCTGATCGGCGGCTCGATTCCGGTGGAATCCAGCGTGCCGCACAAGGTGCGAAATACCTGTTTTGTCTATGACAAAGAAGGCAAAGAAATTGCGCGCTACGACAAGATTCACCTGTTCAATCTGGCGCTCGGCACCGAAAATTTCTCGGAGGAACGCACCATCGAAGCCGGCGACAAAGTGGTGGTGGTGGAGTCGCCGTATGGCCGCATTGGTTTGTCGATTTGTTATGACTTGCGCTTTCCCGAGTTGTACCGCGCGATGGATAATGTGGACATCATCGTTGTGCCCTCCGCCTTCACGGCGACCACCGGCAAGGCGCACTGGGAAACGTTGATCCGCGCACGGGCGATAGAAAATCTCGCCTACGTGATTGCGCCCGCGCAAGGTGGCTTTCACGTCAATGGTCGCGAAACCCATGGCGACTCGATGATTGTCGACCCATGGGGCGTGGTGCTGGATCATTTGCCGCGTGGTTCGGGCGTGGTGGTCGCGGGCATCAACCCGCAGTATCAGCAGACCATCCGTAAATCCCTACCCGCGCTAACTCATCGGACGATACGGCAAGCCTAGCAGCCAGCAATGCCAGCTAGCGAACAAAACACTAGCATTGGCGGGCATTTTCAGGCGAAAAAGTCCGAAAACGCCCGCCAATGCTAGTGTTTTGACAATTTGTGCTATGGCGAGGCGACCGACACATTTACGCTCAATATTCAGCGCTCGATAATGCTAACGAGCTCAAACGTTGAGCAAATGACGCTCATCGATTCCTCTGGCTCCCGGCCAATGCGCGCACATTCACGCGAAAAATAACACCAGTGTTCATGCCGCCAATACGCGAGTGAACCGTCGCCTTCGCCTTCCACGGCCGCGAAATCTGCACCGACCTCGCGAAACGGATGCTCATCGACGCGAACAATTTTTGTAACCAGAACGGGTTCGTTTTGATGATCGAGAACGATTTCAATATCGCCCACGACGGGTGGTGCCTCCTTTTCAAACTCGTAAGTCCAGCGCAAGCATGCGCCGCCACGTTTCTTGCCGGCGTCAATCAGCGCCAGCAATTCGCGCGTTAGCGCTGCCGAATCGCCATACGCGCTGACACGACAATTGCCCGGCGGGAGGGTGATGCCGCGCGCCTTAATTGCCGCCAAAACGGATTCGAGCGGCGGCAGAACCCAGGTGGCGACATCGTTCTGCGAAGCATTCACTTTTTCAATCGACAATGTAGAGATTCAATTGTGAATGTGGATATTTGTGACTGCGTGCCAGTATGCATTGACTATGGAGGAGTGCGCCCATCAATCGACAGTAAAATGCGGTTTTGGTTTGCGACCTGCCAAATCCGGGTTCACCGCGCTTGGTGGCCGCCGTGCAACGTGTGAACTTCGAGGGGCGAAAGAATGCGCATGTCAAAATCCGAATTCATGTTGTCCCTGGCGAATCTTTAATACATGTTAGCCAATACCGCGACATTACCGGTGACTCGGCGCTCGATGTGGTCGGGAATCGGTATCGCGGCGGGCGCCTTGACGCTGGCGATGCTGGCGGCGCAAGTGCCTATCCTGCGTACTGCGAGCCTCGCTTTGCAGGATCTTCAGATCGCTGCAACCGCGCCTACCTTGACCTACACCGACGTGCTGGTCGTCGATGTTGATGAGCCATCAATTGCCGGCCTCGTCAATCAGTTGGGCCCGTGGCCGTACGATCGGGATATCTACTCGCAGATTCACCGTTACCTGGTCAAGTCAGGCGCAAAAGTTGTCGCGTATGACATCCTGTTTTCCGAGTCGCGCGGTGGCGACGACGAATTCGCGGCGGCGCTTGATGCCGGCGGCCAGTCGGTATTGATCGCATCCGCCTTGCAACAAGGCTTGCAGCGGGGCATTGCTTACCGATCGCTACTCGACAAAAACGCGCTGACGGGACTCGACGCCGTGCCCATTCAGCATTGGGAGGATGCGACGCTACCGGTGGCAGCGCTGATCAATGCGCGCGGCACACGCATCGGTTTAAACACGGTGAATCTCGACGTCGGCGGAATCGTGCGGCGCATACCGCTGATCCACGAGGTGCATGGCAAGCGTCATCCCAGCCTGCATTTGGCCGCGCTGATGGCGGCAAAGCCAGAGGAAAAATTGTCGGGGGATACCCACACATTGGCGCTTGGCGCGCTGCGTTGGCCGCTCGCATCGTCGGGCGAAGTCGAGCTGCGCTTTCCACATTCTGTGGCGGGCATGCCGGAAATGCCGTTTCAGGAATTGGTCGCTGCGGCAACGGATCGCAACGGCGGCCAAGGCACGCAGGCCGTCGCTGACTCCGTTCGCGGCAAGACGGTCTTTATCGGTTCGTCCAGCGCGATACTAGGCGATAACATCATGACGCCCATTGGCCAACTGCCTGGCCTGCATGCCGCCGTATTAATGCATCAAATGCTTGCGCAGGGAAGTGTGCTGGCAGCGCGTTATCCCGTCGGGGATGGCATGCTTTATCTCGTCGCACTGATCATCCCGCTGGCGGCATTCTTGCGCCGCACCGACGACCGACCCTATCTCGAATATCTTTCCGGCCTCGCCATGTTGGTCGTGGTGACGCTGGCGTCTACCGTGCTTTTTGCGCGCGGCCAGCAGGCGGCATTATTGTTTCCCGTGTTGGCGGGGCTGTTCACCTACCTTGCGCTGCTGCTAAGACGCATGGTTGGACTGTCGGTCGAAAAACGGCAGTTGGATGTCGACAAGCGCGCCGCGCAGGAGGCGTTTCGCATGAAAGAGCAATTCGTCTCGCACATCAGTCATGAATTGCGCACGCCGATGACGGCCATCATGGGCTACAACAAGCTGATGGCCGATCCGGCCATGCCACCTGCAGAGCGCGCCGAATTTGCCGACGTGGTTGAACGGAACAGTCGTCATCTGCTTTCGCTTATTGATAATTTGCTGGATCAATCACGAATGGAAGCGGGCCAGATGAAAATCGTCCGTAGTCCCACCGATATCCGCAGCATTGTCAGTGAGGTGGTTCTGACGCTTTCACCAACGGCAAAATCGAAGCACCTGACTCTGGAATCAAGTGTTGGCGAGCTGGTACCGGCTGGCCTCATGCTTGACCCGATGCGGGTAAAGCAAATCTTGATCAACCTCGCCGCCAATGCGGTGAAATTTACTGCCACAGGGTCGGTCAGGATTCACTGCAATTGGGTCGATGGTCGACTCGCAATTGCGGTGCACGACACCGGGCCGGGTATGCCACCGGAACAGGTCAATCGAATTTTCACGCCGTTTGCGCAGGCGCACGATGGCG
The DNA here is from genome assembly GCA_043744315.1 of Betaproteobacteria bacterium. Lineage (GTDB taxonomy): Bacteria > Pseudomonadota > Gammaproteobacteria > Burkholderiales > Usitatibacteraceae > UKL13-2. Next base: position 493 of record JAYTUX010000487.1, on the reverse strand, counting down.
TTGCCCAGAAATTCGGCGGTAGCGGATTAGGATTGTCGATTTGCCGCATGCTCAGTGATTTGATGGGCGGCAATGTCAGCGTCGAGTCAACCCCGGGTTCCGGCAGCATCTTCACAGTGACGATCATGGCTGATGCGTGCGAGTTGCCGGTGCGCACTGATGCAATTCGGTCGCCAATGGATACGGCCAAGTTGAAGGGCAGCGTCTTGATCGCGGACGACAATGATCTTATTTGCGATCTGGTCGCAATGTATGTGGCGGGGATGGGCCTCAACGCATTGACAGCAGAAAATGGCCGGATGGCCGTCGATGTCGCACTTGCGGAAACGCCGGATCTGGTCTTGATGGATATGGAGATGCCCGACCTAAACGGGCTGCAAGCGGTGGCTGAATTGCGGCGCAGGGGATTTTCCCAACCGATTGCGATGCTGACTGCGCATTCTGGAGACGCAGAGGCGACGCTTGCAAGAGAAGCGGGATGCGACGCCGTACT
>JAYTUX010000486.1:0-3542 GCA_043744315.1 Betaproteobacteria bacterium | reverse complement strand
CCTGAATCATTACCGACAGCGTTTCCACCACAAACACGCCGCCCATGATGATCAGCACGATCTCTTGGCGGCACACCACGGCGATCAGTCCGAGCGCCCCGCCTAACGCCAACGCGCCCACGTCACCCATGAACACTTCGGCGGGATAGGCGTTAAACCACAGGAATGCAAGGCCCGCGCCGGCAATTGCACCGCAAAAAATAGCGAGCTCGCCTGCGCCCGGAATATGCGGCACGCCCAGATAAGTGGCGAACACTCTGTTGCCTGCGACATACGCAAAGATGGCGAGTGCAGACGCCACCATTACGGTCGGCAGGATGGCCAGCCCATCAAGGCCATCGGTTAGATTTACGGCGTTTGAAAAACCAACAACCACAAACCATCCCAGCACAATAAACCCGAGGGTGCCAAGCGGAATCGCAACCGTTTTGAAAAACGGCACGATCAAATCAGTCTGTTGCGGCAGATTCGTCCGGTAGGCGAGGTACGACAGCGCAAGTGCGGCGATCACGGTCTGCCAAAACATTTTGACTCTAGCCGAAAGCCCTTTCGGATTTTTGTGAACGACCTTGCGGTAATCATCGACCCAGCCAATCGCCCCGAAGCCGATGGTCGTGACAAGACACGCCCAAACGTAACGATTTTGAAGATCGCCCCAGAGCAGTGTAGTCACTGCTACCGCTGCCAGAATGAGCGCGCCCCCCATGGTCGGCGTGCCCGCCTTGACCAGATGCGTTTGTGGTCCGTCGTCGCGCACCGACTGTCCGATTTTCAGCGTCGTCAATTTGCGAATCATCCACGGACCGATAATGAACGAGATGGCCAACGCCGTCATTGCTGCGAGCACGGTGCGTAACGTGATGTACTGAAACACGCTGAACACACGATAGTCTTTTGCTAGCCATTGGAAGAGTTCGAGCAGCATCAGGCATGCCCTCCGTGGTAGTCCGGTACCAGCTGCGAGACCACGCGTTCCATCGACATAAAGCGCGAACCTTTCACCAGCACGTTGGTATCGGCGGACAGACGCGGCTTGATCGCACTGACCAACGCATCGATTTGCGGAAAATGCTCTGCGCCCTTGCCGAACACCTCAACGGCATCGCGCATCAAGTCGCCGGTTGCGCAGAAACAATCAATGCCTGCATCGCGTGCAAACGCGCCCACTTCGGCGTGCATGGCGGCAGCTTCATGTCCGAGCTCGCCCATATCACCCAGTACCAGAATGCGAGGGGACGGCAGGTTGGCGAGCACGGCGATGGCAGCTTTAACGGAATCGGGATTGGCGTTATAAGTGTCGTCGATGATGGTGGCCGAATTGTGGCCGCGGTACGTCTGCAGGCGTCCAGCAACACCATGAAAATCCTCAAGGCCCGACTTGATCACGGCCAGCGGCACGCCAAGCGCGCAGGCCCCTGCAGCAGCCGCGAGCGCATTGCGCTGATTGTGGTTTCCCGGCACTTGAAGACGCACGTCAATCACGCTGCCCTGATACGCGATGGTTAGCGGGCTATTACGATCGGTGCCAAATTTTCCGCACACGGCATCTTCGGCACACACACCAAAGCCGATGACCTGATGGTGGCCTGCCAACTCTTTCCAGTAACTGCCGAAGCGGTCGTGCATGTTGACAACTGCGACACCGTTCGGCTTAAGAGCGGTATAAATCTCACCTTTGGCTTCTGCGATTGCTTCACGACTGCCAAGTTCACCAATATGCGCGGTGCCAGCCATGATGACGAGTGCAACATCCGGCTCAACGAGGTGGGTGAGGTAGGCAATTTCGCCGCGATGGTTCATCCCCAATTCAAAGACGGCCATCTTGTGGTTTGCGTTCATGCGCAGCATCATTTGCGGTACGCCGATATCGTTATTCAGATTCCCTTCGGTAGCGAGCAATGCATCCGCATGCCCGAGATGCCTGACAAGAATGGCGCGCAACATTTCTTTCACGGTCGTTTTGCCGTTGCTGCCGGTTAGCGCCAGCACTGGTATTGGAAAGCGCCGCCGCCACACTTGTGCCAGTCTGCCTAGTGCGACGCGGGTATCGGAAACAAGAATCTGTGGGATCGCCACATCGGCCATCGTGCGTGACACCAATGCGGCCGCAGCCCCTCGCTCGGCAGCGCGCGCGACGTAGGCATGCCCATCAAAATTATTGCCCGTGAGCGCGACAAATAATTGCCCCACTTCTAAAGAGCGGGAGTCGGTGGAGACGCCGGTTAGCATGCAATCATCAATCGACATCCCCGGCAGATCCGAGCCGAACGCGCGCGCCACATCACTCAATCGCATCGAAAACCCCGCGCTCATCGGCTCACTCCGTGCCACGCGTCCAACGCTTCCTGGGCGACTTCGATATCGCTGAAATGGTGCTTGGTCTCGCCGACTATTTGGTAGTCCTCGTGGCCTTTGCCGGCAATGACAACGATGTCGCCAGTTTTCGCCTCATTCAACGCCTCAAAAATTGCCTGATGCCGATCCGAAATTGATTTAAGTCGCGCGCCTTTCATGCCCGACTCGATGTCCTCGATGATGCGTTGCGGGTTTTCAGTACGCGGATTGTCGGACGTGACAATCGACAAATCGGCGTAACGCGCCGAAATAGCACCCATCTGGGGCCGCTTGCCGCGATCACGATCACCACCGCAACCGAACACTGAAATCAGCCGACCATTTTCGGGCACGATTGCGGCGATGGTCGATAACGCTTTCTCAAGCGCATCCGGCGTGTGCGCGTAATCAACAACCACCAGCGGTTTGTTTCTGTCTGACGAGCGCACCGTTTGCATGCGGCCTGGTACTGGCGGTAATTCACAAGCGATTGCGGCGGCCTGCTCAAGCGATACGCCGCTGGCAAGAAGAGCACCGATCACCAACAACAAATTGGAAACATTAAACGCGCCGAGAATGTTGGATTCCACGCTTGCGCGGCCAAATTTTCCACCAATTTCAAACGTGAGTCCTGCTGCGGAAACCGACAACTGTTCTGCGACCAGGTCAGCATGATGCCCATTTTGCCTAGTGCTAGTGCGGATGAGGTTGATGCCGGTGCCGTCTGCTGTGTTGAGCCGCTGAATTAATTGCTGACCGAATGCATCGTCTGCGTTGATCACCGCATGCTTCAGGTGGCCCTTGGCGAACAACTTCGCTTTTGCCTCGCCATATGCGGCCATCGTGCCGTGATAATCGAGGTGGTCGCGCGTGAGGTTGGTGTATACCGCGACATCGTATTTGATATCCGCAACACGACCCTGATCGAGACCGTGACTGGACACCTCCATCGCGCACGCCACCGCACCTTGTGTCACGTATTCGCGCAGCTGACGTTGCAACGCGACGGCATCCGGTGTGGTGTTGTCAGATGGCTGCAAATTGCTGGTGTTACCCACAAGGCCATTGCCGATGGTGCCCAAGACAGCCGATTTTCTGCCCGCGTGCTCTAGGCTCTGGGCGATCCATTGCGCGACAGAAGTTTTTCCATTGGTGCCGGTCACACCAGTCATCCATAACGCATCAGATGGATGTTTATATATGTATCC
>JAYTUX010000485.1:0-3545 GCA_043744315.1 Betaproteobacteria bacterium | reverse complement strand
CCTCGCGCAGGCGGGGGCCCAAGTGTCGTCATGCCAATCACGCGAACTTGGATCCCTGCCTGTGCGGGGAAAGGGAAAGTTGTGATGCAATCGACCTTAGGCATGCTGTTATCACTCCTACCGACGAGGCACCAACACGGTGTAGTCAAGCGTGAGCACTTTGCATTCCTCCGGTGCCGTCTTGAATGCGTCTGAATTTGGATCGATGTTTTTGTAAGCCGACAATTGCATGCGAAGTGCGCCGAAGTGCGAATTGAACGGCCACTTCATCAGCAGCGTCGACACCGCATACAACGTGTCGCCCGCAAATGTCGGTTGGTGATGGCTGCCGCCGTTGATGGCGAGAATGGACAGTGCGTTTTCGAGGCCGTCATAGGTGAGCGCGCGGCAAATCGAGATCACCTGCCCGCCGTATACCAGGCGCCGTCCAAATCGCGAATCCTTCATGTGATGCAAATCGAAATGCACGCGTGCGGTATTTTGGTAGAGCTTGGTGGCGAGGGTATGATCGGTTTCATCGAGCGTCATACCGGACGGATGCACGATCGATTCGTTGATTTGATAGTCGTCCCAAAATCGGGCGCCACCGGTTTCATAAGTCGGATTTGGAGCAGAAAGCAAGAACGACGGGATGGAGAGATCATTGGCCGCGACAAACGTCGGAAATTCACTCACGCCATACATTGCAGCACTTGGCGCGGCAGACGCGCTTTTGCGATTGACCATTACCCATCGCACCCACGTCAACACCAATTCTTCTCGCTGATTGAATGCGTTTGAGCGCACGTAAACAACGCCGGTCTTGCCGCTGGAATTTTCTTTGAGGCCGATGATCTCCGTTTCTGCGCGAATCGTGTCGCCGATGAAAACGGGCTTTAGAAACTGGCAATCCGCATAGCCGAGATTGGCGACCGCGTTGTAAGAAATATCCGGCACTGTCTTGCCAAACGCGATATGAAATACGAGTAAATCATCGATCGGCATCGACGGGTAGCCCATCGATTGTGCGAATGGCTCGCTGCAATGCAGCGGATTGCGCGAACCGGTCAACGCCTGATAAAGCGCGACATCGCCTTGTGTAATCGTGCGCGGCGTGGCGTGGACAAAGGCTTGTCCAACGTGGTAATCCTCGAAAAAATATCCTGTGAGGGGGCGCATGAAAAATCGATCAGGCGGACTCAAGTTCCCGGATCATTTCCACCAGCGCGAGCAGGCGCTTGGCAGCGCTGACATGGTGGCCTTCGACGAGCCGGCCATTTAACATGATGGTGCCGCGACCTTCTCGATGCGCTTGTGAGAGTGCGTCGATGACTTCATTGGCGAGGCCGATTTCAGAAGGCTTTGGAGTGAATGCATCGTTGCTGTACGGCAATTGATTTGGATGCACCAGCGATTTACCGTCGAAACCGAGATCGCGCGAGAGGCGACATGCTAACTCGAAGGAATGCATGTCCTTGATATCGACACTGATGCCATCCACCGCCGCGCGCTTGTACGCACGCGCCGCGAGCAATACATGCGAAAGCGAATAATGCAGCGCGAGGCGGTCAGGCGTTTTCTTGCCATGCAATTGGGTGAGCAGATCGCTGGTTGCCATGATCATGCAGGCGATGCGGTCGGAGGCGGAAGCGATCTCCTCGGCGCGCAATACCGCGATTGGGCTTTCGATCATCACCATGATCGGCAGCATCGCGCCGCCTGCACGGTCAAGCACATCTAGCGCTTCGATGACGTCGGTCTTGCTTTCAATATTTGGAAACAAAATCGCATCGGCACCAATGTCTGCGACCGCTTTGATATCGTCAATGCCCCACGGCGAATCGAGATCGTTGACGCGCACCACTTTTTCGCGACGCCCGAATCCGCCTTGCAAGATCGCGTCGACGATCTGATTGCGCGACGATTCCTTGTTCTCGACCAGCACCGAATCGCCCAGATCGAAAATCAGTGAATCGACTTTAAGGGTGCGCGCCTTATTCAAATATCGCGGTGCACAACCGGGGACGTACAGCATGGAACGACGGGGGCGGAGGTAAGGTGTCATGGGCGGCGAGGATGAGAGCGGTGGCGCAGTGTCGGAAAAGAGATTCAGAACGTTGCCGAAAGGTGATTCGAATTGCTGCGCTGCGGAACGCCTAAATCTTATGCCCGAGTTGCGCGGCTGTCAACAGACTTATATCTTATATAAGATAGGTGAGTAAGCTTTTCAATATGCTACGATAGTGCTCGCGAAAGTCCGCCCGGCCCAACATGTCCGAATTGCCAAAATCCGCCAAAACCGCCCCAACGCCAGCACAACACGCATTGCCTGCTTTGCCGGTGCAGCCAACGCCTTTGTTATTCAGCGGCTCGCCGAGTTTTCAACCGCTTTACGACCAGATCAAGATTCTGCTTACGCGCAGCCTGATCGCAGGCGAATGGAAACCGGGCGAGGCAATTCCGTCGGAGATGGATCTCGCAGTTCGTTATCAGGTGAGTCAGGGGACGGTGCGCAAAGCAATTGACGCGCTTGCCGCGGAAAATATTCTCATCCGTCGTCAAGGCAAGGGTACTTTCGTCGCGACGCACACGGAGCCTAAAACCCAATACCGGTTCCTGCGCATCATTCCCGACAAGGGCGACAAGATTCATCCGAAAACATCGTTCATCGATGTCAAACGCGGGAAAGCGAATAGCGAAATCGCGCGTGCGCTCGACTTGAAAATCGGCGCGCCGATCACTGCGATTCGTCGGGTGCTGGTGTTTGCAGGCAAGCCGGTGATCCTCGATGAAGTCACCGTGCCCTCCGCATTGGTGCCGAACCTGACGCTTGAAAAAATTCAGGAGTCGCAGGGTTCGATCTACAGTTTTTTTGAAACGACCTATGGCTTGCGCATGATTCGCGCAGAAGAACGTTTGCGTGCGGTAGCCGCCGATGCGTTTTCCGCCAAGCAATTGCAGGTAAAGCCGGGAACACCGCTACTCTGCGTCGATCGGATTGCGTTTACCTATGGGGATAAACCCGTGGAATGGCGGCGCGGCTTGTGCCAGACCGACGGCTATTCGTATTACAACGAATTGGCGTAGTTTCGCGCGCTTCTGTTTCTATGCGGTTAAGTTGCAAGGGCTTCGGTAAGCGTGTCCGCGACCCATTGATTCAAACTTTTGCCGCTGGCCGCCGCCGCGACGATGGCATCGGCATGAACTTCAGGCGGGACGCGCAGCAGTAACTTTCCCGATGCCGGCTTTTCAGGGGTCTTTCCCAGCCGCGCGCATTCGGCAAGATAGTGATCGACCGCGAATTCAAAATCCCCGCGCAATTCTTCGACGCTCGCGCCATGAAACACCAGCGCCTCATTCATGCCCAGCAGACGACCGCAAAAGATTTCATCCTTTGAATCGAAATCGATGCGCGCGGTGTAGCCTTTGTACTTCATGAAGTTAATTGGAACCCTTGCCAAAATCTTCGGGAAACACGAACATTTGTATGATATCAAATAATGATATCACATGACTTTTCGATGTGGAAGGCATTTCATCGGCCCGTTTCCAACACAATTGTTTTG